>NZ_NCVJ01000021.1:330063-660127 GCF_002096815.1 Streptococcus mitis
GATAGAAGTACCGTAGCTATATAGTCGTGTATATTGTCGATAGCTTCCTCGACCTCTTTTGAAGAAATCACGTTATAAGCCATAGCGTACCCTCATATTGTTTAGAGAAGTACCTTCACCTGCCTCGTATTCTCTCAAGGCACGTTCAGATTGGGCTTGTAATTCCTTAATCAACTGTTCTCTGTGTAGATCTTCGGCCGT
Organism: Streptococcus mitis; assembly: GCF_002096815.1. GTDB lineage: Bacteria > Bacillota > Bacilli > Lactobacillales > Streptococcaceae > Streptococcus > Streptococcus mitis_AD. Next base: position 330,265 of record NZ_NCVJ01000021.1, read on the forward strand.
CTTAATAGGCAAATCTTGCTCCAGGACTATTTGCTCCACAAATAAAGAAATAGCATCTGTCATTGTCATTCCCTTTTCCTTGATAATATTTCGAGCTTGTTCCATAGTAGCTTCATTTAGTTTAAAATTGTATTGTTTTGATAATGTTATAGCCATGATATATCTCCAATCTATACGTTATAGATTGATTATATACTAGATATAGATTTTAATCAAGAAAAATAGACTGGGCCAATAGTCTCTTATCTTCAAAAAAGCAACGGATTTGCCGTTGCTTTTTTGCATGGTTGCGATAGTCTTGGTAAAATAGAATTGCTCAATAAACCATTTAGAAAGGCTATCCCATGCATATTCATTATAACACAAATCAAACAACTTTATCACTAGAAATCAGTTCTTTCTTGCCACAAGACCATCTCGTTTTTACTATTGAAAAAGTAGTGAATACCTTTGAAGATTGTCACTTCCACGCCTTCTAATTGCCTATTCACAAGAGATTTTCTCTGGACAAAAATTGAAAAAATGATGATTGAAACCCTCGCTATGCAGTACCTAACAGGACAGTTGGTTGTCAGCTGCCGCACTATCAATAGCCCATTATCAGGAAAAATGACTTGAAGAATATAACTCCTCATGGCTTCAGACATACTCATGCTATCTTGATGATTGAAACGTGTGTAGATCCTGTTAACGCAGCCAAAAGGTTAGGGCATGCAAGTAGTCAGTTGACCTTGGATACTTATAGCCATTCTACAGTAGTAGGGGAGAAGAAAGCTATCACAAAATTTGTAGATTGCCTGGATAGTGCAAAAGGTTAGTTTTCCAAGACGGTACCAAAAACGGTACTAAAAATAAAAAAAGCCAAATCCAATTTCTTGGAAAAGGCTTTGTATCAACGTTTTTAAGCAATAAATGCGGTTGATTATTTGAGACCGTATTTTTTGTTGAAACGATCCACGCGTCCATCTGCTTGAGTGAACTTTTGACGTCCAGTGTAGAATGGGTGTGAGTCTGATGAAATTTCCACACGGATCAATGGGTAAGTTTCGCCTTCGAACTCAACTGTTTCGTTAGAGCGTTTTGTTGAACCGCTAAGGAATTGGTAACCAGTAGTTGTGTCCATGAAGACAACTGGGCGATATTCTGGATGGATATCTTTTTTCATTTTGCAATATTTCCTTTCTGCCATGGTCTCTTTGCGAGCCATAGATTGTTACCATACTAGTCTATCAGATTCTGAAAAGTTTGGCAAGTATTTTATCAGTTTTTAAGCAAGTTTTTTAACTTTTGGTAGATGATTTCGTTTTCCTCTAGGCTATAGGAATTAGCACCACTTGCTAGAGGGTGGCCTCCACCATCATGTTCTTTGGCAACTTCATTGATAGGATGAATTTTACTGCGTAAGCGAACGCGGTAGTGGCCATCAGCCTGCTCCACAAAAATTCCCCAGAGACTCACACTGTCAATGCGTCCAGGTGCACCGACAATAGCTGCAGTTTCCGCATCGGTCACATTGAATTGTTTCAAGACTTCTTGACTCAGGATAACGCGAGCTGCACCATTTTCATCCACTTCCAGATGGTCGTAGATGTAGCCTTGAAGTTTAGCAATTTTGTAGCTCATAGTGTCCATTTTGCGAGTAAGAGCCGAAAAGTCAAACTTATGTTCTCTCAGAGACGCAGCAATGCGTAGGGTCCGTGCAGTGGTAGAAGGGTAGAGGAATCGACCTGTATCACCAATAATTCCTGCAAAGAGCAACTCAGCAGCACAATCTGATAAGGCCAGTTGGGTTGTTTGGGCAAATAGGGTAATCATCTCACTAGCGCTACTTGAACTAGTATCTACCCAAGATAGGTCACCGTATACATCATCATTTGGATGGTGATCAATTTTAATGAGAAAATCACCTTGACGATAGCGCTTATCATCGATACGAGCAGTATTCGCCGTATCACAGACGATGACAAGTGCACCTTGGTAGACACTATCTTCAACAAGATCCATTTCAGCCATCCAAGTAAGAGTTGGTTCATCAAAACCAACTGCTTTGATGGTTTTTTCTGGGAAATGATGTTTGAGAAGAGCTTTCAATCCCACCTGACTTCCCAAGGCATCAGGGTCTGGTTTCATATGACGATGAATGATAATCGTATCGTATTCTTTGATTTTTTCTAAAATTTGATGGCAAATTTCCATAAATAACCTCAATTCTTTCTCATTTCATTGTAGCACAAGAATTTTTATTTTTAAAATGAAAAAGATGTGATATAATGGAGAAAGATAAATTGAGGAGGACGATATGGCATTAGCAAAAATTGTATTTGCCAGTATGACAGGTAATACCGAAGAAATTGCAGATATTGTAGCAGACAAATTACGTGACTTGGGCTTGGATGTCGATGTTGATGAATGTACAACTGTTGACGCTTCAGACTTTTTGGAAGCAGACATCGCTATCGTTGCGACCTATACTTATGGTGATGGAGAATTGCCAGATGAGATGATGGACTTCTACGAAGACCTAGCAGATCTCAACTTGAATGGTAAAATCTACGGAGTGGTCGGCTCAGGAGATACCTTCTACGATGAATTCTGTAAGGCTGTCGATGACTTTGACCGCGTTTTTGTAGCGACAGGAGCAGAAAAAGGTTCAGAATGTGTTAAAGTTGATCTTTCTGCCGAGGAAGAAGATATTGAACGCTTGGAACAATTCGCAGAAGAATTGGCTGCTAAAGTAGGATAAGTATAAAAGTGCGCTGATGTAATCAATCAGTGCATTTTTCTTATCGAGAGTTGGGATTTTACTAGCCTATTTGGTGGCTTTTTGATACAATAATTCAAATAAAGGAGGAGACTGTATGGATTTAGATATTATTCGTCAAGAAATTGATCAAATCGACGACCAAATCGTCAAGCTCTTAGAAGAACGAATGCACTTAGTTGAAGGGGTTGTCGCTTATAAGAAGGCTTCAGGTAAACCGATTTTAGATACCAAGAGAGAAGCAATTATTTTTGAAAAGGTTAGAAGTCGTGTAGAGGACAAGCGTTATCAGGAGACTATTGTCGCAACGTTTTCGGACATACTCAAACGTTCGCGTGATTATCAGGATCAAAACATCAAATGAAAAAAGAACAATTTTATCCGCTAGGGATTTTTCTAGCTTCCATGTTGGGTGGACTGGTTCGTTACCTGGTTTCCACTTGGTTACCAGCCAGTCCAGATTTTCCTTGGGGAACCCTTCTTGTCAACTATCTAGGCATTTTCTGCTTGGTTTATCTTGTTAAGGGTTATCTGGTTTATAAGGGGACTAGTAAGGGCTTGGTTTTAGCACTGGGGACTGGTTTTTGTGGGGGTCTGACAACTTTTTCCAGTCTCATGCTTGATGCTGTGAAACTACTGGATACAGGGCGTTATCTTAGTTTGATCATGTATTTGATTTTGAGCATTGGTGGAGGCCTATTCTTGGCATATTTTCTAGGGAGGAAGAAATGGTAATCGTCTATCTTGCAATTGCTTGTGGCTTAGGAGCGCTCGTACGGTATTTCTTTTCCCGCTATAATCAAGCATCTAAATTGCCCCTCGGAACGCTCATAGCCAATCTTCTAGGTTGTTTTTTGATTGGATTATTCTATAATCATGTGGAATCCAAGGAAGTCTATGCTATTTTAGCAACTGGCTTTTGTGGCGGTTTAACAACTTTTTCGACCTTGAATGACGAACTCCAAAGACTGTTAAGTGATAGGAAGGTTTTTTATTCTTACTTGACTTTGACCTACCTAGGTGGTTTGGTTGCGATTTTTTTAGGAATTCTGCTATAAATTTCTTTACTTTTTTGTGGAAATTTGGTAAACTGTATCTTGTGTGTAATGGACGCACAAAAATACAGTTTATCCGCTGAGGAAGATTCCTCAAGATTGACAAAGATAGGAGAATAAAATGAATCCATTAATCCAAAGCTTGACTGAAGGTCAACTTCGTACAGATATCCCATCATTCCGTCCTGGTGACACTGTTCGTGTACACGCGAAAGTTGTCGAAGGTAACCGTGAACGTATCCAGATTTTTGAAGGTGTTGTTATCGCACGTAAAGGTGCTGGCATCTCAGAAAACTACACAGTTCGTAAAATCTCTAACGGTGTAGGTGTTGAGCGTATCTTCCCAATCCACACTCCACGTGTTGAAAAGATCGAAGTTGTTCGTTACGGTAAAGTACGTCGTGCGAAATTGTACTACTTGCGTGCTCTTCAAGGTAAAGCAGCTCGTATCAAAGAAATCCGTCGTTAATTCGACTAAAAAACTCTGCTTTTTCAGCAGAGTTTTTATCTAGCTCCCTTAGTTCAATGGATATAACAACTCCCTCCTAAGGAGTAGTTGCAGGTTCGATTCCTGCAGGGGGCATTTTAAGAAGCGTAAAGAAACATAAAGAATATTCAAAGTCTTTATTTATAGGCAATCATCACAATTTAGTTTTTTAAAATAGTATAGTATATTTTGTTTTTTTGACCAAACGTTGACCAAAATTTGACCAAAAATTTGTTTTGATTTTTATGAATATAGAATAAAGTAGATCAGGAAGCTGGTCTATTTTATTTTGTATTTAATATGTATAAAAATTTGAATTTGTCTGTCTGGAAGTGATACAATAGACATACAGAATAAAAAGGAGAAAATACTATGCCACAAATTGCTGTTAGAGTTGATGATGATTTAAAAAAAGAAGCAACTGCAATTTTTAATGAATTAGGTTTAGATATGACAACTGCTGTAAAGTTATTTTTGAAGCAATGTGTTTTAACTAGAAGTATTCCTTTTGAAGTGAAACTAGATATTGAAGATGATGTAAAAGAGGATTGAAGCTATGGTTTTATATTCTGATAAGGCTGTTGCTGTTTTGGAAAAAAGTAAGAAGATATAATTTACCTTTATATGCTGAAACTGGTGAAATTTTAACAAAAAAGGAGAATATTTAAAATAACTTAGTATTTTTGGAATTTTTGACCAAAGTGTGACCAAAATTTGACTAAATATTTGTTTTGATTTTGATGATTATGAGGTTAAGTAGATCATAGGAGTAAGTCTTTATAGGTATAAGTTATTTATGCTCGCTATGTTAGTTAAATAATTAATTTTTGACTGATTTATCTCTGTTTAATGTAAATTAGTTATGAGGAATATTGTCTTATTTATATACGAATATATAAAATAATGATACAATAATATTATATAGAAAATTGTAGATATTAGACTGACTATAAAAAATGGAGGTAATTTATGAATAGCAAGGAATGGATTATGGAATTTGAATCTTTAAATGTATGATTACTATAACCGTTATAAAATCAATAAGAAACGTTGTGGTCGGAATTTTTGATATCTTCTAAGAGTAGTCAGAGGATTATTGATTTAATAACAGAAGTACACGAAGACATATATTTAACATCTATTATTTTACCCATCCCGAAGATTTTAGCTCAATCTTTAGCATTTTGGTAAAGTATGGAAAAAGTACAAGTAAATATATTTTATCGAAAGGAGAGATATATGAGTGAAATAGTTATTAATGCTCAGAATTTATCTAAAAATTTTTATAATTTTGATTCAAGACTCCCATTTATCAAGAGATTTTTGAAACGTAATCAAATAACGATTCGAGCTGTTCAAGATATTAGTTTTACGATTAAGAGAGGGAGTATAGTTGGCTTTATTGGGAGTAATGGAGCTGGTAAATCCACAACGATTAAAATGTTGACTGGGACTCTTTATCCTAGTTCCGGAAAATTAGAAGTGAATGGAGAAATTCCATTTAAAAGAAGTATAAATTTTAGAAAAAAAATTTCAATAGTAGTAGGAAATAAATTACAGTTATTTCAAGATGTTTCGGCTATGGATTATTTTCAATTGATTGGTACTTTATATGAGGTAGAACCGGCGATTTTACAAGAACGAATTCAGGAATTAAGCAATTTGTTGAATGTAAAAGATCAGCTTTACCAGCAGGTCCGGACCCTCTCTCTTGGACAAAAAATGAAAATGGAGTTTATCGCGGCATCTTTAACAAGTCCGGAAATATTATTTTTAGACGAGCCTACTATAGGGTTAGATATACAGTCTAAAAAAGATATCAGAACATTTTTAAAGAAAATGAATGAAGAATGTCATACTACTATTATTTTAACGAGTCATGATATGGATGATATTTCGTCTGTTTGTGACGAATTAATCGTCATTGACAAAGGAAAAATTATTTTGCAGGAGTCAATGGATGTTATTTTATCTAAATTTTCTGATTTTAAATATTTAAAGATAAAAATGACATTAGATTTTGTACCAGAGTTATGCTCTGTTAAAGGAGTAGTAGTCATTTCTCAAACAAAATCGGAATGTATACTAAAAATACCTAGAGATTTTGTCTTTGAGACATTAGAATCAATCAATAAGCTTGTAGATATAGAAGATTTTGAAATATCAAATCTTTCTTTAGAAGAAATTATTTTACAAAACTATTTTACAAAAAAGGAGCACAATTGAAAAAAGAAATGTCTATTATTCTGATATCATTTCGATCTATTTTGAACTATAAATCAAGTGTACTATTGTTAATGTTACAGGCAAGTATACAAATTATGATATCAGTATTTTTATGGACGTATATATATCAGAGTAACCAGATAAATATAGCAGGATATGATTTTACCTCAATGGTTCAATACTATTTGGGGACTATAATTTTTTCATATTTTGTTTTTTATCCAGTTGATTGGGAAATCAATGACGATGTTCATTCAGGAAATTTTTTTAGCATATTAATAAAACCTGTTACTTTTTATAAGTATTATTTTTGTAAAATGCTTGGAGATAGGCTTGCTCATTTATTATTTATCATCATTCCTGTCATTTTATTCTCCAGTGTTTATTACAAGAATGAGTTATTAACCATTGAAATTCTTATTTTAGGAAGTATTGCAATTATTCTATCTATGGTTCTATGGTTTTTAATATCATGTTGTGTAGGTATGCTTTCTTTTTGGTTAGAAAATATATTTTTTGTCCTTACTGTTAAAGAAATAGTAATTCAGTTTTTATCAGGAATATTATTGCCTTTAAGTTTTTTTTCAAATAATTTTCGTCTGTTTTTAGATGTATTACCTTTTAAATACTTAGTATATGAACCGCTTCAGATGTTTAGTAATGATACATATAAATTAATAGACTATTTGAGAATTATTTGTATTCAATTGATTTGGTGCATCATTTTTTATATTATATCAAGATTCATATTGAGAAAAGGAGTGGAGCACTTCTCAAATGTGGGAGGATAAAATGTTTAGAATAAAAGTAATTTTTAGGCTACTTCATTTTGGTTTTAAATCTGATATGAATTTTTATTTTGACTTCTTTTGTGGTCTATTTTCGTCGATACTGTGGATTGGTTTACCTATTGTATTTTTTAGATTGATTTTCTTAAACATAGACTCTTTTAATGGTTGGGACTATTATCAAATTTTATTTTTGGTAGGTTCCTACACTATTGTAGATGGAGTTATGATGGGATTGTTAATTAGAAGTATGGGAATTTTAGAATCAGATATTTTGAGTGGTAACTTGGATCAAATTTTATTGAGGCCGTTTGATACTCAGTTGTTCTATATTTTTAGATCATTTAATTTAGTTCAATTCGTGAATACTTTTTTTGGTCTTGCGATCATTTTTATAAGTTATGGAAATTTAAATGTACATTTAAATTCATTAAAAATATTATTTTATATCCTTTCTTTAATGTGTGGTTGTATTATATATTATTCAATTTGGTTTCTAATAACGATTAGTTCATTTTGGTTCCCAACTAAATTTTCAAAAGTAGATGTATTTTTGAATTATATTGGAATTTCTAAGTATCCATATAATATTTTTACAGGTATTAACAGATTGATCACTATGTTATTTGTTCCCAATTTATTAATTGCCAATCCTGCAGTATTAATATTTTTAGGGAAAGATACATTGAACCTATTTTTCTATCAAATAGTTTTTACAGTTTTTTTGATTATTATCAGTCGTACAATTTTTAGAAAAGGATTGAAAAAATATGAAAGTGCAGGAAGATAAACAATGTTGTTCAGTTATATGTTTGACTAAAGGAAGTGATTCGCTGTACTTTCGGATATGAGCTTGGAGGTAGAATTACCAGAGTGATAAAGTCTCCATTTGATATAACAGCCATTCAATTTCTTGATTTATTCTCATTGTGATATATTCATACTAAAAACCGCTCAGCCGAGCGGTTTTCGTCTATTCATACCCTTTTACAGTACCCATGTACGGATAGCATGGGCAACGCCGGATTCATCGTTAGATTTAGTGATGTATTTGGCGATTTTTTTGATTTTTGGATTTCCATTTTCCATGACAACAGGGTTTCCAACGACTTCCAGCATGGCGCGGTCATTTTCTTCGTCACCGATAGCCATGGTTTGATCTTTGGTCAATCCTAGTTTTTCAGCTAGGTGAGTGATGGCTGAACCCTTGTCTACATTCTTTTTAAGGAGTTCGAGGTAGAAAGGAGCAGATTTGTTGATGGAGTAGCGCTCGTAAAATTCGGCTGGTATCTTTTCAATCGCAGCATCGAGAATTTCTGGTTCATCGATGAACATACATTTGACGATTTCCTTGCCAGACATTTCTTCAGGTGTACGATAGAAAATAGGCATGCTGACGAGGGTTGATTCGTGCACTGTATATTTTCCGATATTACGATTGGCAGTATAGATACCGTCCTTTGTAATAGCGTGCATGTGGACACCTAGCTTGCGACTGAGGAATTCCATATCCAGATAATCCTCATAGGTCAAGGATTCACTGATAATCTCATTTCCTGTAGCAGTTTCTTGGACAAGGGCACCGTTGAAGGTCACAACATAGTCACCCTCGTCTCTCAACTGCAAGTCGTCTAGAAGTTTGGCAACACCTGCGATGGGACGGCCAGTTGCAATCACGACTTTGACACCAGCTTCTTTGGCATCTTGGATGGCAGAAAAGACTTCAGGAGTGATTTCCTTTTGGCTGTTGACTAGGGTTCCATCGATATCGACGGCGATTAGTTTAATACTCATAAATTTCCTCTTCTAGTTTTTATTTGGGGTAAAATGATCGTTCTCAATCAAGTGTAAAAATTGCTGGGTAATGCTTGCGAAGATGCTGTTTTGGTCCAACATTTCTTTCGGAAAATAAAAACGATTATCTCCGTGGCGACTGCCAGCAAGGGATTGGACGATAGGAGACAGGCTAGAGAGTTCGGCCAGTTCTCCATTTTTTTGTAAAATCTCAATCTGTGTCCGTGGATTTTCAGATTCGGGACGATAGATATCATAAGGGAGGTCAAAATTCTTATGAATAGCAGTATAGTAGTCGGGATCAAAGCCGATGTCCTCAACCAATTTTCTCATGCTAGCAAGTTGGTCTTGGTCTTCTTGTGAAAAGGTAATGGATTTAAAGACCTTGCGGTTGACAAAGCGTTGCGACAGGTCTGCAAGAATCTTGTCAGGACTGGTCATCCAGAGTTGGAAGTAAGTATTCATCACACCATCATCTAGAGCCAGATAGTCAGTCAAGGTCACATTTTTTTCAAAGAAAGGCAGGAGGTGTGGAGAAGTTCGTGAAAAGAAATCTTTGTCTTTAGGATAGAGTTCCTTGGCGCGTTTGAGAAGATTCTGTAGGAGAACTTCCATGGCGCGTGTTGCTGGGTGGAAATAGACCTGCATATACATCTGGTAACGACTGAGGACGTAGTCTTCGATAGCATGCATGCCATTGCGCTGAAAGGCGATACCATTTGCGACAGGACGAATGACTCGGAGGATGCGAGTCAGGTCAAATTCCCCATAGGAAGCTCCAGTAAAATAGGAGTCGCGCAAGAGATAGTCCATGCGATCTGCGTCAATCTGACTGGAAATGAGTTGCACGACCTGCTTGTTAGAATAGGTGTGGTCAATGACACTGGCCACCTTTCCTGGAAAATCTGGCGCTACTTGTAGCAGGACTTGGTGAATTTCTGTCTCAGGACTTTGGATAATCTCTTGAGTAATAGCTTCATGGTCTGTATCAAAGAGATGTTCAAAAGTATGCGAGTAGGCACCATGCCCAAGGTCATGTAGGAGGGCAGCGGTCATGGTCAAGAGAGACTCAGAAGGATTCCATTCGTCTGGATATTTTTCTTCAAAAATCTCCGTGATTCGTCGTGCAATTTCATAGACCCCCAAGCAGTGGGAAAAGCGGCTGTGTTCCCCGCCGTGGAAGGTATAACTGGAAGTTCCCAGTTGTTTGATACGACGCAAACGCTGAAATTCTTTTGTATTAATCAAGTCATAGATGATTTGATTATTGACATGGATGTAGTTGTGAACGGGGTCACGGAATACTTTTTCGTTCATATGACCATTATAGCAAAAAGCTAGAGTTTTTGGTAAAATAGTAGGACAAGAGATAAGAAAGAGGACCTGATGTGAAGATTCGGATGCGAAATACGATTCAGTTTGATGAGCAGTTGGAAGTGATTGATCAGCTTTATGATGTGGAAGTGCATGAAAAGGGAGATTATAGCTACCTGCTTTTCTATAATGAGGAAAAGGAAAAAGTAGTGATTAAATTTCATGGTCAAGAGTTGGTGATGAGCCGATTTTCCAATCCCAAGACCATTATGCGCTTTCTAAAGGATAGTGATAGTTTGGCCTATATTCCTACACCCATGGGCATGCAGGAGTTTATTATCCAAACCAGTCGTTATGAAGTTGATGGGCAAAAGATTCATTTAGACTATCAACTACAAAACCAAGAGGGATATCCCTTTGCCAGCTATCAATTGGAAATTACTTGGGGCTAGGTATGACTGGGGACGAGGTTATAGCAACGAAGCTGATAAAGTTTATGAAATCAAGCTTTTCTTGCACATTTTTAGTAGCTGAAACCTTTATTTTTTCAGATTAAGGTTATAACAATCATTCCATTACCTATTATTTATGAAAGCTAAATATAATATCCGTCTTCCCTTATACTTATTCCAAATGAGTAAAGAGGATTTGAGGCCTAGCGATTGTTATTATTGTATATTCAAAATCTAAAAATTGATAAAAGGGACAGTGAATGTCCCTTTTCATTTCTATAGAATTCAGAGTTTTAGATAGGATAGATTGGTAAATAATGAAGAAAATATTTTGAGAAAATAGCTCCAAAAAGGGGATTTGTCTTCCAAATAGTACTAACATTATCCATGTTGGTTTTTCTTCTTGTTTTCGTGAGTCTTTATAAAGTAATCTATCTCCTTTTGAGACCTAAGGATAACAACTTTATCTGGATAGGTTTCTTGAACCCACTTGTAGCGTTCTTTAGCGGATTTGCTCCGTCCATCCCAGAGAATCCATCTGATAAATTCCCAATTAAATTGTTCTTGACAACCAGCTGCCATACTTTCTCTGACCTTGCCTCGGTATTTGAAATAACGCTTAAAAGCTCGAAAGAGACAGGTCAATGGCGAAAAATTAAGAAAGATGATTTGGTCAGCTTCCTGCATTCTTTCTTCGTAATAGCACCAAGAATAATTCCCATCAGTGATCCAAGCTTCATGCTTGGTGAGAAAGCTTTTCATCTCGGTCAACATCCATTCTTGGTCACTGTCTTGCCAACCGGGTTGAAATTGGAGTGTGTCCATGTGAAGTTTTGGGATTGAGTAGTAGAGAGATAACTTTTCAGCTAGAGTTGACTTACCAGCACCAGAATATCCGATGATTGCGATTTTCATTTTCTACCTTTTCCTATTTGGGGACAAAAAAACAGCCTCATGGACTGTTTCTTATTTAGCAAGTTTAGCTGAAAGACGAGCTTTATCGCGGCTTGCTTTGTTTTTGTGAATCAAACCTTTAGTTTCTGCTTTATCGATAGCTGAGCTAGCAGCACGGAAAAGTTCTTCAGATGGGTTTGCTTCGAAAGCTTTGATAGCAGTACGCATAGCTGATTTTTGAGCTGAGTTCTTTTCGTTTTGTTTAACGTTCAATTCAGCACGTTTGATAGCTGATTTAATGTTTGCCAATGTTCTTACCTCCATATTTACTAACTATACCATTATATCTGAAAACTTACGTTTTGACAAGGGAAAATTATTTTTTTAAGTAAATTTCATCGATTTCATGGTTCTTTGTTTTATGAAGAATCACTTCCGCACGATTTCTGGTCGGTTCAATATAATTTTGTAGATTTGTGAGATTGATACTGGTCCAGACCTGATGGGCAAAGGATTCCACTTCCCCAATCGGCATTTGTGTAAAACGATAATAGTAGCTATCAGGGTCGTTTTGGGCTAGGCTCAGCATTTTCAAGAAACGGTCTAGATACCAACTCTCGATGTCATCGACTGCAGCATCAACATAGATGGAAAAGTCAAAGAAGTCAGTAATGTAGAGACGCTCATTTTGTGGATTTTGAAAGACATTTATTCCCTCAACAATGACAAAATCAGCAGCTTTGACGCTCTGCTTTTCCTCAGGTACGATGTCGTAGACTTCATGAGAATAGACAGGAATATCTACATCTTGTCCATTTTTGATGTGATCCAGGAAGTTGAGAAGAGCTTCCATATCATAGCTTTCAGGAAATCCCTTACGATTTAGAATCCCTTGCTCAATCAAGGTCTGGTTGGGATAGAGAAAGCCATCGGTTGTTACCAACTCAACCCTAGCATCTGTAAGCGTACGGGACAGTAAGATTTGAAGTAGGCGACTGGTTGTGGATTTTCCAACGGCAACACTCCCAGAAACCCCAATGATAAAAGGCTGGGATTTGCTTTCACGTTGAAGGAAAATCCCTTTTGAAAAGGCCAAATCATCCTTGGTACGCTTGTAAATCTGGATGAGATGGGCTAGGGGGAGATAGACATCGGTAACATCCTGCAAGCTAATCTGGTCATTAAAACTCTTGATGGATTCTAATTCCTCTTCTGTCAAAGGAGGTGTTGTCTTTCGATGTAACGATTGCCAAGTCTGGCGGCTGATTTTTTCAAAATGTAAAAATTCGTTGGTCATTTGTTTTCCCCTAGATATTTTGTTTATCATACCATAAAAAGCTAAAAAAATAAAGCGGTTTCTTGATGATAGTAAACCAATATCGTATAATAGAAGTAGATAGGGTTGACCAATTTCTTGATGAGGTAGGAGCTACTTTCTCCTGACTTATAAGCCAATAAAGGGGGCTTTGGGATTCACAATTTATAGGAGGTGTACTATGAAAATCTTAAAAAGTTATATACTGGAACTCTGTTTTATTTTAAGTTTTGCACTACCTTTTTTAAAAGGAGCGAATGCGGATAATGGTAGACGTTTTGTGGAAACCTATTACGGTTTTACTTTTTTGATGGAACATGCCATTGTAACAGCTGTCTTTATCTGTTCGCTCTTGATTGCTTTCTTCCTAAAAAAACGGTGGACGAAATGGTTTGCTGCTGGAAGTTATGTCTTTTTAGTTCTATGGATTGCTACAGAGGGTTATTTCTTCCGCATGTCACTAGAAGATTTAATCCGACTTTGGACAAGTTTGGAAATTCTGACAAAAACGTATCAGTTGGGCTTTTATCTAAACATCTTGTTGGGAATCTTGTTGGTAATGAAGCATTTGAAGGTAAAGAAATAAAAATGTGCCAGACTATAGACTATGAGATATCTAGTCCTACGTGCTTTGTTATTCGGTTATAAAAGTTAAAAGAGATTGAAGAAAAAGTCTTGTTTACTAGCTTTCTTCAGTCTTTTTCGTTTTATGATCAATTTGTAAACGATTTACAATTTAAGTCAAATTATGGTAAAATAGTTTCATGAGTAAAATGTATTATGCAGAGAATCCTGACGCTGCTCACGACATTCATGAGTTGAGAGTGGACTTGTTGGGAGAAAAAATGACCTTTTTGACGGATGCGGGTGTTTTTAGCAAGAAAATGATTGACTTTGGGAGTCAACTCTTGCTCAAGTGTCTTGAGGTCAACCAAGGAGAAACTGTTCTTGATGTAGGCTGTGGTTACGGACCTTTGGGCTTGTCTTTAGCTAAGGCTTATGGAGTTCAGTCGACCATGGTCGACATCAACAATCGTGCCTTGGATTTGGCGCGACAAAATGCTGAACGAAATAAAATAGAAGCGACGATTTTCCAGTCCAACATCTATGAACAAGTTGAAGGACATTTTGACCATGTCATTTCCAATCCTCCTATCCGTGCAGGCAAGCAAGTGGTTCATGAAATCATTGAGAAAAGTAAAGATTTTTTGGAAACTGGTGGGGATTTAACAATCGTTATTCAGAAGAAACAAGGGGCTCCAAGTGCCAAGTCCAAGATGGAAGATGTGTTTGGTAATTGTGAGATTGTCAAAAAAGATAAGGGATACTATATCCTTAGAAGTGTGAACGAATGAGAGCAGTTGATTTAATTCAAAAGAAACGAGACGGTCAAGAATTGACTTCGAGTGAAATTGAATGGCTGGTAGAAGGCTATGTGTCAGGAACTGTCCCTGATTATCAGATGTCTGCCTTTGCTATGGCTGTTTATTTCAAAGGAATGACGACTCGAGAAATATCTGACCTAACTATGAAGATGGTCAAGACAGGGCAAGAGTTTGATTTATCCGTTATTGATGGGGTTAAGGTTGACAAGCATTCTACGGGTGGTGTTGGTGATAAGGTGACCTTGATTTTGGCTCCTCTTGTTGCCAGCTTTGGTGTGCCTGTGGCAAAAATGAGTGGTCGTGGTCTCGGCCATACTGGTGGGACAATTGATAAATTGGAGTCCATTAAGGGCTATCAAGTAGAGCGTAGTCAAGAGGATTTTATTCGTCAGGTACAGGACATTGGTGTATCTGTCATTGGGCAATCAGACCAGCTTGTCAAAGCAGATAAGCTTCTCTACGCCCTTCGTGATGTGACCGCAACTGTCGACACGATTCCTTTGATTGCGAGTTCGGTGATGAGCAAGAAAATTGCGGCAGGGGCGGATGCTATTTTGCTAGACGTGACTGTCGGTGAGGGTGCCTTCATGAAGACGGTTGATGAGGCGCGTGAGTTGGCTCAAACCATGGTGGAACTTGGTAAGGCAGTTGGTCGAAAGACGGTAGCAGTGATTACGGATATGAGCCAGCCTTTAGGGCGTGCTATTGGAAATCGTCTGGAGATCCTTGAAGCATTGGAGATTTTACAAGGTCAAGGCCGTCAGGATATTACCCACTTTATCTGTGAATTGGCTCAAATCATGCTTGGTTTGGCAAATGTAAATAAAACAGTTGAAGAAGTTCTCCAACACCTTGAAAATGGTCAAGCACTGGCTAAGTTTGAGGAGATGGTCCAAGCCCAAGGTGGAGATTTAGAAGACCTTTATCGTCCTGTAAATGTAGCCCATGTGGTAGAAATCCCTGCCCAGGAAACGGGTGTCATTTCAGCTCTTCCCGCTATGGAATTTGGCCTTTATGCCATGAGACTGGGTGCTGGCCGTGCAGTCAAGTCTGATGCCTTGGACTATGAAACAGGAATTGTTTTTGAAAAGAAGGTTGGAGATTCTGTTCAAAAGGGCGAAATTGTTGCAAAAGTATACACAAATGGGAAAATTTCTCCTCAGCTAGTTACAGATTTTCAAAAATATGTTAAAATAAATGATGGAGTACAGAGTTTAAGAGAAATTATCGAAATTATCTCATAAACCGCAGGAGAATCCGAATATGAAGTTGAATAAATATATTGATCATACGCTTTTAAAACAAGATGCAACAGAAAATCAAATTGATTGTTTGTTGTCTGAAGCTAGAGAGTATGATTTTGCCAGTGTTTGTGTTAATCCGACCTGGGTTGAACATGCTAAAAAAGGGCTTGAAGGCACAGATGTCAAGGTCTGCACAGTAGTAGGTTTCCCTTTGGGCGCAACAACTTCGGCCGTGAAAGCTTTTGAAACCAAAGAAGCTATCCAAAATGGTGCGGATGAGATTGATATGGTGATCAATGTTGGGGCTCTCAAATCAGGTGATTTAGCCTTGGTTGAGTCTGATATTCGAGCAGTTGTGGAAGCAAGTAGTGACAAGTTAGTGAAAGTCATTATTGAAGCTTGCCTTCTGACAGATCAAGAAAAAATTGTGGCTTGTCAATTAGCCCAAAAAGCTGGAGCTGACTTCGTAAAAACTTCAACTGGCTTTTCGACTGGTGGCGCTACGGTAGCAGATGTTACATTAATGCGTGAAACAGTTGGACCTGATATGGGTGTCAAGGCTGCAGGTGGAGCTCGTTCTTATGCAGATGCTCTTGCCTTTGTGGAAGCAGGTGCGACTCGTATCGGAACGTCAGCTGGGGTAGCCATTTTAAAAGGAGAATTGGCTGATGGCGACTACTGAGTTGATTGAACTAGCAATTGAAACCAGCAAGAAAGCCTATGTGCCTTGTTCTCACTTTCCAGTCGGAGCTGTTTTAGTGGCGAAAGATGGGAACATTTATACAGGTGTCAATATCGAGAATGCTAGTTATTCTTTGACTAACTGTGGAGAACGTACAGCGATTTTTAAAGCAGTTTCTGAAGGCCAAAGAGAATTTTCAGAATTGATTGTCTATGGACAAACAGAAAAACCAATCTCGCCATGTGGTGCTTGTCGCCAAGTGATGGCTGAATTTTTTGAACAAGATCTAAAAGTGACCTTGGTCGCAAAAGATAAATCGACGGTCGAGATGACGGTCGGGGAATTACTTCCATACTCTTTTACAGACTTAAACTAGTCTGAGTCGCTCTCTGAGTGACACGGTCCTTGTGGCCAACCAATCCATACTTGCAACATCGTTGCACATCTTATTTAGGAGGTTCAGTAATGAACAAGAAACAATGGCTAGGCCTTGGTCTAGTTGCAGTGGCAGCAGTTGGACTTGCTGCATGTGGTAACCGCTCTTCTCGTAACGCAGCTTCATCTTCTGATGTGAAGACAAAAGCAGCAATCGTCACTGATACTGGTGGTGTTGATGACAAATCATTCAACCAATCAGCTTGGGAAGGTTTGCAAGACTGGGGTAAAGAACATAATCTTTCAAAAGATAAAGGTTTCACTTACTTCCAATCAACAAGTGAAGCTGACTATGCTAACAACTTGCAACAAGCTGCTGGAAGCTACAACCTAATCTTCGGTGTTGGTTTTGCCCTTCACAATGCGGTTGAAGAAGCAGCAAAAGACCACTCTGATTTGAACTATGTCTTGATTGATGATGTGATTAAAGATCAAAAGAATGTTGCTAGCGTAACGTTTGCTGATAACGAAGCTGCTTACCTTGCGGGTGTTGCAGCAGCTAAAACAACTAAAACAAAACAAGTTGGTTTTGTAGGTGGTATTGAGTCTGAAGTTATCTCACGTTTTGCAGCTGGATTTAAAGCTGGTGTTGAGTCAGTAGATCCATCTATCAAAGTACAAGTTGACTATGCTGGTTCATTTGGTGATGCTGCTAAAGGTAAAACAATTGCAGCAGCACAATACGCAGCTGGTGCAGACGTTGTTTATCAAGCAGCAGGTGGAACAGGTGCTGGTGTCTTTGCAGAAGCAAAATCACTCAACGAAAGCCGTCCTGAAAATGAAAAAGTTTGGGTTATCGGTGTTGACCGTGACCAAGTAGGAGAAGGTAAGTACACTTCTAAAGATGGTAAAGAATCAAACTTCGTTCTTGTATCTACTTTGAAACAAGTTGGTACAACTGTAAAAGATATTGCTAACAAAGCAGAAAAAGGTGAATTCCCTGGCGGTCAAGTGATCGTTTACTCATTGAAAGATAAAGGGGTTGACTTGGCAGTAACAAACCTTTCAGAAGAAGGTAAAAAAGCTGTTGAAGATGCTAAAGCTAAAATCCTTGATGGAAGCGTAAAAGTTCCTGAAAAATAATGGATGGAAGTCATTTCTTAGGAAGCGGCCAAGGGCCGCTTTTTTAAGAGTTGAGACAAAGTCATTTTGTCTCAGTAAAGCTTGCTACTAGAGAAACTAGCAAGTTTTATTGAAATAAAATAAGACTCTGAAAGGAAGAGCACATGGCACACGAAAATGTCATTGAGATGCGTGATATTACCAAGGTGTTTGGTGAATTTGTTGCCAACGACAAAATCAACCTGCACCTACGAAAAGGTGAAATTCATGCACTTTTAGGAGAAAATGGGGCTGGAAAGTCCACGCTAATGAATATGTTAGCAGGGCTTCTTGAACCAACCAGTGGTGAAATTGTGGTCAACGGTCAAGTTGTTAACCTCGACTCCCCCTCTAAAGCAGCTAGCTTGGGAATCGGAATGGTTCACCAGCACTTTATGTTGGTAGAAGCCTTCACAGTGGCTGAAAACATCATTTTAGGAAGTGAATTAACTAAAAATGGTGTGTTAGATATCGCTGGAGCTAGTAAAGAAATCAAGGCTCTTTCTGAACGTTATGGCTTAGCTGTTGACCCTTCTGCCAAGGTAGCAGACATCTCAGTTGGAGCCCAACAACGTGTAGAAATTTTAAAAACCCTTTATCGGGGAGCTGATATCCTTATCTTTGATGAACCAACGGCTGTCTTGACTCCATCAGAAATTGATGAGTTGATGGCTATTTTGAAAAATCTTGTCAAAGAAGGAAAATCAATTATCTTGATTACCCACAAGTTGGACGAGATTCGAGCAGTTTCTGACCGCGTTACAGTTATCCGTCGTGGGAAATCAATTGAAACTGTCGAAATTGCAGGAGCTACCAATGCTGATTTGGCGGAAATGATGGTAGGTCGTTCTGTTTCCTTTAAAACAGAGAAACAAGCCTCTCAACCAAAAGAAGTGGTCTTGTCAATCAAAGATTTGGTGGTCAATGAAAACCGCGGTGTCCCAGCTGTGAAAAATATGTCCTTGGATGTTCGTGCTGGAGAGATTGTTGGTATTGCAGGGATTGATGGAAATGGTCAGTCTGAACTGATTCAAGCCATTACAGGTCTTCGCAAGGTTGAATCTGGTAGCATTGAGCTAAAAGGAGATTCAATTGTAGGCTTGCACCCACGACAAATTACAGAGTTGAGTGTTGGGCACGTTCCAGAAGACCGTCACCGTGATGGCTTGATTTTGGAAATGATGATTTCTGAAAATATTGCCCTTCAAACCTACTACAAAGAACCACATAGTAAAAATGGAATTTTGAACTATTCAAATATTACTTCTTATGCTAAAAAGTTAATGGAAGAGTTTGATGTTCGTGCTGCCAGCGAATTTGTTCCTGCAGCTGCACTCTCAGGAGGAAATCAACAAAAAGCAATTATTGCTCGTGAAATTGATCGAGATCCTGATCTCCTTATCGTTAGCCAGCCAACTCGTGGGTTGGATGTCGGTGCCATCGAATATATCCACAGGCGCTTGATTGAAGAGCGTGATAATGGCAAGGCTGTCCTAGTTGTCAGCTTTGAGTTGGATGAGATTTTAAACGTCTCAGACCGTATTGCTGTTATCCACGATGGTAAGATTCAAGGTATTGTATCACCAGAAACAACCAATAAACAAGAACTTGGTGTCTTGATGGCTGGTGGAAACTTGGGAAAGGAGAAGAGTGATGTCTAAAAAATTACAACAAATTTCGGTTCCCTTGATTTCTGTCTTCCTAGGAATTTTACTTGGAGCCATTGTCATGTGGATCTTTGGTTATGATGCTATTTGGGGCTATGAAGAATTGTTCTATACAGCCTTTGGTAGTCTACGCGGAATTGGGGAAATCTTCCGTGCCATGGGACCTTTGGTCTTGATTGGTCTTGGTTTTGCCGTTGCCAGTCGTGCTGGCTTCTTTAACGTTGGACTTCCTGGTCAGGCTTTGGCAGGTTGGATTCTTAGTGGTTGGTTTGCCTTGTCGCATCCAGATATGCCACGTCCTTTGATGATTTTAGCAACTATCGTGATTGCCTTGATTGCTGGTGGGATTGTCGGAGCGATTCCAGGTATTCTTAGAGCTTATCTAGGGACGTCAGAGGTTATCGTAACCATCATGATGAACTACATTGTCTTGTATGTAGGGAATGCCTTTATCCATGCTTTCCCTAAAGACTTTATGCAAAGTACAGATTCGACCATTCGTGTTGGGGCTAATGCAACCTATCAGACACCTTGGTTGGCTGAGTTGACTGGTAATTCGCGGATGAATATTGGTATTTTCTTTGCTCTCATTGCCGTTGCAGTCATTTGGTTCATGCTCAAGAAAACAACTCTTGGTTTTGAAATCCGTGCTGTTGGTCTTAATCCTCATGCTTCAGAATATGCTGGTATTTCTGCAAAAAGAACGATTATCCTCTCAATGATTATTTCAGGTGCCTTGGCAGGTCTTGGTGGAGCTGTTGAAGGACTTGGAACCTTCCAGAACGTCTATGTTCAAGGGGCGTCTTTAGCTGTTGGATTTAACGGGATGGCGGTTAGTCTGCTTGCGGCTAACTCACCAATCGGTATTCTCTTTGCAGCCTTCCTGTTTGGTGTTCTCCAAGTTGGAGCTCCTGGTATGAATGCGGCGCAGGTACCGTCTGAGCTTGTCAGCATTGTAACAGCGTCTATTATCTTCTTTGTCAGTGTTCATTACCTTATCGAACGCTTTGTCAAACCGAAAAAACAAGTTAAAGGAGGTAAGTAAAGATGTCTATTACAACCTTGCTCACCCTCTTGGTGTCTTCTATGCTGATTTACTCAGCACCCCTCATCTTTACAAGTATTGGTGGTGTTTTCTCTGAACGTGGTGGTGTGGTAAACGTCGGCCTTGAAGGAATTATGGTTATGGGTGCCTTTTCTGGAGTTGTCTTTAACCTTGAATTTGCAGAACAATTTGGCGCAGCAACTCCATGGCTATCTTTGCTAGTTGCAGGATTGGTTGGAGGCCTCTTCTCTATCATCCACGCAGCAGCGACGGTTCATTTCCGTGCAGACCATGTTGTCAGCGGTACGGTATTGAACTTGATGGCGCCAGCCTTGGCTGTTTTCTTAGTGAAAGTTCTTTATAACAAAGGACAAACCGACAATCTAAGTCAGACTTTTGGACGCTTTGATTTCCCAGTCTTGGCCAATATCCCAGTGATTGGTGATATCTTCTTCAAGTCAACAAGTCTACTTGGTTATCTGGCGATTGCCTTCTCATTCCTTGCTTGGTTTATCCTCTTCAAGACTCGCTTTGGTCTTCGTCTCCGCTCTGTCGGTGAACATCCTCAAGCAGCGGATACATTGGGAATCAATGTCTACAAGATGAGATATCTAGGAGTTATCATTTCAGGTTTCTTGGGTGGAATTGGGGGAGCGATTTATGCTCAATCCATCTCAGTTAACTTCTCAGTGACAACTATTGTTGGACCTGGATTTATCGCTCTTGCTGCAATGATCTTTGGTAAATGGAATCCTATCGGTGCTATGCTTTCTAGTCTCTTCTTTGGACTTTCACAAAGTTTGGCTGTTATCGGTTCTCAGTTGCCATTCCTACAAGGAGTGCCTGCGGTTTACCTGCAAATTGCACCTTATGTTTTGACTATTCTTGTCTTGGCAGCCTTCTTTGGAAAAGCAGTTGCACCAAAAGCAGATGGTATCAACTATATCAAATCAAAATAAGCATACAAAAAAACGTCAGTTCTGTTCAAACTGGCGTTTTATTTTTTAGGATTTTGATGAGTCAAGTTCAGTCCCCAAGGAACAAGATTTTCAGTTTTATTTTGGATGCGTGTGATATTATCTTTATGCCTAATGATAATCAAACTAGCAAGAGCTAGGATAATGGCGATGAAGAGAGGGTCGTAGTTACTCAGTATAAAACCAAAAAGTGGAAAGAGTAGAACTCCGATGACGGCTGCGATAGATGCTGTGACACTAGACAGCGAAATCATACTACCAAGATAGAGAGTTCCAAAGAAAACAACTGCAAGGTAGAGACAGAAGACAGGCGCAAATCCGAAAATCACTCCCGCACTGGTTGCGACAGCCTTTCCACCCTTAAATCCTGCAAAGATAGGGAAGGTATGCCCAATGACAGCCAAAAGTCCAAAGATGAGAGGTGAAACACCTTGCAGATGAAAGAGAATCGGAAGTAGCGTTGCTAGGGTTCCTTTGAAAAAGTCAATCACAAAGGTCGCCATACCTGCTTTCTTGCCTAAAATTCGGAAGGTGTTGGTTGTCCCGGTGTTACCAGAACCATGTTCTCGCAGATTGATTTGAAAGAATACTTGTCCAATCCAGAGACCAGACGGAATCGAACCCAGCAGATAGGCTAGGATTAATAAAACTATTGTAATCATACTCCTATTATATCATGAAATGGAGAAGAAAGGCAGAGAATCACTTCTGAAATTGTCACACCGGAGAAAGAAAAATTTTGCAAAATCCTTGGAAAACCTGTAGAATAGTAAAGATGAACGAATAGGAGGTTCCTTGTGTCAAAAAAGGAAATCAATATTAACAATTATAATGATGATGCCATTCAGGTGTTAGAAGGGTTGGATGCGGTTCGAAAACGTCCAGGGATGTATATCGGATCAACTGATGGCGCTGGTCTCCACCACCTCGTCTGGGAAATCGTCGACAATGCTGTCGATGAAGCCTTGTCTGGGTTTGGTGACCGTATTGATGTGACCATCAATAAAGACGGGAGTTTGACTGTGCAAGACCATGGTCGTGGGATGCCGACGGGAATGCACGCTATGGGGATTCCAACTGTTGAGGTTATCTTTACTATTCTCCACGCTGGAGGAAAATTCGGTCAAGGAGGCTACAAAACATCTGGTGGACTTCACGGGGTAGGCTCTTCTGTCGTCAATGCTCTTTCTAGCTGGTTAGAAGTTGAAATCACCCGTGATGGCGCAGTTTACAAGCAACGTTTTGAAAATGGGGGAAAACCTGTCACGACCTTAAAGAAAATCGGTACAGCGTCCAAGTCTAAGACAGGTACCAAGGTTACGTTTATGCCTGATGCGACGATCTTCTCTACGACAGATTTCAAGTACAATACCATTTCAGAGCGTCTTAATGAATCAGCCTTTCTCTTGAAAAATGTGACCTTGTCTTTGACGGACGAGCGAACAGATGAAGCGATCGAGTTTCACTATGAAAATGGGGTGCAGGACTTTGTTTCTTATCTTAACGAAGACAAGGAGACCTTAACGCCAGTTCTTTACTTTGAAGGAGAAGACAATGGTTTCCAAGTGGAAGTGGCTCTCCAGTACAATGATGGATTTTCAGATAACATTCTATCTTTTGTCAATAACGTTCGCACCAAGGATGGTGGAACGCATGAGACAGGACTCAAGTCCGCTATTACCAAGGTTATGAACGACTACGCGCGTAAGACGGGGCTTCTCAAGGAAAAAGATAAAAACCTTGAAGGGTCAGACTATCGTGAGGGGCTAGCGGCTGTCCTCTCTATTCTAGTCCCTGAAGAACATTTGCAGTTTGAGGGTCAGACCAAGGACAAGCTAGGAAGCCCTCTTGCTCGTCCTGTTGTGGATGGCATTGTGGCTGATAAGTTGACCTTTTTCCTTATGGAAAATGGGGAATTGGCTTCTAACCTCATCCGCAAGGCTATTAAGGCCCGTGATGCTCGTGAAGCGGCACGTAAGGCGCGTGATGAGAGCCGAAATGGTAAGAAAAATAAGAAAGACAAGGGCTTGTTGTCTGGAAAATTGACCCCAGCCCAGTCTAAGAATCCAGCTAAGAATGAACTCTATCTGGTCGAGGGAGACTCTGCCGGTGGTTCTGCCAAACAAGGCCGTGACCGTAAGTTCCAGGCTATCCTACCTCTTCGTGGTAAGGTCATCAATACAGCCAAGGCCAAGATGGCGGATATCCTCAAAAATGAAGAAATCAATACCATGATTTATACCATTGGTGCGGGTGTGGGAGCAGACTTCTCCATTGAAGATGCCAACTATGACAAGATCATTATCATGACCGATGCGGATACTGACGGTGCTCATATCCAAACCTTGCTCTTGACATTTTTCTATCGTTACATGCGTCCGCTAGTTGAGGCAGGACATGTCTATATCGCCCTTCCGCCTCTTTACAAGATGTCCAAAGGAAAAGGCAAGAAAGAAGAAGTGGCCTATGCTTGGACGGACGGTGAGCTAGAAGAGCTCCGTAAACAGTTCGGTAAAGGCGCTACTCTCCAACGCTACAAAGGTCTTGGTGAGATGAATGCGGACCAGCTCTGGGAAACAACCATGAATCCAGAAACGCGCACCCTTATCCGTGTCACAATCGAAGACCTAGCTCGCGCCGAACGTCGCGTCAATGTCCTCATGGGAGACAAGGTCGAACCACGACGTAAGTGGATTGAGGATAATGTCAAGTTTACGCTAGAAGAAGTGACAGTATTTTAAGTTAGTTTTTAATGAATGGGTATAAACATGAGAACTGAAACAGAAATGCTCGATGTGATTTTACAAACAGCCAAAACTTTACAAGTCAAAGCTGTCGCCATGTCTGGTTCACGGACTTGCCCAAAAGCGCTAAAAGATGAATTTCAAGACTACGATGTGGTCTATATTGTTGATGATTTGTATAATCTGATGAGTGACCTTTCTTGGTTGAATAAGTTTGGGAAACGTATTATCGAGCAAGAAGTCAGCCTTGGTCACCGTCGCCTCTATCTCATGCTCTTTGAAGATGGTAACCGCATTGATTTGACTCTTTGCCCTAAAGAATACATTCAAGAATGGGTGGACAGTGAAGCAGGATTTACTATTTTAGAAGATACAGAAAATTTATTTGAAGCCTATTTCCCAAATCTAGAGCGTCACTGGATAACCCCAGCTACTGAAACGGATTTTAAAAATTCCTGCAATGAATTTTGGTGGGTATCAGCCTACGTGGTTAAGGGGATTTATCGCAAACAAGTCATCTATACGACGGACCATCTCTATGGCATTTGTCAACAAGAATTCTTGAAAATCTTAGCTTGGCAGGTTGCAAGTGATAGGAGAGTGGTCGACATAGGCAAGAATTATAAGTATCTTTTTAACTATTTACCTACTGAGAAAGAGAAAGAATTCTCAAATCTGCTTGATTTTTCAAGTATAGATAAAATCACTCAGTCTTTGTTTGCTACGATGGAACTTTTCCACCAAGAGGCTCAATTCCTTGCTTACAAGATGGGATTTGACTATGATATGGAAGTAGCTGAGAAAATGATTGAGTATGCTAAGGAGAGACTTCTTAATCGCTAACTAACTAAAGACCTTAATTTAAAAGATTAAACTACAGAAAGAGTCGTTTGGTTATTTGTAGTAACTGAACACGGGACTAATTTTATTCGGAAAAAAGTCAAATCGTCTTGACTTCATTGAACCCTACATCGATTTTCTATTTTTCTACAGACATTTTTGGCAAGCCAAATCGTCCCTTTGTATCTTAACTGAATAAAGGACTAATTTCTGTAAAGTATCCTTCACTGTATAAAAACCTACTCTATATTCTTTGAAAGGAGTTGAACACGCCCTAAATGATGCGTGAAAAAGATAAATTCTCTGGTGAGCTTGCTTACTTCAAGAATTTTCTATTTTCACTTGATATTTTACGGGCTCTGTATCCTATATGAGTAACATTCAAAACATGTCCCTCGAGGACATCATGGGAGAGCGCTTTGGTCGCTACTCCAAGTACATTATTCAAGACCGGGCTTTGCCAGATATTCGTGATGGCCTGAAGCCGGTTCAGCGCCGTATTCTTTATTCGATGAATAAGGATGGCAATACCTTTGACAAGAGCTACCGTAAGTCTGCTAAGTCAGTCGGGAACATCATGGGGAATTTCCACCCACACGGTGACAGTTCTATCTATGATGCCATGGTTCGTATGTCTCAGGATTGGAAAAATCGTGAGATTTTAGTTGAAATGCACGGTAATAACGGTTCTATGGACGGTGATCCACCTGCGGCCATGCGTTATACTGAGGCACGTCTGTCTGAAATTGCTGGCTATCTTCTTCAGGATATCGAGAAGAAGACAGTTCCCTTTGCTTGGAACTTTGACGATACAGAGAAAGAGCCGACTGTTTTACCAGCAGCCTTTCCAAACCTTTTGGTTAATGGTTCGACTGGTATTTCGGCTGGTTATGCGACAGATATTCCACCTCATAATTTAGCTGAGGTCATCGATGCGGTGGTTTACATGATTGACCACCCAACAGCCAAGGTGGATAAACTCATGGAATTCTTGCCTGGACCAGACTTTCCGACTGGAGGGATTATCCAGGGTCGTGATGAAATCAAGAAGGCCTATGAAACTGGAAAAGGGCGCGTGGTTGTTCGTTCTAAGACTGAAATTGAAAAGCTAAAAGGTGGTAAGGAACAAATTGTTATTACTGAGATTCCTTATGAAATCAACAAGGCCAATCTGGTTAAGAAAATCGATGATGTTCGTGTCAATAACAAGGTAGCTGGGATTGCTGAGGTTCGTGATGAGTCTGACCGTGATGGTCTTCGTATTGCTATTGAGCTAAAAAAAGATGCCAATACAGAGCTTGTCCTCAACTATCTCTTTAAGTACACAGATCTGCAAATCAACTATAACTTTAACATGGTGGCGATTGACAATTTCACTCCTCGTCAGGTTGGGATTGTTCCAATCCTGTCTAGCTACATCTCCCACCGTCGTGAAGTGATTTTGGCGCGTTCACGCTTTGACAAGGAAAAGGCTGAGAAACGTCTCCATATCGTCGAAGGTTTGATTCGTGTGATTTCAATCTTGGACGAAGTCATTGCGCTTATCCGTGCTTCTGAGAATAAGGCTGACGCTAAGGAAAATCTTAAGGTCAGCTATGATTTTACGGAAGAACAGGCTGAGGCTATCGTAACCTTGCAACTGTATCGTTTGACCAATACCGATGTGGTTGTCTTACAGGAAGAAGAAGCAGAACTTCGTGAGAAGATTGCCATGCTTGCAGCTATTATCGGTGATGAGCGGACTATGTACAATCTCATGAAGAAAGAACTTCGTGAGGTTAAGAAGAAGTTTGCCACTCCTCGTTTGAGTTCTTTAGAAGACACTGCGAAAGCAATTGAGATTGATACAGCTAGCCTTATCGCCGAGGAAGATACCTACGTTAGCGTGACCAAGGCAGGTTACATCAAGCGTACCAGCACACGTTCCTTTGCGGCATCCACTCTGGAAGAAATTGGCAAGCGTGATGATGACCGTTTGATTTTTGTTCAATCTGCCAAGACAACCCAGCATCTCTTGATGTTCACGACGCTTGGAAATGTCATTTATAGACCAATCCATGAATTGGCAGACATTCGTTGGAAGGATATCGGTGAGCATCTGAGCCAAACCATTACAAACTTTGAAACTAACGAAGAAATCCTTTATGTGGAAGTAGTGGATCAGTTTGATGATGCGACAACCTACTTTGCGGCGACTCGTTTCGGTCAAATCAAGCGTGTAGAACGCAAAGAATTCTCTCCATGGCGGACCTATAAATCTAAGTCTGTAAAGTATGCTAAGCTCAAAGACGAGACAGACCAGATTGTAGCAGTGGCTCCGATTAAACTGGATGATGTTCTCTTGATTAGCCAAAATGGTTATGCCCTTCGTTTCAATATCGAAGAGGTACCAGTTGTCGGTGCTAAGGCTGCAGGTGTCAAAGCTATGAACTTGAAAGAAGATGATGTCCTCCAATCCGCTTTTATCTGTAACACCTCATCCTTCTACCTCTTGACCCAGCGTGGAAGTTTGAAACGTGTTTCCATCGAGGAAATTCCAGCAACCAGCCGTGCCAAACGAGGACTACAAGTCTTGCGTGAGTTAAAAAATAAACCACATCGAGTCTTCTTAGCAGGAGCAGTTGCAGAGCAAGGTTTCGTTGGTGATCTCTTCAGTACAGAAGTAGAAGAAAACGACCAGATTCTGTTGGTCCAATCTAACAAAGGAACGATCTATGAAAGTCGATTACAAGACTTGAACCTGTCAGAACGAACTAGCAACGGTAGCTTCATCTCTGACACGATTTCTGATGAAGAAGTTTTCGATGCTTATCTTAAAGAGATATTTACTGAAGCTAAATAAGTGAAATGAAGAATCAGTTCTAAGAGCTGGTTCTTTTTATTGAAGAAATTTTCTGAAAATTACAAAATATACTTGCTATTTTAGAAAAATAGTGTAGAATAAAAGAAATAGGTTTTTAGAATAAGGAGTGGAATATGACAGTAACGATTGATTGGGAAAATCTCGGTTTTTCCTATATGAAATTACCTTATCGCTATATTGCTCATTTTAAAAATGGACAATGGAATCAAGGAGAACTTACAGAAGATGCAACTTTGCATATTTCAGAGTCTTCTCCAAGTCTTCACTATGGACAACAAGCATTCGAAGGTTTAAAAGCTTATCGTACTAAGGATGGCAGTATTCAACTTTTCCGTCCTGATGAAAATGCCAAACGCCTGCAACGGACATGTGATCGTCTCTTGATGCCGCAAGTTCCGACAGAAATGTTTGTAGAAGCTTGTAAGGCAGTTGTTCGTGCGAATGAAGAATATGTACCTCCATACGGAACAGGTGGAACCCTTTATCTTCGTCCACTTTTGATTGGTGTTGGAGATATTATCGGGGTAAAACCAGCGGAGGAATACATTTTCACTATCTTTGCTATGCCAGTTGGTAATTACTTTAAGGGTGGTTTGGTCCCAACTAACTTCTTGATTCAGGATGAATACGACCGTGCTGCTCCAAATGGTACAGGTGCCGCTAAGGTTGGGGGGAACTATGCTGCAAGTCTCTTGCCAGGGAAATTGGCTAAATCACGCCATTTTTCAGATGTTATCTACCTAGACCCTTCAACTCATACAAAGATTGAAGAAGTCGGTTCAGCTAACTTTTTTGGGATTACAGCTGATAATGAATTTGTAACACCATTGAGTCCATCTATCTTGCCATCTATTACTAAGTATTCTTTGCTTTATTTGGCAGAACACCGCTTGGGCTTGACACCTATTGAGGGTGATGTTCCAATTGATAACCTGGATCGTTTTGTAGAGGCAGGTGCCTGTGGTACGGCAGCAGTTATTTCACCAATTGGTGGAATTCAGCACGGTGATGATTTTCATGTATTCTATAGTGAAACAGAAGTTGGTCCTGTGACTCGTAAACTCTATGATGAATTGACTGGTATTCAGTTTGGTGATATTGAAGCGCCAGAAGGTTGGATTGTAAAAGTAGATTAAAATAAACAAAAGGAGATTTTTGATGAAATCGAAAAAGTGGCTCTTAACAGCAGGAGTGGTCCTGAGCACAACAGCTCTTTTAGTAGCTTGTGGAAAAGCTGATAAAGAAGCAGATGCACCGACAACATTTTCTTATGTCTATGCAGTAGATCCAGCATCTCTGGACTATAGTATAGCGACTCGTACATCTACAACAGATGTCATCGGGAACGTGGTTGATGGTTTGATGGAAAACGACCAATATGGAAATGTTATTCCTTCCTTGGCTGAAGATTGGTCAGTGTCCAAAGATGGTTTGACTTATACCTATAAACTTCGTAAAGGAGTTAAATGGTACACTTCAGAAGGCGAAGAATACGCAGAAGTAACAGCCCATGACTTTGTGACAGGATTGAAACACGTAGCTGACGGTAAGTCAGACGGCGTCTCTCTCATCCAAAATTCAATCAAGGGCTTGGATGCCTACATGACTGGTGAAACGAACGATTTCTCTACAGTTGGTGTCAAGGCTTTGGACGATTACACAGTCGAATATACCCTAAACAAACCAGAAAGTTTCTGGAACTCTAAAGTCACCACAGCAACGATGTTGCCTGTAAATGAAGAGTTTTTGAAGGCATCAGGTAAAGATTATGGAGCAGTTACTCCAGCAGGGATTCTTTACAATGGTCCTTATATCTTGAAGACCTTGACTTCTAAATCGTTGATCGAATACGAGAAAAATCCAAACTACTGGGATAAAGAAAAGGTAAAAATTGAAAAGGTCAAATTGACTTACTACGATGGTTCTGATCAGGAATCGTTGATTCGTAGCTTCTCTTCAGGTGCCTATACGACAGCCCGTCTCTTCCCAAGTAGCTCAAACTTTGCTTCAACTTTGGAACAATACGGAGATAAAATCACTTATAGCCCACAGGACTCAAGTAGTTATTACTTCACCTTTAACGTAAATCGTCAATCATATAATAAAACTGCGAAAACAAGTGAAGAGCAAAAGACTTCTACTAAAGAAGCTATGCTTAATAAGGACTTCCGTCAGGCTATCAACTTTGCCTTCAACCGCCATTCTTATGCTGCCCAGCTAAATGGTGAAGACGGTGCGGACAAGATTATTCGTAACAGCCTTGTTCCTGACAACTTTGTGCAAGCAGGTGGTAAAAACTTTGGTCAAATCGCTCAAGCAGAGTTGGTGAACTATGGTGACCAATGGAAAGGTGTTGAGCTAGTTGACGGTAAGGATTCTATCTACAATCCTGACAAGGCTAAAGCTGCTTTCGAAAAAGCTAAGAAAGACTTGGAATCTAAAGGGGTAACATTCCCAATTCACTTGGATGTCCCAGTTGAACAAACAGATACCATCGCCGTTCAACAAAGCAACTCTTTCAAACAGTCAATCGAATCAACTCTTGGTGCTGAAAATGTTGTCATCGACGTTCTTCAAATGACAGATAATGAAAAGGAAACAATCACTTCACAAGCTCGTGTTCCTTCTCAAAAAGACTATGATTTGAACAGTACAGGATGGGCTCCAAGTTATCAAGATCCAGCATCTTACTTGAATATCATGGACCCTAAATCAGGTTCTGCTATGAAACACCTTGGTATTACTAAAGGGAAAGATAAGGATGTTGTAGCGAAACTTGGTTTGGACCAATATAAGAAATTATTGGATGATGCAGATTCAGAAACTACAAATCTTGAAGAACGCTATGAAAAATATGCTAAGGCTCAAGCTTGGTTGACAGATAGTTCATTATTGATGCCAACAGCCTCATCTGGTGGTTCTCCAGTTGTAAGTAATGTCGTGCCATTCTCAAAACCATACTCACAAGTTGGTATTAAGGGTGATCCATATATCTTTAAAGGGATGAAATTGCAAAAAGATATTGTTACAACAAAAGAATATGAAGAAGCACTGAAAAAATGGCAAAAAGAAAAATTGGAATCAAATGGTAAGTACCAAAAAGAACTAGAAAAACACATTAAATAAAGCAGAAAACTCTATATCAGACTTGGAATGATATAGAGTTTTTTCTTGCTAGTTTTGGGATTTTCTTGTAAAATAGAAAAAGTGAAGAGAGGTATGAAATGAGCAAGAAAGATAAAAAAATTGAAATTCAAGTAGCAGATGCCAAAGTTAATGTTGGTAAAGACAGTTTTGAAGGTTATACATTGACTATCGGTAAAAAAGTTATCGGAGAAATTGCCGAATTAGACGGACAATTTGCCATCATAAAGAATGGGAATGTCGATAGTTTTTATAAAAAATTGGAAAAAGCTGTGGAAATTTTGATTGAAAATTATAATTTAGCAAAATAAGTCTTGTTTTTTTGAAATTTTCATGATATAATAGTCCATGTTGATTGTAGGAGAGATAGCGAAGAGGCTAAACGCGGCGGACTGTAAATCCGCTCCTTCGGGTTCGGGGGTTCGAATCCCTCTCTCTCCATTTTATCAATGGGGTATAGCCAAGCGGTAAGGCAAGGGACTTTGACTCCCTCATGCGTTGGTTCGAATCCAGCTACCCCAGTTCTTAGGTAATGATCAAGATAAAAAGCAAAATATCTTAGGGTATTTTATTTTTATAATTGAAAGACGTGAACGATATGAACATGTCCTTGCGGGTGCTTAGGAAAAAAATTATAAGTATGTCAAGTTTAAGAAAAACTTGATTGTTGGAGGATTTTTTAGATGAACGAATTTGAAGATTTGCTAAATAGCGTTAGCCAAGTTGAGACTGGTGATGTTGTTAGTGCTGAAGTATTGACAGTTGATGCGACTCAAGCTAACGTTGCAATCTCTGGAACTGGTGTTGAAGGTGTCTTGACTCTTCGCGAATTGACAAACGATCGCGATGCAGATATCAATGACTTTGTTAAAGTAGGAGAAGTATTGGATGTTCTTGTACTTCGTCAAGTAGTTGGTAAAGATACTGATACAGTTACATACCTTGTATCTAAAAAACGCCTTGAAGCTCGCAAAGCATGGGACAAACTTGTTGGTCGCGAAGAAGAAGTTGTTACTGTTAAAGGAACTCGTGCCGTTAAAGGTGGACTTTCAGTAGAATTTGAAGGTGTTCGTGGATTTATCCCAGCTTCAATGTTGGATACTCGTTTCGTACGTAACACTGAGCGTTTTGTAGGTCAAGAATTTGATGCTAAAATCAAAGAAGTTGACGCTAAAGAAAACCGCTTCATCCTTTCACGTCGTGAAGTTGTTGAAGCAGCTACAGCAGCGGCTCGTGCTGAAGTATTCGGTAAATTGGCTGTTGGTGATGTTGTAACTGGTAAAGTTGCCCGTATCACAAGCTTCGGTGCTTTCATCGACCTTGGTGGTGTTGACGGATTGGTTCACTTGACTGAATTGTCACATGAACGTAACGTTTCACCAAAATCAGTTGTAACTGTTGGTGAAGAAATTGAAGTGAAAATCCTTGATCTTAACGAAGAAGAAGGACGTGTTTCACTTTCACTTAAGGCAACAACACCTGGACCATGGGATGGCGTTGAGCAAAAATTGGCTAAAGGTGATGTAGTTGAAGGAACAGTTAAACGTTTGACTGACTTCGGTGCATTTGTTGAAGTATTGCCAGGTATCGATGGACTTGTTCACGTATCACAAATTTCACACAAACGTATTGAAAATCCAAAAGAAGCTCTTAAAGTTGGTCAAGAAGTTCAAGTTAAAGTTCTTGAAGTTAACGCAGATGCAGAGCGCGTATCACTTTCTATCAAAGCTCTTGAAGAGCGTCCAGCTCAAGAAGAAGGACAAAAAGAAGAAAAACGTGCTGCTCGTCCACGTCGTCCAAAACGTCAAGAAAAACGTGATTTCGAACTTCCAGAAACACAAACAGGATTCTCAATGGCTGACTTGTTCGGTGATATCGAACTTTAATCAAATTGAAAATTCACAAAATCCTTTGTTTTCTAAACAAGGGATTTTTCTTTTGTCTGTAAGTCTTTTTTGATATAATAGTTCTATGTTAGAATCAGAAAAACAATCACGTTATCAAATGTTAAATGAAGAGCTCTCTTTTTTATTGGAAGGCGAAACCAATGTTTTGGCTAATCTTTCCAACGCCAGTGCTCTTCTAAAATCACGCTTTCCTAATACTGTATTTGCAGGCTTTTATTTGTTCGATGGAAAGGAATTGGTTTTGGGTCCCTTCCAAGGTGGTGTTTCCTGCATCCGTATTGCACTTGGAAAGGGTGTTTGTGGGGAGGCAGCTCACTTTCAGGAAACTGTTCTAGTTGGAGATGTAACAACTTATCCCAACTATATTTCTTGTGATAGTCGTGCTAAAAGTGAAATTGTTGTTCCGATGGTAAAGAATGGTCAATTGCTCGGGCTTCTGGATCTGGATTCTTCAGAGATTGATGATTATGATGCTATGGATCGAGATTATTTGGAACAATTTGTCGCTATTTTGCTTGAAAAGACAGAATGGGACTTTACAATGTTTGGGGAGAAAGCCTAATGTATCAAGCACTTTATCGAAAATATAGAAGTCAAAACTTCTCCCAATTGGTTGGTCAAGAAGTTGTGGCTAAGACTCTTAAACAAGCGGTGGAGCAAGAGAAAGTAAGTCATGCTTATCTTTTTTCTGGTCCTCGTGGAACGGGAAAAACCAGTGTAGCTAAGATCTTTGCAAAGGCTATGAACTGTCCTAATCAAGTGGGTGGTGAACCATGTAATAACTGTTATATTTGTCAAGCAGTGACGGACGGTAGTTTAGAAGATGTCATTGAAATGGATGCAGCCTCTAATAATGGGGTTGATGAAATTCGTGAAATTCGTGATAAATCAACCTACGCCCCTAGTCTTACCCGTTATAAGGTTTATATCATAGACGAGGTTCACATGCTGTCTACAGGGGCTTTTAATGCTCTTCTAAAGACGCTGGAAGAGCCAACACAGAATGTGGTCTTTATTTTAGCTACTACTGAATTGCACAAGATTCCTGCCACTATTCTATCCCGTGTCCAACGTTTTGAGTTTAAATCAATTAAGACACAAGATATTAAGGAACATATCCACTATATCTTAGAAAAGGAAAATATCAGTTCTGAACCAGAGGCTGTAGAAATTATTGCCAGACGAGCTGAAGGTGGGATGCGGGACGCCTTGTCTATTTTGGATCAAGCCCTGAGTTTGACACAGGGAAATGAGCTGACGACTGCCATCTCTGAAGAAATTACAGGTACTATTAGCCTGTCTGCCTTGGATGATTATGTGGCTGCCTTATCTCAACAGGATGTTCCCAAAGCCTTGTCTTGCTTAAATCTTCTCTTTGAGAATGGTAAGAGCATGACTCGTTTTGTGACCGATCTTTTGCACTATTTAAGAGACTTGTTAATTGTTCAAACAGGGGGAGAAAATACTCACCATAGCCCGGTCTTTGTGGAAAATTTGGGACTTCCTCAAGAAAATCTGTTTGAAATGATTCGCTTAGCAACAGTCAGTTTGGTAGATATTAAGTCTAGTTTGCAGCCTAAGATTTATGCTGAGATGATGACTATTCGTTTGGCGGAAATTAAACCTGAACCGGCTCTTTCAGGGGCGGTTGAAAGTGAAATTGCTGCACTGAGACAGGAAGTTGCACGTCTTAAACAAGAACTCGCCAATGT
This sequence comes from Streptococcus mitis, assembly GCF_002096815.1. Taxonomy (GTDB): domain Bacteria; phylum Bacillota; class Bacilli; order Lactobacillales; family Streptococcaceae; genus Streptococcus; species Streptococcus mitis_AD. The sequence goes on from NZ_NCVJ01000021.1 coordinate 365,097, forward strand.
AGGAACTATACCTAAGCCAACTACTCCAGCACCTGGTCGCCCAGCAGCAGGTAAGACAGTCTATCGTGTGGATCGCAGTAAAGTGCAATCTATCTTACAAGAGGCTGTCGAAAACCCTGATTTAGCCCGTCAAAATCTGATTCGTTTGCAGAATGCATGGGGAGAGGTAATTGAAAGTCTAGGTGGGCCGGACAAGGCTTTACTGGTTGGTTCTCAACCGGTTGCGGCCAATGAACACCATGCCATTCTTGCTTTTGAATCTAACTTCAATGCTGGTCAAACCATGAAACGGGACAATCTCAACACCATGTTTGGTAATATCCTCAGTCAGGCAGCAGGTTTTTCGCCTGAAATCTTAGCTATTTCCATGGAGGAATGGAAAGAAGTGCGCGCAGCTTTTTCAGCCAAAGCTAAATCTTCTCAAGTTGAAAAAGAAGCAGAAGAAAGTCTGATCCCAGAAGGATTTGAATTTTTGGCTGATAAAGTGAAGGTAGAGGAAGACTAAAGAAAGATTTCATGATACAATAAGTTTATGAATAGACAACAATTTATTATCATAGCACTGTTTACAGCTGCTGAGACCTATTTTTTCAATGAAGCCTGGATGACTGGTCGCTATATTATGGCAGCCTTTTGGGCCATTTTACTCTTTAGAAATTTTCGAGTGAGTTACTTGATGGGTAAAATAGTAGATGTCATTGACCAGCATTTAAAAGAGAAAGACTAGTCCTCAGCTTCTAGACAAAATCAAAGCCTTTTAGGCTTTTTTTTGTTATACTATAAAAGTATATTTATTGACCTTTTATACTCTTCGAAAATCTCTTCAAACCGTGTCAGCTTCGCCTTGCCGTGCTCAAGTACAGCCTGCGGCTAGCTTCCTAGTTTGCTCTTTGATTTTCATTGAGTATTTCCGTATTTTCTAGGGAAATCAAGTATGTTTCTAGTAAGTACTGTAAAGGCTTTGAAAAAGAAAGGAACTATCATGTCAGTATTAGAGATCAAAGATCTTCACGTTGAGATTGAAGGAAAAGAAATTTTAAAAGGGGTTAACCTGACCCTTAAAACAGGAGAAATTGCCGCTATCATGGGACCAAATGGTACTGGTAAATCAACTCTTTCTGCCGCAATCATGGGAAATCCAAACTATGAAGTTACCAAAGGTGATGTTTTGTTTGATGGCGTAAATATCCTTGAGTTGGACGTGGACGAACGTGCACGTATGGGACTTTTCCTTGCTATGCAATACCCGTCTGAAATTCCTGGAATTACTAACGCTGAATTTCTTCGTGCAGCCATGAATGCTGGTAAAGAAGACGATGAAAAGATTTCAGTTCGTGAGTTCATCACTAAACTGGACGAGAAAATGGAATTGCTCAACATGAAAGAAGAAATGGCAGAGCGTTACCTCAACGAAGGTTTCTCTGGTGGTGAGAAAAAACGTAATGAAATTCTTCAACTCTTGATGTTGGAACCAACTTTTGCCCTTTTAGATGAGATTGACTCAGGTCTTGATATTGACGCCCTTAAAGTTGTATCGAAAGGTGTCAATGCCATGCGTGGTGAAGGCTTTGGTGCTATGATCATCACTCACTACCAACGTCTTTTGAACTACATCACACCAGACGTGGTACACGTGATGATGGAAGGTCGTGTTGTCCTTTCTGGTGGTCCAGAATTGGCTGCCCGTTTGGAACGTGAAGGATACGCAAAACTAGCTGAAGAACTTGGCTACGACTACAAGGAAGAATTGTAATTCCCTCGTATCTTTTAGGAGAAGTAAATGACTAAAGAAAATATTAAACTTTTTTCAGAAATGCACGCTGAACCAAGCTGGTTGGCTGACCTCCGTCAAAAAGCTTTTGATAAGATTGAGAGTTTAGAATTACCAGTTATTGAGCGTGTCAAATTCCACCGTTGGAATCTGGGCGATGGAACGATTACAGAAAGTGAGCCATCAGCAAATGTTCCAGATTTCACAGCTTTAGATAATCACTTGAAGTTGGTCCAAGTAGGAACGCAAACTGTTTTTGAGCAAACACCAGTTGAATTAGCTGAACAGGGTGTTGTTTTTACAGATTTCCATTCAGCTTTAGAAGAAATTCCAGAGCTTATTGAGGAATTCTTCATGTCATCTGTTAAGTATGACGATGACAAATTAGCAGCCTACCATACAGCTTATTTCAACAGTGGTGCTGTTCTCTACATTCCTGATAATGTTGAGATTAAAGAACCAATCGAAGGTATTTTCTACCAAGACAGCGATAGCGATGTGCCCTTTAACAAGCATATTATGATTATTGCTGGTAAAAACAGTAAGATTAGCTATCTTGAGCGCCTGGAGTCACGCGGTGAAGGAAGTGCCAAAGCAACTGCCAATATCACAGTCGAAGTGATTGCACGTTCTGGTGCGCAAGTGAAGTTTGCGGCTATTGATCGTCTAGGTGAAAATGTCACTGCTTACATTAGCCGTCGTGGTAAATTAGGCAACGATGCAAGCATTGACTGGGCAATCGGTGTCATGAACGAAGGAAATGTCGTTGCGGACTTTGATAGCGATTTGATTGGTAACGGTAGCCATGCTGACCTTAAAGTCGTAGCTCTTTCAAGTGGCCGTCAGGTACAAGGGATTGATACTCGCGTAACCAACTATGGTTGCAACTCAATCGGAAATATCCTCCAACATGGGGTTATCCTTGAAAAAGCAACTTTAACTTTCAATGGTATCGGTCATATCATCAAGGGTGCTAAGGGAGCCGATGCGCAACAAGAGAGTCGTGTTCTCATGCTTTCAGACCAAGCGCGTTCGGATGCCAACCCAATTCTTTTGATTGACGAAAATGACGTTACTGCTGGTCACGCTGCTTCTATCGGACAGGTGGATCCAGAAGACATGTACTACCTCATGAGTCGTGGCTTGGACAAGGCAACTGCAGAACGTTTGGTTGTCCGTGGTTTCCTTGGTTCTGTTATCGTTGAGATTCCAGTCAAGGAAGTTCGTGATGAAATGATTGCAACAATCGAAGAAAAATTGTCAAAACGCTAAGGGGAAGCCTATGTTAGATGTAGAAGCGATTCGTAAGGATTTTCCAATTTTAGACCAGATTGTCAACGATGAACCTCTGGTCTATCTGGACAATGCTGCGACGACACAAAAACCACTAGCAGTACTGAAAACCATTAACCGCTATTATGAGCAGGACAATGCCAATGTTCATCGTGGTGTTCATACTTTGGCTGAAAGGGCAACAGCATCCTATGAAGCTGCTCGTGAAACCATTCGTAAGTTTATCAATGCAGGTTCTACAAAAGAAGTTCTCTTCACCAGAGGAACGACAAGCAGTCTTAACTGGGTAGCTCGCTTTGCTGAGGAAATTTTGACTGAGGGTGACCAAGTATTGATTTCCGTCATGGAACACCATTCCAATATCATTCCTTGGCAGGAAGCCTGTCGCAAGACTGGAGCAGAGCTGGTCTATGTTTATCTCAAGGATGGAGCCTTGGATATGGATGATTTGCGATCTAAATTGACGGACAAGGTCAAGTTTGTTTCGCTAGCTCATGCCTCTAATGTTCTTGGAGTGGTCAATCCGATCAAAGAAATCACTCAATTAGCTCACAAAGTTGGAGCTATCATGGTGGTAGATGGTGCTCAGTCTACACCTCATATGAAGATTGATGTCCAGGACTTGGATGTGGACTTCTTTGCCTTTTCGGGTCATAAGATGGCTGGTCCGACTGGTATCGGTGTCCTTTACGGCAAAGAGAAGTATCTGCAACAAATGTCACCTCTTGAATTTGGTGGTGAGATGATTGATTTCGTCTATGAGCAATCTGCTAGTTGGAAGGAATTACCTTGGAAATTTGAGGCTGGAACGCCAAATATGGCAGGCGCGATTGGACTTGCTGCGGCAGTAGATTATCTGGATAAGATTGGTATGGATGCCATTGAAGCCCATGAACAAGAATTGATTGCATACGTCTATCCAAAACTGCAGGCGATAGAAGGCTTGACTATTTACGGTTCGCAGGACTTGGCTCAACGTTCAGGTGTTATTGCCTTTAACCTAGGTGACCTTCATCCTCACGATCTTGCGACTGCTCTGGATTATGAAGGGGTAGCAGTTCGTGCGGGTCACCATTGTGCACAACCCTTGCTCCAATATTTGGAAGTTCCAGCAACAGCTCGTGCAAGTTTTTATATCTACAATACCAAGGCAGATTGCGACAAGCTAGTAGATGGCTTACAAAAGACAAAGGAGTTTTTCAATGGCACTTTCTAAACTGGATAGCCTTTATATGGCAGTGGTAGCGGACCATTCGAAAAATCCACATCACCAAGGAAAGTTGGAAGATGCTGAGCAAATCAGTCTCAACAATCCGACCTGTGGGGATGTCATCAATCTCTCTGTCAAGTTTGATGCAGAGGATCGTTTGGAAGATATTGCTTTTCTAAATTCAGGCTGTACTATCTCAACTGCCTCTGCAAGTATGATGACAGATGCAGTTTTAGGAAAAAACAAACAAGAAATCTTAGAACTTGCGACTATTTTTTCTGAAATGGTTCAAGGGCAAAAAGATGAACGCCAAGACCAACTAGGCGATGCAGCTTTCTTGTCAGGTGTTGCCAAATTCCCTCAACGAATCAAGTGTGCAACCCTAGCTTGGAATGCCCTCAAGAAAACAATTGAAAATCAAAAAAATCAGTAAGACAAGTTTCTTTTGTCTTATGAATCAGTAGAAATAAAGAATGAAAGAAAGGATATTATGGCTGAAGAAAGAGTAGAACCAAAACCAATTGACCTTGGTGAATATAAATTTGGTTTCCATGATGATGTAGAGCCTGTCCTATCGACAGGAAAAGGATTGAATGAAGATGTCATTCGTGAACTATCAGCTGCAAAGGGAGAACCTGAGTGGATGCTAGAATTCCGTTTGAAGTCTTATGAAACCTTCAAAAAAATGCCCATGCAAACTTGGGGAGCAGATTTGTCAGAGATTGACTTTGATGACTTGATCTACTACCAAAAACCATCTGATAAACCAGCTCGTTCGTGGGATGAGGTTCCTGAAAAAATCAAAGAAACCTTTGAACGTATCGGGATTCCAGAAGCTGAGCGTGCTTATCTAGCCGGTGCCTCTGCTCAGTACGAGTCAGAAGTGGTTTACCACAACATGAAGGAAGAGTTCCAAAAATTGGGTATTATCTTTACAGATACGGATTCTGCCCTTAAGGAATACCCAGACTTGTTTAAACAATACTTTGCCAAGTTGGTACCGCCGACTGATAACAAGTTGGCTGCCCTTAACTCAGCAGTATGGTCAGGTGGAACCTTTATCTACGTACCAAAAGGTGTCAAGGTAGATATTCCGCTTCAAACCTACTTCCGTATCAACAACGAAAATACTGGTCAGTTTGAACGTACCTTGATTATCGTTGATGAGGGTGCAAGTGTCCACTACGTAGAAGGATGTACAGCGCCAACTTATTCAAGTAACAGCTTGCATGCTGCCATTGTAGAAATCTTTGCCTTGGATGGAGCTTATATGCGTTATACAACCATCCAAAACTGGTCTGATAACGTCTATAACTTGGTAACCAAACGTGCTAAAGCTCAAAAGGATGCCACTGTTGAGTGGATTGATGGTAACTTGGGTGCTAAAACAACCATGAAATACCCATCTGTTTACCTAGATGGAGAAGGGGCGCGTGGTACCATGCTCTCTATCGCTTTTGCCAATGCTGGGCAACATCAGGATACTGGAGCTAAGATGATTCACAACGCTCCACATACAAGCTCGTCTATTGTGTCTAAATCCATCGCTAAAGGTGGAGGAAAGGTTGACTATCGTGGACAAGTAACCTTTAATAAAAACTCTAAGAAATCTGTCTCTCACATCGAGTGTGACACCATTATCATGGATGACTTGTCAGCATCAGATACCATTCCGTTTAACGAAATTCACAACTCACAAGTGGCTTTGGAGCACGAAGCCAAGGTATCTAAGATTTCTGAAGAACAACTCTATTACCTCATGAGCCGTGGATTGTCAGAATCTGAGGCAACTGAGATGATTGTAATGGGATTTGTAGAACCCTTTACAAAAGAACTTCCAATGGAATATGCAGTTGAGCTGAACCGTTTGATTAGCTATGAAATGGAAGGATCAGTTGGGTAAGAATATGTAGAATCTGAGCAGGATTTATTCTGTTCGGATTTTTTTGAAAAATTATCTTATAAATATTCACAAAATCCCTTTTATATGATAAAATAAAACAATCATATTTAATGGAGATGAAGTATGAATATTTTTAGAACAAAAGATGTTAGCTTGGGACGTACTGAAATGCACCGTCATTTAAAAGTATGGGATTTGATTTTATTAGGAATCGGTGCCATGGTAGGAACTGGGATTTTTACCATTACAGGAACCGCAGCAGCAACGCTTGCTGGTCCGTCACTGGTTGTATCTATAGTGATTTCTGCCCTGTGTGTTTCTTTATCCGCCCTATTTTTCGCAGAGTTTGCCTCTCGTGTTCCTGCAACTGGTGGTGCTTATAGTTATTTGTATGCAATTTTGGGTGAATTACCAGCTTGGATTGCTGGTTGGTTGACCATCATGGAGTTCATGACAGCAGTTTCTGGTGTGGCCTCTGGCTGGGCAGCTTATTTTAAAGGCTTGCTCAGTAACTATAGTATTTCAATGCCTCAAGCCTTGAATGGGACCTTTAACCCTGAGCAGGGTACCTATATAGACCTTTTACCTATTTTGGTACTGACACTGGTAACCGGTTTAGTTTTATTAAATTCCAAGGCAGCATTGCGTTTTAATTCGCTTCTAGTCGTCTTGAAATTCTCTGCTCTCGCTTTGTTTATTCTAGTTGGTATCTGGTATATTAAACCAGAAAATTGGTCCAACTTTGCTCCCTTTGGTTTTGGTCAAATTTATGGTGGAAGTACTGGAATAATGGCAGGAGCATCTTTGATGTTCTTTGGTTTCCTAGGATTTGAATCAATTTCTATGGCTGTTGATGAAATTCAAAATCCACAAAAGAATGTCCCACGAGGTATTGTTTTGTCTTTGACAATCGTAACGATTCTCTATGCTCTGGTTACATTAGTATTGACAGGGATTGTTCACTACAGCCAACTCAATGTGGATGATGCTGTAGCATTTTCATTGCGAAGTATAGGAATTGGTTGGGCAGCTAATTATGTGTCATTAGTGGCCATTTTAACCCTAATAACAGTGTGTATTTCTATGACTTATGCCTTATCGCGTATGATTTACAGTTTAGCACGTGATGGTCTTTTACCTCGAAGTTTTAAGCAATTAAGCAAAACAAGTCGTGTTCCTAAAAATGCGACCATCTTAACTGGAGTTGCTTCTGCAATTGCAGCAGGAGTGTTTCCACTGGCTAGTATTGCAGCCTTTCTAAATATTTGTACGCTTGCTTATCTTATCTTATTGGCTTATGGAATTATAAAACTTAGAAAGGATAAGGGAATGCCTAAAGAAGGAGAATTCAAAACTCCCCTAGTTCCCTTGTTGCCGATTCTCTCGATTCTAATCTGTCTTTCCTTTATGCTTCAATATAGTGTAGAAACATGGATTGCGTTTGGAATTGCTCTTGTAGTTGGACTTGTGATTTACTTTACTTATGGCTATCGTCATTCTACACTTTCTGAATAAAGAAAAAGCTGGAACTTCCCAGCTTTTTGCTTACTCTTTTATATATGTGAAGCCTTCTCCTAGGATTTCATGAGCTTCTGTAATAGTTATAAAGGCTTGAGGATCAATTCGATGAATCATTTCCTTCATTTTCACAATTTCATTTCTTCCGACAATACAGTAGATAATCTTCAAATCTTCTTGGCTATAATAACCTTGACCTGAGATGAAAGTAACGCCTCTACCTAGGTCATCATTAATCGCCTTAGCAAGTTGGTCAGGACGTTTTGTGATAATCATAAAACCTTTACCAGCATAGCCACCTTCACCAATCAAATCAATGACACGAGAAACGATAAAATCAAATAAGAGCGTGTAGGAAACCAATCTCAAGTCCTTGAAGATTAGGAGAATAAGCATTAGAATACAAAAATCTAAGATAAAGAGCAGTTTCCCCATGGATATATGAGTGTATTTATTGAGAATACGAGCTAGAATATCAGTACCACCAGTTGTACCTCCAGCATTAAAGATAATTCCAAGACCAATTCCCAATAGAATCCCAGCTATAAGGGCAGTGATTAGTAAATCACCTTGAAGATCAATATGAAGGGGTATACGTTCAAAAAAGGCCAACCAGGCAGACAAGGCTAAGGTTCCTAGTAAACTAGAATAGAGGGACTTTGCTCCAAAAATCTTCCAAGCTAGGATGAAAAGGGGAATATTAATCAGCAAGTTCATCAGAGAAACAGGGATTTTAAAAAGATAAAAGGTGATGAGGGTAATACCTGTCGCCCCTCCTTCAAAGAGATGATGAGGAACTACAAAATAAGTTAGACCAAAAGCATAGATAGCAGCACCTAGTAAAATGGTTAAAATGGGATAAATTTTTTTAATCATAGGGACCTCTTTTCTTATAAGTAGATTATATCAAATTTTTAAGGAAAATTTGATTGACTCCATTAGGATTTTTAATCTTTTTTTGATATAATTAAAAGTAAGAAAACCAATCTGAATCCTAAAATAGAAAGATTGATACTATGACAAAAATTAAGATTGTAACCGATTCATCTGTTACTATTGAACCTGAACTAGTAAAACAATTAGATATCACTGTTGTTCCGTTATCTGTAATGATTGATAATGTTGTCTATTCTGATGCGGATTTGAAAGAAGAAGGTAAATTTCTTCAGTTGATGCAAGCAAGTAAGAATCTTCCAAAAACAAGCCAGCCCCCTGTAGGTGTCTTTGCTGAAGTTTTTGAAGACCTATGCAAAGATGGTAGCCGGATTCTTGCTATTCATATGTCTCATGCCCTTTCTGGTACTGTAGAAGCGGCACGTCAAGGTGCTAGCTTATCTACTGCCGATGTGACAGTTATTGATAGTTCCTTCACTGATCAAGCCTTGAAATTCCAAGTTGTTGAAGCTGCGAAGTTGGCACAAGAAGGCAAAGACATGGAGGAAATTTTATCTCATGTAGAAGAGGTTAAAAACCACACAGAACTCTATATTGGCGTTTCAACTTTGGAAAATTTAGTAAAAGGTGGACGAATTGGCCGTGTAACTGGATTGTTGAGTTCCCTTCTCAATATCCGTGTTGTCATGCAGATGAAGGATCATGAATTGCAGCCAATCGTTAAAGGTCGTGGAGCTAAAACTTTTAAAAAATGGTTGGATGAGCTGACAAGTTCGCTAACTGAACGTTCTGTAGCAGAGATTGGGATTTCATATTCTGGTAGTGCTGATTGGGCAAAAGAGATGAAAGAAAGCTTACAAGCTTATGTTGAAAAGCCAATTTCAGTTTTGGAAACGGGCTCTATTATTCAAACTCACACGGGTGAGAATGCTTGGGCTGTTTTAGTACGTTACCACTCCTAAAAAAATAAATAAAATGGGAAGAAATAGCGTTTTTAACTTGACCTAAAAGGGATTTTAGGATATGATTATATTTGTTAATTAGAAATTAAATTGGAGGAATCATTAACATGGCAAACAAACAAGATTTGATCGCTAAAGTAGCAGAAGCTACAGAATTGACTAAGAAAGACTCAGCAGCAGCAGTTGAAGCTGTATTCGCAGCAGTAACTGAGTACCTTGCAGCTGGTGAAAAAGTTCAATTGATCGGTTTTGGTAACTTTGAAGTTCGTGAGCGTGCTGCACGTAAAGGTCGCAACCCACAAACTGGTAAAGAAATCAAAATTGCAGCTTCTAAAGTTCCAGCATTCAAAGCTGGTAAAGCTCTTAAAGACGCTGTTAAATAATTTGAATTTAAAAAACCTGTCATATCAAGCATTTGAGCTTGTGTGACAGGCTTTTCTTTTGCTTTTGGGGCATTTTGGGGGCAAAACTATAAATTATCTAGCAAATTGAGGATATTGCCATCCATCTTCTTTGTAACGTGTGTAGATTTTGTTTATTGTCCTAGAATCAGAACGTCCTACTCTTGCCATAATTGCTTTTAGAGTTACGCTATTCTGCTTATGAGAGTATGCCTAAAGATGTGGTAGGTGAGGTGCCTATCAATGGATTCTTCAAGTTGTGTATTTGTTTTCAGATTTAAATCTTCAATAGTTTTTACGATTTTTGGCAGTTTCGCTCGTCATGCAGAATTATATTCGACATACTCGAGGTTCACTGTGTAATCAAGAGACAGGTTTAAGATTAATTTAGATCACTCTGATTTTGACTTTGAAAGATCAAGTTTGATTAGAAAGCGTTGAATGTATTTTATATCGATATAAATCTCAAACGCCTATTTAAAATCATTTATGCTACTAGTAAGAGAGCTGATATAGCTCCCTTAGATTTTTTTTGGTAAAAAGTCCATCACTCTTCTAAAAAAGTGAAATTTACTTTAATATATAGCTTAGATACTGCAACAAATGGTCATTATGCTACTATTTTATATGGATATGATGCTAAAAAGTTGAAGAAATTTAAATGTCGACTGAATATGACAGATATAGGATAAGAAGAGAGAGCAAGCTATCCTTTTATCTTTATATTATCGTGATTCCTTAATTTTAATGGATACAGTAGAACACGAGATTGCAGCAGTAAAAAAATTGACCAGTAGTTAGAATTTATTGCTAATCTCTGAGATGATGTACCTATTAATGATTTACTGAAATAAACAGATTTCGCAAAAATTATGTCTAGCTTTACAGAATTTCATGCTCACTGAGTAGGCGATATAGAGCCAAAGAGGAAGTGATGGCACTTGATCAAACCTTCAAACGTTTTTATAGTTTTATCAGGAAAGTTAAAGAGGGGCTTCTGGTGTGAGTATTCGTGAGTTCATGAAAGGCGATAATTGAGGCCTGGTAATGATGGAAAAGAATGATAAAGAAGAACTAATCGATTTAGCTGATTTTGAACTTTAACTTGTCAATGTAGCTATAAGAGAGTATAGTAATGTTAAAAATATGGGGGCTATATGGATAAGCGATTTGTTATACCAGTGAGAGTTGATAAGAGAATTTTAAATAAACTCGATTTTGTATCAACAAAGCCACAATAAGGACGATCAGAAACGATTGGTAAAGGATTAGAGAGGCTCTATAGTGAGCTGGGGAGAAAGATGACTAGAAAAGGATTGATTTAGGCACATATTTGGTTAGGTGTGGCTATTTCTGCCTTAGCACTCTATACCTACACGATTATTTATATTTTTAATTATGATATGGAAGAAATCTTTGAAAATTTTATTATTTTGGTAATTTATTCACCATTTTTCCGTTATTTTTGATATCAGTTGGGGGATTATCTTTATTGGCTTGAGTTGAATTCGCTTATCGTAATTTGCAACGATATAAAGAAATTAAAAAGTCCTTATCTTTCTTTTGGATTGTATTGTATTTGTACAAATTTTGAAGATACCTTGGGTATGATTTTACTATCACCCTTTATCTTTGTTTCCTTGCCACTCTATGCTTATTTACTCCTTGGTTTATTTATCTTTTTTTGGGGGCATGAGTCTTGCTATGGATGATTCTATGTCTCTTTTGTTAAAGGAAAGCTAAGACCGAGAAAGGACACATTTCGTCCTTTCTTTTTTGATAGATATAGCTTTTTCTTTTTAAAAGAGAATTTTTTTTCAAAAAAACTTGGTTATTTCGTTTATTTATGCTATAATAGGAACAATTATTTTTAGGAGGTGCAGTATGTCTTATTTGTTTGAGATATTACCGAGTTTATTGAGCGGTGCAAGCATGACTTTACAGGTTTTTGCACTGGTCTTGATTTTTTCTATTCCCTTGGGCGTTTTGATTGCCTTTGCCTTGCAAGTCCATTGGAAGCACCTCCATCATCTGATTAACATTTATATCTGGATCATGCGAGGCACACCCTTGCTCTTGCAATTGATCTTTATCTATTATGTGCTCCCAAGCATTGGGATCCGTTTGGATCGTCTTCCTGCGGCCATTATTGCCTTTGTTTTGAATTATGCTGCTTACTTTGCTGAAATCTTCCGTGGGGGAATTGATACCATTCCTAAGGGTCAATATGAGGCTGCTAAGGTTTTGAAGTTTAGTCCCTTTGACACAGTTCGCTATATTATCTTGCCCCAAGTGACCAAGATTGTTCTTCCTAGCGTATTTAACGAAGTCATGAGTTTGGTCAAGGATACTTCCTTGGTCTATGCTCTAGGAATTTCAGATCTTATCTTGGCTAGTCGAACAGCTGCAAACCGTGATGCTAGCCTGGTTCCTATGTTCTTGGCAGGAGCCATTTACTTGATTTTGATTGGTATTGTAACCATTCTTGCCAAAAAAGTTGAGAAGAAATACAGTTACTATAGATAGGAGGCTGCCATGTTAGAATTACGAAATATCAATAAGGGCTTTGGTGAAAAGCAAATTTTGTCCAATTTCAGTCTAAAAATTCCTGAAAAGCAAATCCTGGCTATCGTTGGGCCTTCTGGTGGAGGTAAGACAACTCTCTTACGCATGCTTGCGGGCCTTGAAACCATTGATTCAGGGGAAATTTTTTATAATGGAAAACCTTTACAACTGGATGAACTGGAGAAACGGAATCTACTGGGATTTGTCTTCCAAGATTTTCAACTTTTCCCTCATTTATCAGTTTTAGATAATTTGACTTTATCACCTGTGAAAACAATGGGAATGAAGCAGGAAGAGGCAGAGAAGAAGGCGCGTGGACTCTTGGAACAGTTAGGGCTAGCAGGGCATGCAGATGCTTATCCCTTCTCACTATCAGGTGGGCAAAAGCAACGGGTGGCCTTGGCGCGTGCTATGATGATTGACCCAGAAATCATTGGCTACGATGAACCAACTTCTGCCCTGGATCCAGAATTGCGCTTGGAAGTGGAAAAACTGATCTTGCAAAATAGGGAACTTGGGATGACACAGATTGTGGTTACCCACGATTTACAATTTGCTGAAAATATCGCAGATCAGATTCTCAAGGTTGAACCCAAGTAGGAGGTGCCAATGACTAATAAGAAAATTGCTTTAGTATTGGTTTCGCTCCTGACCCTCTTTTTAACGGCTTGTACTCAGAAGGCTAGTGATCCCAAACAGGATAACTGGGATAAGTATCAAGAGCAGGGAACTATTACTATTGGTTTTGACAATACCTTTGTACCCATGGGATTTGAAGAAAAGAATGGCCAATATACAGGCTTTGATATTGATTTGGCACAAGCTGTCTCAGAAAAATTAGGTTTTAAGGTTCAATTTCAGCCAATCGACTGGGATATGAAGGAAACAGAACTGCAAAATGGAACCATAGATGCCATTTGGAATGGCTATTCTGCGACTGATGAACGCCGAGAAAAAGTTGCCTTTAGTATTCCTTATATGGAAAATCAGCAAGTACTAGTTACGAAGAAAAGCAAGCAAATTCGTTCAGTAGAGGATATGAAGGATAAAACCTTGGGAGCCCAAGCCGGTTCCTCTGGTTATTTAGACTTTGAAGCCCAGCCAGATTTATTGAAAAATCGTATCAAAGATCAGAAGGCTAATCAGTACCAGAGTTTTAATGAGGCCTTGATTGATTTGAAAAATGACCGGGTTGATGCTTTGTTGATTGACCGAGTGTATGCTAATTACTATCTCCAGTCTGAGGGTATATTAAATGACTACAATGTTTTTTCAGCAGGATTTGAAAGTGAATCCTTTGCGGTCGGAGTTAGACCAGCTGATAAAAGATTATTAACAGCATTAAACCAGGCCTTTATCGAACTATACCAAGAAGGAAAGTTCCAGGAAATCAGCCAAAAATGGTTTGGAGAAGATGTAGCAACCAAAGAAGTGAAAAGTAGAGATTGAGTGTTTACTCAGTCTCTTTTTGCATCAAAAAATCCTCTGGCAAGTTCCAGAGGATAAGAGTATTATTTCATTGTTGGGAAGAGCAATACATCACGGATAGTTGTTGTATCAGTGAGGAGCATGCAGAGACGGTCGATACCGATTCCCAAACCACCTGTTGGAGGCATACCATATTCAAGAGCCTCAATGTAGTCGTAGTCAATGCCTGTTGCTTCATCGTCACCAAGTTCTTTAGCTTTAGCTTGGGCTTCAAAACGGCTAAGTTGATCGATTGGATCGTTCAACTCAGTAAAGGCATTACCGTACTCCTTAGTCATAATGAAGAGCTCGAAACGGTCAGTAAAGCGTTCGTCTTCAGGATTTTTCTTAGCAAGTGGAGATACAGCTACTGGATGTCCATAGACAAAGGTTGGTTGGATCAAGGTTTCTTCAACAAACTCTTCAAAGAAGGCATTAATAATGTGGCCGACTTCAGTGTAGTGTTTCTCAACTGGAACTTTCTTCTCAGCAGCGATAGCCTTGGCTTCTTCCAAAGTCATGTCTTGCCAAAAATCTACCCCAGTAATTTCTTTGATGGCATCCACCATGTGAACGCGTTTAAATGGTTCATTAATCTTGATTTCAGTTCCTTGATAGTTTACTGGACCATCACCCTTAACTGCCTTAGCAGCGTGTTGGATAATGCCTTCCGTCAAGTCCATGATGTCTTGGAAGTCTGCATAAGCTTGATAAACTTCGATGGAAGTAAACTCAGGGTTATGTGTAGCATCCATTCCTTCGTTACGGAAGATACGGCCGATTTCATAGACACGTTCCATACCACCAACGATAAGGCGTTTCAAGTGAAGCTCAGTTGCGATACGAAGCACCATGTCAATGTTTTGGGCATTGTGGTGGGTGATAAATGGACGGGCAGAAGCACCACCGGCTTCATTATGAAGAACAGGTGTTTCCACTTCAAGGAAGCCTTTTTGGTCAAGGTAACGACGGATTTCAGAGATGATCTTTGAACGAGTGACAAAACGCTCAAAGCTTTCACGGTTAGAAATCAAGTCAAGGTAACGTTTACGGTAAATTGTCTCAACGTCTGTCAAACCGTGGAATTTTTCTGGCAGAGGACGAAGAGCCTTAGACAAGTGTGTGATGTGAGTAGCCTTGATAGAGAGTTCTCCCATATCTGTACGCATGACTTCCCCTTCGACACCAAGGAAGTCACCAAGGTCTGCTTTTTTGAAGATTTCGTAGTTTTCTTCACCGACAGCATCTTTACGTACGTAGATTTGAATCTGCCCTTCGCGGTCTTGAAGGTGGGCAAAACCTACTTTACCTTTACCACGTTTGGTTACCAAGCGTCCTGCGATAGTAGCTGTTTCGTTTTTATCATGTAATTGTTCTTTATCGAGGTCGGCAAATTTATCTTTTAATTCTTGTGAATTTGCAGTGCGTTCAAAGCGTTTTCCGAAAGGATCAATTCCTTGTTCACGGAGCGCAGCCATTTTTTCACGGCGAACGATCTGCTGGTCATTTAGTTCTTCCATATGTTCTGTTGACATGGGATCCTCCTAGTTTTCCTCAAAATTGAATACGATGAGTCATTTTTTGCGATACTCCCATTTTATCATAAATAAGCAAGAAATTCACGGATAATCTTTCAAAACTAAAAAGAACTTGACGCTAAAATCAAGTTCTGTTATTGATAGGAAGTATCATTCCAAGTATCGAGAGTAAATATTTCAAAATCATGGGTTTCTAGAATGGTCAGGCTGGCATTTGCTAAACCACCATCTTTACGAAGAAGTGGCTCTTTATAACCGAGAAGAGTACGAAGACTGGCAGTAAGATTGGCGCCGTGACCGACAATTAGAATACGCTCAGCTGGACTATCTTTTAATGATTTGATAAATTGGATGGTACGTTGAGTGGTATTATAGAGGGATTCAGCGCCAAACATTTGAGTGTCAAATTGAGCAAGATTAGATCGGAAAGCTTTGATTTGTTGCGGGTAAATAGCTTCCAAGGTTGCAATTTTCAAACCTTCCAACTTTCCCAGCTGCCATTCACGGAGGTTAGGAACGCTTTCTAAAGGACAGGGAGTCTGCAGTTGACTTTGAATAATCTCAGCAGATTTGAACGCTCGAGGTAAATCACTTGAATAAATCTGATCAAAAGGAATATCCTTAAGATATTGACCTAGTTGTTTTAGGGTTTCAATGGATTCAGGAAGAAGGGGAGAATCTCCACTGGCACCTTGAAAGCGACCTTCCTGATTCCAGAGTGTACGACCGTGGCGGACAAAGTAGAGTTTCATTCTTAGTTGCCCTCCAAGATATCTACAAAGTCAGCTTTTACAAAGCTAGCCAAGTCTTGCGGAGCGACGATAATGCTGTGACCAACTTCGCCTGCAGAGACAATCATTTGATCCAAGTCTAGAGCGATCTTATCGATAAAAATGGGGTAATTGTGTTTCTGACGAATTCCGACAGGATTATTGGCTCCATGAATATAACCTGTTGTTTTTTCCAAGTCCTTTTGTGGAATCATGCTCACTTTTTTATTGCCAGAAATTTTGGCTAGTTTCTTTTCAGACAAATGTTGAGTGATAGGGACAATTCCGATAATTGGTCCTGTTTTATCTCCCAAAAGAGCCAAGGTTTTGAAAATCTGATCTCGTTCATAATCTTGGGGAAGTTCTCCTTCTAGGGCATTGATTTGAATCCCCTGATGTGGGATACCTGCTTTGGACAGGATTTGTTCCACCAATGTTTTTTTGACTTTAACTTTTTTTGCCATTATTTATACTTATCCTCCAATTGGCTCATCCAAATACCAAGCCAGATTCCCAGTGCAAAGAAGAAGGCAATGATGACATACCCAACAAGAGAAATACCGGTGTACTGGATACTTTCAGCATTTCCTGCATTTGGAATCAAGATTAAAAGGGTACTTGATAGGACGATACCGATGATGAAATGATAGACGCGTGAGTGGTAGTTGTTTAAGGCATAATCCATCAATTTTGAAAAAATGATGAGAGTTGCACCTGCACCGATTCCAATCGGGAAGAAGGTTCCCAAGAGGTCAAAGGTTTTAAAACCAGTCAACATAGGAGCATAGAGCCCCAAAATCAAAAGTAGGTTTGATGGACTGAGGCCAGGAACTAATACGCCAAGAGCCAGCAGTGTACCAGCTAGGACGAAATTAAGAAAGCTGGCGCTCAAGGTTCCAACGACAAAATTTAAGGCATAGAGTCCTAATCCAGAAATGATAAAGGTTATCCAGAACCAGACTAAATCAATCTTGTCTCGATCAGATTCTCGAGTTGATTCTTTGAGGAGGCTAGGAACTGTACCAATAATAGCTCCTGCAAAGCTCCATAAGACAAAGACCTGATAATTTTCAAGCAGGTATTCAATCGGGTAGGAAAATAAGCCGATTCCCAGAAACATACCAATGGCAACTGGAATAAAGTACAAAACATTTTCTTTAAAGTCTTTAAAGGGGTGAGCCAGAAAACCAATCATTCGTTCATAAATTCCTAAGATTGCTGCTAGAACCCCTCCGGAAATTCCTGGTAAGATAAATCCCAGAGCAATGACAATCCCTTTAATAACGCGTGCTAACCATGAGAGCATATTTTTCCTCCAACTATTTCTATTTCAAAAAATCCTTACTATATTGTATCACAATCTAAAACAAAAAGAAAAAGCAAATGAGAAACAAATGCTTTTAAGGTTTTAAAAAGAGTTTTCTAAAGGTTTCTTCTTTATTTTTTAAAGAAGAGATGACGTTGATATCCAAATCGTGGTCAAAGCCAGCAATTTTTCCTTTAGAAGTGTACTGGTGAATGTCATAATCTATATCAGTCTTAGGAGTTGCCTCGTAAAATCCTGAGTCAGAACCATAGGAAGGAATCCACACAGACGTAAACTTATCAGTATCAATACTGTGTTCTTCCATGAAGTATACTCCTACGTAGATTCCGATATTTTTAGCACCTAGTGATTCTAGTTTTGCACGAAAGGCTTCAACACCTTCGTTCATATTGGACATGGTTTTTTCTTCCACATCTAGCCAATAGTAGCTAGGGCTGTATGGCGATGCGGAATTATAAAAACTTTCAGCAGCCTTTTCCATTTCTTGGATACTTTTTCCAGCTACATAGGCATAGACCCCAACTGGGACATTTCGTTTTTGAAACTCGGTAATATGGGTTTTAAAGGCCTTGTCTACCCCATTAACAAAGGAAGCATCATTCTCTTTTGAAGACTGAGCGCCACTATGGACGCGAACAATAGCTCCTGAAATGTTTTGGGAGAGAGTATCGTAATTAATTTCCTCAGGTCGTTGCCAACCAGAAACATCAATCACCGGTTTATCTATATTATGTAGCGCTTGCGATTCTACTTGCGCGATATTTGACTTTGTTTTTACAGGATGGTCCTCAAAACGAGGGCGATTTAGGATTAAAATGAAAATCATAATCCCAAAAAAACCAAACAAAATAAGCGGATTAATTTTCTTTCTCATATCTTATAATTTTACCCTATAAATGAAAAAAAATCAAAAAAAAATACTCAAAAAATGGGTTAATAGAGGACTTTAGAGCATTTTTTCATTCAAGAGCGCGGAATGATTTGAAATATGGTATAATAAAAGGGAATTTCTAGAGAAAAGAGAAGATTATGTCAAATTATGCCATTATTTTAGCAGCGGGTAAAGGAACTCGCATGAAATCGGATTTGCCAAAAGTTTTGCACAAGGTTGCGGGTATTTCTATGCTAGAACATGTTTTCCGTAGTGTGGGAGCTATCCAACCTGAAAAGACAGTAACAGTTGTTGGACACAAGGCAGAATTGGTTGAGCAGGTCTTGGCTGGACAGACAGAATTTGTAACTCAATCTGAACAGTTGGGAACTGGTCATGCAGTTATGATGACAGAGCCTGTCCTAGAAGGTTTGTCAGGGCACACCTTGGTCATTGCAGGAGATACTCCTTTAATCACTGGTGAAAGCTTGAAAAACTTGATTGATTTCCACATCAATCATAAAAATGTGGCGACTATCTTGACTGCTGAAACAGATAATCCTTTTGGCTATGGGCGAATTGTTCGTAATGACAATGCTGAGGTTCTTCGTATTGTTGAGCAAAAGGATGCTACAGATTTTGAAAAACAAATCAAGGAAATCAACACAGGAACTTACGTTTTTGACAACGAGCGTTTGTTTGAGGCCTTGAAAAATATCAACACCAACAATGCTCAAGGTGAATACTATATTACAGATGTCATTGGCATTTTCCGTGAAGCTGGTGAAAAAGTTGGTGCTTATACTTTGAAAGATTTTGATGAGAGTCTTGGGGTAAATGACCGTGTTGCTCTTGCGACAGCTGAGTCAGTTATGCGTCGTCGCATCAATCATCAACACATGGTCAATGGCGTTAGCTTTGTCAATCCAGAAGCAACTTATATCGATATTGATGTTGAGATTGCTCCGGAAGTTCAAATCGAAGCCAATGTTACCTTGAAAGGGCAAACGAAAATTGGTGCTGAGACTGTTTTGACAAATGGAACGTATGTAGTGGATAGCACTATCGGAGCAGGAGCTGTTATTACCAACTCTATGATTGAAGAAAGTAGTGTTGCTGACGGCGTGACAGTCGGTCCTTATGCCCACATTCGTCCAGGTTCAAGTCTAGCTGCCCAAGTCCATATTGGAAACTTTGTTGAGGTTAAAGGTTCTTCAATCGGTGAGAATACCAAGGCTGGTCATTTGACTTATATCGGAAACTGTGAAGTGGGTAGCCACGTTAATTTTGGTGCAGGAACTATTACAGTCAACTATGATGGTAAAAACAAATACAAGACAGTCATCGGTAACAATGTCTTTGTTGGTTCAAATTCAACCATTATTGCGCCAGTTGAGTTAGGTGACAATTCACTCGTTGGTGCTGGTTCAACTATTACCAAAGACGTGCCAGCGGATGCGATTGCAATTGGTCGTGGTCGTCAGGTCAACAAAGATGAATATGCAACTCGCCTCCCTCATCATCCTAATAATCAGTAGGAGCCTATCATGGAATTTGAAGAAAAAACACTTAGCCGAAAAGAAATCTATCAAGGACCAATTTTTAAACTGGTCCAAGATCAGGTTGAGTTACCAGAAGGCAAGGGAACTGCCCAACGTGATTTGATTTTCCACAATGGAGCTGTTTGTGTTTTGGCTGTAACAGATGAGCAAAAACTCATCTTGGTCAAGCAGTACCGCAAAGCTATTGAGGCTGTATCTTACGAAATTCCAGCTGGAAAATTGGAAGTAGGAGAAAATACAGACCATGTCGCAGCAGCCCTGCGTGAACTAGAGGAAGAAACAGCCTATACAGGGAAGTTAGAACTCTTGTACGATTTTTACTCGGCCATTGGCTTTTGTAACGAAAAGTTAAAACTGTACCTGGCAAGCGATTTGACAAAGGTTGAAAATCCACGTCCGCAGGATGATGATGAAACCTTGGAAGTCCTTGAAGTGAGCCTAGAAGAAGCCAAGGAATTAATCCAATCAGGTCATATCTGTGATGCCAAGACAATTATGGCTGTACAGTATTGGGAATTGCACAAAAAATAGAGGAGGTCAGTATGGGTAAACCTTTATTAACGGATGAAATGATTGAAAGAGCTAATAGAGGCGAAAAAATTTCAGGTCCACCTTTGCTAGATGAAGAGGAAACTAAGATTTTACCGACCTCTTCTTCCCGTTTTGGTTATGCCAATCCTAAGGATCATGGTTTTAGCCAGGAAACCTTGAAGATTCAGGTCGAACCGTCTATCCATAAAAGCCGTCGCATTGAAAATACCAAGAGAAATGTCTTCAATTCTAAGTTAAATAAAATCTTATTCGCGGTCATCTTTCTCTTGATTTTGCTTATCTTAGCAATGAAACTTTTGTAATAGAAAAGGAATTGAAATGAAAATAGGAATTATTGCGGCTATGCCAGAAGAACTGGCTTATCTGGTCCAGCATCTAGAAAATGCCCAGGAGCAAGTTGTTTTGGGAAATACTTCTCACACAGGAAGTATTGCCTCTCATGAAGTCGTTCTTGTAGAAAGTGGAATTGGTAAGGTCATGTCTGCTATGAGTGTGGCGGTTTTGGCTGATCATTTTCAAGTGGATGCTTTGATTAACACAGGATCAGCTGGGGCAGTAGCAGAAGGTATTGCTGTTGGGGATGTTGTGATTGCTGATAAATTGGCTTATCATGATGTGGATGTCACAGCTTTTGGTTACGCTTATGGACAAATGGCGCAACAACCGCTTTATTTCGAATCAGATAAAACCTTTGTTGCTAAAATCCAAGAGAGTTTATCTCAATTGGACCAGAACTGGCATCTTGGTTTGATTGCTACAGGAGATAGTTTTGTTGCAGGAAATGATAAGATAGAAGCGATTAAGTCCCATTTCCCAGATGTTTTGGCTGTTGAGATGGAGGGGGCAGCTATTGCTCAGGCAGCGCATGCTCTTAATCTTCCAGTCTTAGTCATCCGAGCTATGAGTGACAATGCAAATCATGAAGCAAACATCTCTTTTGATGAGTTTATTATCGAAGCTGGACGTCGCTCTGCCCAAGTCTTGTTAGCCTTTTTGAAGGCTTTAGATTAAGCGGAAATTTGACAGTTTTTCTAGCTTATGATAAGATTTAAGTAAAGAAAAGCTAGAAAACGTTTCAGAGGATATTATGAGTATTGAAATGACCGTCAGTGAGATTGCAGAGGTCTTAGGATTATCTCGCCAAGCAATCAATAACCGTGTCAAAGAATTACCAGAAGAAGACACAGATAAAAATGACAAAGGGGTAACAGTCGTTACCAGAAGTGGCTTGATTAAGCTAGAAGAAATCTATAAAAAAACGATTTTTGAAGATGAGCCTGTCAGTGAAGATGTCAAGCAACGTGAACTGATGGAGATTCTGGTTGATGAGAAGAATGCAGAAATTCTTCGTCTTTATGAACAATTAAAAGCCAAGGATCGTCAGTTATCAGAAAAAGACGAGCAGATGCGTATCAAAGACCGTCAGATTGCTGAGAAAGACAAACAACTGGATCAGCAGCAACAATTGACCCTTCAAGCCATGAAGGATCAAGAAAATCTTAAGCTAGAGCTGGACCAAGCAAAAGAAGAAGTCCAATCCACTAAGAAAGGCTTTTTTGCTCGTTTATTTGGAGGATAATCAAGGAGCTGTTTAGGTTAAATGCTAACCTGATGGCTTCTTTTGTTTCTAAATAGTATAGTTGCTCAAGTAATACTCAATGAAAATCAAAGAGCAAACTAGGAAACTAGCCGCAGGCTGTACTTGAGTACGGCAAGGCGACGTTGACGTGGTTTGAATTTGATTTTCGAAGAGTATAAAATAACAGTATAGGAGAGGTAGAAAATGGAACGATTAGAAGATTACATTGCTTTCGATTTAGAATTTAATCAGCACGAAGGACAAACACACTTGATTCAAGTATCGGCAGTGCGTTTTAGAGATGGTCAGGAAATCGATGCCTATGATTCCTATGTCCATACTAGTGTGCCTCTAAAGAGTTTTATCAATGGTTTGACTGGGATTACAGCTGAGACCTTAAAAGATGCCCCTCCAGTGGAGAAAGTTATAAAAGATTTCCAAGAGTTTGTGGGTTCTTTACCCATGGTAGGCTACAATGCTGCTAAAAGTGATTTGCCTATTCTAGCAGAGCATGGTTTAGACTACAGTCAGCAGTACAAGGTAGATTTGTATGATGAAGCTTTTGAACGTCGGAGTTCGGATTTACATGGTATTGCCAATCTCAAATTGCAAACTGTTGCCTCATTTCTTGGGTTTCAAGGTCAATCCCACAATAGCTTGGAGGATGCACGGATGACGGCGCGTGTTTACGAGTCCTTCTTAGAGTCAGATCAAGCTAGAGAATTGTTAGAGACGGAAAGTAGTCTATCAAACAATCCTTTTGGAGGCTTGGACTTGTCTCAATTATTTGACTAGGAGTGCCTATGAAACCTGAAAAACCTAAAAATCTAGGTTTTAGGAAAATCTACTTTAATCTAGATAAAATTCTCTTCCTCTTTTTCTTGATATTCATGATGATTGAGTTTGTCTGGTTACCACTTAATTCTTGGATTGCTGGACTGTTACTCCGACAGACAGGTTATCTCTTTCTTTCCTACAACAATATTTTTGCCATTATAAAGAGTTCTCCCTTTGTTAGCCTTGCTTTATTTGTTCTGGTAATCGTTAATTTACTGATTGCCTATTACCAGCTAGGACTCCTCTTTATCGGAGCTCGACACCTCCTCTATCATGAAAAGAGAACTCTGCTGGAGTACAGTCGCAAGGTCTTTCGTCAGAGTTTCTTATTCATAAGACAAGTGACGATTTCCAAAATGGCCTTTATTTTCTTTTATGTCATGATGCTCTTTCCATTGATTCGAAAGATTTTAAAGATTTATTACCTCAATAAAATCGTGATTCCGGAATTCATAGTAGCCTATGTGGAAGATAAGTACTGGTTAGTCGGTTTGGTAATCACTGTTCTAGCCTTGCTGCTGTTTTACATTTCAATACGTTTGATGTTTGCCCTACCCCAGCTTTTATTTGAGAAGAAAACAGTCAAAGAAGCAGTCAGATATAGTCTAGAAAAGACAAGAAAGCACTCCTGGTTTTATACTTGGAACTTGCTCTGGATTATCGTCAAAACCTACCTATTTTTCATTCTTTTATTGATTCCAATCTTGACAAGTCAGGCACTGATGGATGGTTTGACTCATAAGGAATCTCTTGTGATGGGAATTATCAACTTTGTCTTGATTAAGAATTTCCACTACATAGCCTTGACTTATTTTCTCATTAAGTTTGTTTCCTTCCTAACAGGAGAAGAGCTAGAGATCACACCAAGGAGAAAGAAAGATCACTGGATGAGATGGGGAGTGATGGGCTGTGCTTGTATCTTTTTCGCTCTTGAGGGTTATGTTTATTTGGAAGCTCCAGTTGCCAATAAACCTTTAATTATCTCTCACAGGGGAGTATCTAATAAGAATGGTGTGCAGAATACAGTTCAATCTTTAGAAAAGACAGCCCAACTAAGTCCAGATTTCGTTGAGACAGATGTTCAGGAAACAAAAGATGGCCAGTTTGTCATGATGCATGATGCTAATATCAAGAATCTGACAGGAGTTAATGCCAATCCACAGGATCTAACTTTGAAAGAATTAACGAAACTTGATATTTTAGAAAATGCTTATCATAGCAAGGTGTCCAGTTTTGATGACTATCTCAATAAAGCCAATGAATTACATCAAAAACTCCTCATTGAAATTAAAACCAGTCGAAAAGATAGCCCAGATATGATGAAACGCTTTATGGAAAAATATGGAACGGTTCTTAAGCAGAATGGTCACCAAATGCAATCCTTGGACTACCATGTGATTGATCAGGTTTTAGCCTACGATTCTCAAATTCCAATCTATTTCATCCTACCTTATAATAGTATTTTTCCAAGAACCAAGGCTACAGGTTATACCATGGAGTATTCAACTTTAGATGAAAATTTTGTCAACAAGCTTTGGAATACGGATCAGAAATTGTACGTTTGGACCATCAATAGTTCAGAGTCCTTTGATAAATCAGTTCATTTGGGAGCAGATGGCATGATAACAGATGACTTGGAAATGATTCAAGAGCAGGTTACTATTGCCCAAGAAAATCCAGAGTATACTGATTTACTTTTCAAACAGGCTATGGAATTCTTTAATTTTTAGTAAGCAAAAAGAGCCTGAGACAAAATAGTTCTCAACCACAAAAAAGCAACGGCAAATACGTTGCTTTTTTGGAGATAAGGGACTATTGTCCTAGGCTCAGTCTTGAGATAAGGTCCATAGAAACTCGTATTCTGAGGATTTTATTTTAAATCAGAGGTTGGCTCTCTCCAACCTTATTTGATATAGAGTTCTTGATTTTTTAGGACAATTTCACGGACATTTGAGAATTTTTTGAGTTTTTTAAGTTCTTCTGGATGAGTGACGAGAGTGATAACATAACCTTCTTTACCCATGCGACCTGTACGGCCAGCACGGTGAGTGTAGGTTTCACTATCTCTAGGAACATCAAAGTTTACGACGCATTCTAGACTATCGATATCAATTCCACGTGCCAGAAGGTCTGTTGCGAGAAGCAGGGTTAGTTGCTTGTCTTTAAACTTTTCTAAGATAACTTTTCTAAATTTAACATTGACATCACTAGCGAGGGAAACAGCCAAGATATCCCGATACTGTAATTTTTCCTCTGCGCTTCCAAGGTCTGATAGGCTGTTAAAGAAGACTAGCCCGCGGAAATCCTCAACATGAGCCAATTTTCGTAGCATATCCACTCGGTGACGCTGGTCTACCTGCATATAGAAATGTTGAATGTTGTCCAATTTTTGGTCAGAGAGGTCAATGGTACGTGTATTAGGTACAATCTTTTCTTGGTCAAACTTGGTCGTCGCACTCATGTAGATGAGTTGGTGGTCACGAGGTGCGTAGTGAGTGATTTTCTCAACAAAGTGAATTTGAGACTCATCTAGCAATTGGTCAAATTCATCCAGGATGATGGTTTCTACATTCATCATCTTGATTTTTTTCAATTTAATCAGCTCAAAGATACGGCCAGGGGTTCCAATAAGAATTTCTGGTCCTTTTTTGAGTCGTTCAATCTGGCGTTTCTGACTTGAACCTGATAGGAAGAGTTGGGCTGTCAAACCGATAGCCTCTGCCCACGTTTTACATACATCAAAAATCTGTCCAGCAAGTTCTGTATTTGGTGCTAGAATCAAGAGTTGTTGCGCTTTTTTCTTTTGTAGTCTGAGAAGGCTTGGTAGGAGGTAAGCGAGGGTCTTGCCAGTTCCTGTTGGGCTCACTCCTAGAAGATTTTCTCCTGCAAGAATGGGCTCAAATAGTTGAGTTTGAATGGGGGTAAATTCTTGGAAACCGAGCTGGTCACTCAGTTCTTGCCATTCAGTTGGTAGTTTGGTTTTCATTTTTCTGCCTCAAATCTAATGCCAGCAGTCTGGCGCATGGTATATAGTAGGTCATGAACAGAGCTTGCATCGTCCAGCCAAGTCTGGTAGAGTGTCTGGTCTGGTTGCTGAATCGTCTGTGCAAATGCAGCGACTTCCTCAGTCATCGTATGAGGAGTCTGTTGGATAGGAAGATGGACTTGATTTCCTTGGTGGTCGGTAAAAATAGCTGAATGGACATGTTCAATCGTATTGAGGGTCAAGGTACCATCTGTTGTATAAATCTCGCAAGGAAGAGTGGAAGTGATATTTTTCCCAGCTTTGATATGAACTTGAAATTCAGGGTAGAAGAGGATACCATCTCCATTTAGGTCAATGCTATTGTCAAGCTGTTGAGCATGGTAAGTTGCGTCATTAGATTTTCCAAAAAGACGAACGACAGCATAGAGGGTATAAATCCCCAAGTCCATAAGGGCTCCACCAGCAAAACGGTCTGAAAAGACGTTAGGTGTCTGTCCAGCCAATAAGTCCGGCATCTTGGAAGAATACTTGGCATAGTTGAAATCTGCCCCTAACACTTGCTTGTCTGTTAAAAAGTTTTTGATAGTAGTGAAAGCTTTTTCATGATAATTACGAGCTGCTTCAAAGATAAAACAATTATTTTTCTCAGCTGTTTGAACCAAATCCAGCCATTCTTGTGGCTGCGTGACAGCTGGCTTTTCAAGAATGACGTGTTTGCCAGCAGATAATGCAACTTTTGCCTGAGCAAAATGCAAGGAGTTTGGACTAGCAATATAGACAACATCAAAGGAGCTCTTGAAGAAGTCCTCTAATTGATCAAAGAGTTGGATATCTTGATAGCGAGAAGCAAAGGTTGTCGCAGTTTCTAGTTTTCTAGAATAGACTGCGACCAGCTGGTATTCTCCGCTGATATGGGCTGCTTCTATGAAGTGGTGACTGATAGCCCCTGTTCCGATGACACCTAATTTAAGCATAGTGACTCCTTTTCCAATTTCAAATCCTTCTTTCATTATAACATAGATAGACAGGACTATCCAACAGAGGGGAAAAAATTTCAAATAAGCTACTAGGTCTTTTCCAAAGAAAGTGGTACAATAATGAGATGAGTAAATGAAATGGGAGGGAAAATGAGGTTATTACCTATAAGAAAAATATCACGTCAGTCTAAGAGGCTAGCGCTTTTTTTGACGTTTTGTGCAGGATATGTAGATGCCTATACGTTTATTGTGCGAGGGAATACTCTTGTAGCTGGACAAACTGGGAATGTCGTATTTCTTTCAGTGGGACTTATTCAACATAATGTGTCAGATGCGAGTGCTAAAGTAATGACCTTGCTAGCTTTTATGATGGGGGTCTTTTTACTAACAGTTTATAAGGAAAAATTGCGAATTGTGAAAAAACCAATTTTGTCACTGATTCCTTTGGCAATCTTATCAATAGTTATCGGTTTTGTGCCGCAGACTGTAGATAATATCTATCTAGTGCCACCCTTGGCCTTCTGTATGGGGTTGGTGACAACTGCTTTTGGAGAAGTGTCGGGTATTGCCTACAATAACGCTTTTATGACAGGGAACATCAAACGGACCATGCTGGCTTTTGGAGATTATTTCCGAACCAAGCACACTCCTTTTTTGCGTGAAGGGATTATCTTTGTAAGCCTGCTTAGTAGTTTTGTCCTTGGCGTTGTCTTTTCAGCCTATTTGACGATTTTCTATCATGAAAAGACCATTCTTGGTGTTCCTATTATGATGAGCATCTTTTACCTCAGCATGCTTTTTGCATCTTGGCAGAAAAAAGTAAAAGAAAAAGCTTCATTTTAGGTGTTATTACTTGTAAGAAAATAGGAGATATGCTATACTTGAAGAGTTGACTATGCACAATCCTGTGCAACCGCACGAACATCGTTGCTCGTCGTATAACAAATTTAAACTTCGTCATTGTCGCCTTGCCTAACATAAGTTATGTCTTCGGCTCAATTCCTAGTTTATTCTTTGTTATACTTAGAGCTCTTCTTTTAAGTGGTTTGTCCCACGATGCTAGGCGAGTCTTCACAAAAAATTTGGGGAAACCCATAAAAATCATAGGAGGTGCATAATGAGCACATACGCAATTATCAAAACTGGCGGAAAACAAGTTAAAGTTGAAGTTGGTCAAGCAGTTTACGTTGAAAAATTGAACGTTGAAGCTGGTCAAGAAGTTACTTTTAACGAAGTTGTTCTTGTTGGTGGTGAAAACACTGTTGTCGGAACTCCACTTGTTGCTGGAGCTACTGTAGTTGGAACTGTTGAAAAACAAGGAAAACAAAAGAAAGTTGTTACTTACAAGTACAAACCTAAAAAAGGTAGCCACCGTAAACAAGGTCACCGTCAACCATATACAAAAGTTGTCATCAATGCAATCAACGCTTAATTTTAAGGAGAACACATGATACAAGCAGTCTTTGAGAGAGCCGAAGATGGCGAGCTGAGGAGTGCGGAAATTACTGGACACGCCGAGAGTGGCGAATACGGCTTAGATGTCGTGTGTGCATCGGTTTCTACGCTTGCCATTAACTTTATCAATTCTATTGAGAAATTTGCAGGCTATGAACCAATCCTAGAATTAAACGAAGATGAAGGTGGCTATCTGATGGTTGAAATTCCAAAAGATCTTCCTTCACACCAGAGAGAAATGACCCAGTTATTCTTTGAATCATTTTTCTTAGGTATGGCAAACTTATCGGAGAACTCTTCTGAGTTCGTCCAAACCAGAGTTATCACAGAAAACTAACACGGAGGAAAACATTATGTTAAAAATGACTCTTAACAACTTGCAACTTTTCGCCCACAAAAAAGGTGGAGGTTCTACATCAAACGGACGTGATTCACAAGCAAAACGTCTTGGAGCTAAAGCAGCTGACGGACAAACTGTAACAGGTGGATCTATCCTTTACCGTCAACGTGGTACACACATCTACCCAGGTGTAAACGTTGGACGTGGTGGAGACGATACTTTGTTCGCTAAAGTTGAAGGCGTAGTTCGCTTTGAACGTAAAGGACGCGATAAAAAACAAGTTTCTGTTTACCCAATCGCTAAATAAAAAGATTCAGTGAATCTTTTTATCCCGAGCCTTGAAATATAAAGGCGAGGAAGCTAGAAGTAGCTTTAACTAAGGCTTTCCGAGTTTTCGGAGAGCCTATTTTTTTTTGGTTTGGTACCCATGATTTTTTCGTTCTTAGTGTAGATGCATTTTATGAGTGACATTATTTTTCTTCGATGGAAAACTTCTAAAATATGGTATAATGAAAAGATAAAGAAGTTGGGGGGTAGAAGATGAACATTCAACAATTACGCTATGTTGTGGCTATTGCCAATAGTGGTACTTTCCGTGAAGCTGCTGAGAAGATGTATGTTAGTCAGCCGAGTCTGTCCATTTCTGTTCGTGATTTGGAAAAAGAATTGGGCTTTAAGATTTTCCGTCGGACCAGCTCAGGGACTTTCTTGACCCGTCGTGGTATGGAATTTTATGAAAAAGCGCAAGAATTGGTCAAGGGATTTGATATTTTTCAAAATCAGTATGCTAATCCTGAAGAAGAAAAAGATGAGTTTTCCATTGCTAGTCAGCACTATGACTTCTTGCCACCAACCATTACGGCTTTTTCAGAGCGCTATCCTGATTATAAGAACTTTCGTATTTTTGAATCAACTACTGTTCAAATCTTAGACGAAGTAGCTCAAGGGCATAGTGAGATTGGGATTATTTACCTCAACAATCAAAATAAAAAGGGGATTATGCAACGGGTTGAAAAGCTAGGCCTTGAAGTCATTGAATTGATTCCCTTCCATACCCACATTTATCTTCGTGAGGGGCATCCTTTAGCCCAGAAAGAGGAATTGGTCATGGAGGATTTAGCGGATCTGCCAACGGTTCGTTTCACTCAAGAGAAAGACGAGTACCTTTATTATTCAGAGAACTTTGTTGATACCAGTGCGAGCTCACAGATGTTCAATGTGACAGACCGTGCTACCTTGAATGGTATTTTGGAGCGGACGGACGCCTATGCGACAGGTTCTGGATTTTTAGATAGTGATAGTGTTAATGGTATCACAGTTATTCGTCTCAAGGATAACCTAGATAATCGCATGGTTTATGTTAAACGTGAAGAAGTGGAGCTGAGTCAAGCTGGGACTCTCTTTGTAGAAGTCATGCAAGAATATTTTAATCAGAAGAGGAAATCATGAAAAAAAGAGGAATAGTGGCAGTCATTGTACTGCTTTTGATTGGGCTTGATCAGTTGGTAAAATCCTATATCGTCCAGCAAATTCCATTGGGTGAAGTACGATCTTGGATTCCCAATTTCGTTAGCTTGACCTACCTGCAAAATCGAGGGGCAGCCTTTTCTATCTTACAAGATCAGCAGTTGTTATTCGCTGTCATTACTCTGGTTGTCGTGGTTGGTTCCATTTGGTATTTACATAAACACATGGAGGACTCACTCTGGATGGTATTGGGTTTGACCTTGATTATTGCAGGTGGTCTTGGAAACTTTATTGACAGGATCAGTCAGGGCTTTGTTGTGGATATGTTTCATGTGGACTTTATCAATTTTGCAATTTTCAATGTGGCAGATAGCTATCTGACTGTTGGAGTGATTATTTTATTGATTGCAATGTTAAAAGAGGAAATAAATGGAAATTAAAATTGAAACTGGTGGCCTGCGTTTAGATAAGGCTTTGTCGGATTTGACAGAATTATCACGCAGTCTCGCGAATGAACAAATCAAATCAGGCCAAGTCTTGGTCAATGGTCAAGTCAAGAAAGCTAAATACACTGTCCAAGAGGGCGATGTCGTCACTTACCATGTACCAGAGCCTGAGGTCTTAGAGTATGTGGCTGAGAATCTTCCGCTAGAAATCATCTACCAAGATGAGGATGTAGCCGTCGTTAACAAGCCTCAGGGGATGGTTGTGCATCCGAGTGCTGGTCATACTAGTGGAACTCTGGTAAATGCCCTCATGTACCATATCAAGGACTTGTCGGGTATCAATGGGGTTCTGCGTCCAGGAATTGTTCACCGTATTGATAAGGATACGTCAGGCCTTCTCATGATTGCTAAAAACGATGAGGCGCATCTAGCACTTGCCCAAGAACTCAAGGATAAAAAGTCTCTCCGCAAATATTGGGCGATTGTTCATGGAAATCTGCCTAATGATCGTGGTGTGATTGAAGCTCCGATTGGCCGTAGTGAAAAAGACCGTAAGAAACAGGCTGTGACTGCTAAAGGGAAGCCTGCAGTGACACGTTTCCACGTCTTAGAACGCTTTGGTGATTATAGCTTAGTGGAGCTGCAGCTGGAAACAGGCCGCACCCATCAAATCCGTGTTCACATGGCTTATATTGGTCATCCAGTCGCTGGTGATGAAGTCTATGGTCCTCGCAAGACTTTGAAAGGACATGGACAATTTCTTCATGCCAAGACTCTAGGATTTACGCATCCACGAACAGGTGAGACCTTGGAATTTACAGCAGATATCCCAGATATTTTTAAGGAAACCTTGGAGAGATTGAGAAAGAATTAGACGTGATAAAAGGTTGAGATGACTTGTCTCGGCCTTTTTCCTATCAACTCTTTTTTATTTCCTGCCATTCGTGTTATAATGGATAAATATGAAGAATCGGAGTGAGACTATGAAATACAAACGGATTGTCTTTAAGGTGGGGACTTCTTCTCTAACGAATGAGGATGGAAGTTTATCACGTAGTAAGGTAAAGGCTATTACCCAGCAGTTGGCGATGTTGCACGAGGCTGGTCATGAATTGATTTTGGTGTCGTCAGGTGCCATTGCGGCTGGTTTTGGAGCCTTAGGATTTAAAAAGCGTCCGACTAAGATTGCTGATAAACAGGCTTCAGCAGCGGTAGGGCAAGGGCTTTTGTTGGAAGAATACACGACCAATCTTCTCTTGCGCCAAATCGTTTCTGCGCAGATCTTGCTGACTCAGGATGACTTTGTGGATAAGCGCCGTTATAAAAATGCCCATCAGGCTTTGTCAGTTCTACTTAGCCGTGGGGCGATTCCTATCATCAATGAGAATGACAGTGTCGTTATTGATGAGCTCAAGGTTGGGGACAATGATACTCTAAGTGCTCAGGTAGCAGCCATGGTCCAAGCAGACCTTTTAGTCCTCTTGACAGACGTAGACGGTCTATATACTGGAAATCCTAATTCAGATCCAAGAGCTAAACGCTTGGAGCGAATCGAGACCATCAATCGTGAGATTATCGATATGGCTGGTGGAGCCGGTTCTTCAAACGGAACTGGTGGCATGCTAACAAAAATCAAGGCTGCAACTATCGCGACGGAATCAGGAGTTCCTGTTTATATCTGTTCATCATTGAAGGCTGATGCTATGATAGAGGCGGCTGAGGAGACCAAGGATGGTTCCTACTTTGTTGCGCAAGAGAAGGGACTTCGTACCCAAAAACAATGGCTTGCATTCTATGCTCAGAGTCAGGGTTCTATTTGGGTTGATAAAGGGGCTGCAGAAGCTCTCTCTCAACATGGAAAGAGTCTTCTTTTATCTGGTGTTGTTGATGCAGAAGGAGCTTTTTCTTACGGTGATATCGTGACAGTATTTGACAAGGAAAGTGGAAAATCACTTGGAAAAGGACGCGTGCAATTTGGGGCATCTGCCTTGGAGGATATGTTGCGTTCTCAAAAAGCCAAGGGTGTCTTGATTCACCGTGATGACTGGATTTCCACTACTCCTGAAATCCAACTACTCTTTACAGAATTTTAGAGGTAAACTATGGTAAGTACACAAGAACAATTTGAACAGGTACAGGCTGTTAAAAAATCGATCAACACAGCTAGTGAAGCAGTGAAAAACCAAGCATTGCTAGCCATGGCTGATCACTTATTAGCAGCTACTGAGGAGATTTTAGCAGCCAATGCCCTCGATATGGAAGCGGCCAAGGGTAAAATCTCAGATGTGATGCTGGATCGTCTTTATTTGGATGCAAGTCGTATAGAAGCGATGGCAACTGGGATTCGTGAAGTGGTTGCCTTACCAGATCCAATCGGTGAAGTTTTAGAAACCAATCAGCTTGAAAATGGTTTGGTTATCACCAAGAAACGAGTGGCTATGGGGGTTATTGGTATTATCTATGAAAGCCGTCCAAATGTGACGTCTGATGCGGCTGCTTTAGCTCTTAAAAGTGGAAATGCGGTTGTTCTTCGTAGTGGTAAGGACGCCTATCAAACAGCCCATGCCATTGTCACAGCTTTGAAAAAGGGCTTGGAGACAACGACTATTCATCCTGATGTGATCCAACTGGTGGAAGATACTAGCCGTGAAAGTAGCTATGCCATGATGAAGGCCAAGGGTTATCTAGACCTACTCATTCCTCGTGGAGGGGCTGGTTTGATTAATGCCGTGGTGGAAAATGCTATTGTACCAGTTATCGAGACAGGAACAGGCATTGTCCATGTTTATGTGGACAAGGATGCAGATGAGGACAAGGCTCTATCTATCATCAATAATGCCAAAACCAGTCGTCCTTCTGTCTGCAATGCCATGGAGGTTCTGCTGGTACATGAAGATAAAGCAGCAAACTTCCTTCCTCGATTGGAGAAAGTGCTAGTTGCAGAGCGAAAAGAAGCTGGACTGGAAGCAATTCAATTCCGCTTGGATGAGAAAGCCAGTCAGTTTCTTTCAGGTCAAGCAGCTGAAGCACAAGACTTTGATACCGAGTTTTTAGACTATGTCCTAGCTGTTAAAGTTGTGAGTAGTTTAGAAGAAGCGGTTGCGCATATTGAAACCCACAGTACTCATCATTCGGATGCCATTGTGACTGAGAATGCTGAAGCTGCAGCTTACTTTACAGATCAAGTGGATTCAGCAGCGGTTTATGTTAATGCTTCAACTCGTTTCACCGATGGTGGTCAATTTGGCCTTGGTTGTGAAATGGGGATTTCTACTCAGAAACTGCACGCGCGTGGTCCAATGGGCTTGAAAGAGTTGACCAGCTACAAGTATGTGGTTACTGGTGACGGACAGATAAGGGAGTAAGAGATGAAGATTGGATTTATCGGTTTGGGGAATATGGGTGCTAGCTTGGCCAAGGCTGTCTTGCAGGCCAAGACGGGTGCTCAGCTTCTCCTTGCCAATCGTAGTCAAGTTAAGGTGGATGCTTTCATCGCCAACTTCGGTGGTCTAGCTTCTAGCAACGAAGAAATATTCGCAGAAGCAGATGTGATTTTTCTAGGTGTTAAGCCAGCCCAGTTTTCTGAACTGCTTTCTCAATACCAAACCATCCTTGAAAAACGAGAGAGTCTTCTTTTGATTTCGATGGCAGCCGGATTGACTTTAGAAAAACTAGCGAGTCTTATTCCAAGTCAACACCGAATTATTCGTATGATGCCGAATACCCCTGCTTCTATCGGGCAAGGAGTTATCAGCTATGCTTTGTCTCCTAATTGTAAGGCTGAGGACAGTGAGCTCTTTTGTCAGTTATTAGCAAATGCTGGCCTCTTGGTTGAACTAGGAGAAGGATTAATCGATGCAGCGACAGGTCTTGCAGGCTGTGGCCCAGCCTTTGTCTATCTCTTTATTGAGGCCTTGGCAGATGCAGGTGTTCAGACTGGATTGCCAAGAGAAACGGCATTGAAAATGGCGGCTCAAACAGTTGTCGGCGCCGGACAATTGGTCCTAGAAAGCCAAGAGCATCCTGGGGTCTTGAAAGACCAAGTATGTAGCCCAGGCGGTTCGACTATCGCTGGTGTAGCGAGTCTAGAAGCGCATGCTTTTCGAGGAACAGTCATGGATGCAGTTCATCAAGCATACAAACGAACACAAGAACTAGGTAAATAAGAGGTGGATTTGTCTGCCTCTTTTATGGTGTTTGATACTCTTCGAAAATCTCTTCAAACTGCGTCAGCTTCCATCTGCAACCTCAAAACAGTGTTTTGAGCAACCTGCGGCTAGCTTCCTAGTTTGCTCTTTGATTTTCATTGAGTATGAAATTAGAAGACAAAAAGATTGTCACAAACCCCTATTTTTTTGATAGAATAGAAGTAGTAAAAAAGAAATGAGTTAGACATGTCAAAAGGATTTTTAGTCTCTCTTGAGGGACCAGAGGGAGCAGGAAAGACCAGTGTTTTAGAAGCTCTACTCCCAATTTTAGAGGAAAAAGGAGTCGAGGTGTTGACGACCCGTGAACCTGGCGGAGTCTTGATAGGAGAGAAGATTCGGGAAGTGATTTTGGATCCAAATCATACGCAGATGGATGCGAAGACAGAGTTACTTCTATATATTGCTAGTCGCAGACAGCATTTGGTGGAAAAAGTTCTTCCAGCCCTTGAAGCTGGTAAGTTGGTCATTATGGACCGCTTCATCGATAGTTCTCTTGCATATCAGGGATTTGGCCGTGGCTTGGACATTGAAGCCATTGACTGGCTCAATCATTTTGCTACAGATGGCCTCAAACCCGATTTGACACTTTATTTTGACATTGAGGTGGAAGAGGGACTGGCTCGCATTGCTGCTAATAGTGACCGTGAGGTCAATCGCTTGGACTTGGAAGGGTTGGACTTGCACAAAAAAGTTCGTCAAGGCTATCTTTCTCTTCTTGACAAAGAAGGAAATCGCATTGTCAAGATTGATGCCAGTCTCCCTTTGGAACAAGTTGTGGAAACAACCAAGGCTGTCTTGTTTGACAGAATGGGCTTGGCTAAATGAAACAAGATCAACTAAAGGCTTGGCAACCAGACCAGTTTGACCGCTTTGTCCGTATCCTAGAACAAGACCAGCTTAATCATGCCTACCTCTTTTCAGGTTTCTTTGGAAGCTTGGAAATGGCACAGTTTTTAGCTAAGAGCCTCTTTTGTACAGATAAAGTAGGTGTTTTACCATGTGAGAAATGCCGAAATTGTAAGCTGATTGAACAGGAAGAATTTCCCGATGTTACTTTGATTAAACCAGTCAATCAGGTCATCAAGACAGAACGTATTCGTGAATTGGTGGGACAATTTTCTCAAGCAGGGATTGAAAGTCAGCAACAGGTCTTTATTATCGAGCAAGCTGAGAAAATGCATCCCAATGCAGCAAACTCTCTGCTCAAGGTCATCGAAGAACCCCAGAGTGAGGTTTATATTTTCTTCTTGACCAGCGATGAGGAAAAGATGTTACCGACCATCCGTAGTCGAACCCAGATTTTCCATTTTAAAAAGCAAGAAGAAAAACTCATCTTGCTCTTAGAACAAATGGGACTGGTTAAGAAAAAAGCAACTCTTTTAGCTCAGTTTAGTCAATCGCGAGCTGAAGCTGAAAAGTTGGCTAATCAGGCAAGTTTTTGGACCTTGGTCGATGAAAGTGAACGCCTGCAGACCTGGTTATTAGCTAAGAAAAAAGAAAGTTATCTGCAGGTCGCTAAATTAGCCAACTTGGCGGATGACAAGGAAAAACAGGATCAGGTCTTGCGAATCCTTGAAGTCCTCTGTGGGCAGGATATCCTGCAAGCAAGAGTAAGGGTGATTCTACAAGATTTGTTAGAAGCTAGAAAAATGTGGCAAGCTAATGTCAGCTTTCAAAATGCCATGGAATATCTGGTCTTGAAAGAAATGTAAACTCAAAAATGAACGATAAAGAAAGGAAAGAGCTGGTTTATGGACAAAAAAGAATTATTTGACGCGCTGGATGATTTTTCCCAACAATTATTGGTAACCTTGGCCGATGTGGAAGCTATCAAGAAAAATCTCAAGAGCCTGGTAGAGGAAAATACAGCTCTTCGCTTGGAAAATTCTAAGTTGCGCGAACGCTTAGGTGAGGTGGAAGCAGATACACCTGTCAAGGCTAAGCATGTTCGCGAAAGTGTCCGTCGCATTTACCGTGATGGATTTCACGTATGTAATGATTTTTATGGACAACGTCGAGAACAGGACGAAGAATGTATGTTCTGTGACGAGTTGTTATACAGGGAGTAAGCATGCAGATTCAAAAAAGTTTTAAGGGGCAGTCTCCCTATGGCAAGCTGTATCTAGTGGCAACGCCGATTGGCAATCTAGATGATATGACCTTTCGTGCTATCAAAACCCTGAAAGAAGTGGATTGGATTGCGGCTGAGGACACGCGCAATACAGGTCTTTTGCTTAAGCATTTTGACATTTCGACCAAGCAGATTAGTTTTCATGAGCACAACGCCAAAGAAAAAATTCCGGATTTGATTGGTTTCCTGAAAGCAGGACAAAGTATTGCTCAGGTATCCGATGCGGGTCTGCCTAGTATCTCGGACCCTGGTCATGATTTGGTTAAGGCAGCTATTGAGGAAGAAATTGCGGTTGTCACTGTTCCAGGTGCCTCTGCAGGGATTTCTGCCTTGATTGCAAGTGGTTTAGCACCACAGCCACATATCTTCTGCGGTTTTTTACCAAGAAAATCAGGCCAGCAAAAGCAATTTTTCGACTCAAAAAAAGACTATCCTGAAACACAAATTTTCTACGAATCACCCCATCGTGTGGCGGATACGCTAGAAAATATGCTAGAAGTCTACGGTGACCGCTCGGTAGTCTTGGTCAGGGAATTGACCAAAATCTATGAAGAGTACCAACGAGGTACTATCTCTGAGTTATTAGAAAGCATTGCTGAAACGCCACTCAAGGGCGAATGCCTTCTCATCGTTGAAGGTGCCAGTCAGGATGTGGAGGAAAAGGACGAGGAGGACTTGTTCTTAGAAATCCAAGCTCGTATCCAGCAAGGTATGAAGAAAAATCAAGCCATAAAGGAAGTTGCGAAACTCTACCAGTGGAATAAAAGCCAACTCTATGCTGCCTACCACGATTGGGAAGAGAAGCAAGAAAATGACTAAACAGGGAAGTTTGCCTTCTTCCCTTTTTTTGTTATACTAGTAGAAGAAAAAATTAGAAAGATTTGTGGGTGTCAAACAGTCTAGTAGCTTGTTTTGATATGAACTTAGGTTCCACCCAAAGAGGTATTAGTGTCGTGTCTCAATCTTATATCAATGTTATCGGAGCTGGTTTGGCAGGTTCTGAAGCAGCTTACCAAATCGCAGAACGCGGTATTCCAGTTAAACTCTATGAAATGCGTGGTGTCAAGTCAACACCTCAACACAAAACAGACAATTTTGCTGAATTGGTTTGTTCCAATTCCTTACGTGGGGATGCTCTGACAAACGCCGTTGGACTCCTCAAGGAAGAAATGCGTCGCTTGGGTTCTGTCATTTTGGAATCTGCTGAAGCTACACGTGTTCCTGCTGGTGGAGCCCTTGCGGTGGACCGTGATGGTTTCTCCCAAATGGTGACCGAAAAAGTGGCCAACCACCCCTTGATTGAAGTGATTCGTGATGAAATTACAGAATTGCCGACTGATGTTATTACAGTTGTCGCTACTGGTCCTTTGACCAGTGATGCTCTAGCTGAAAAGATTCATGCCCTTAATGATGGTGATGGATTCTATTTCTACGACGCTGCGGCGCCTATTATCGATGTCAATACAATTGATATGAGTAAGGTCTATCTCAAATCTCGTTATGATAAGGGAGAAGCAGCCTACCTCAATGCGCCTATGACTAAGCAAGAATTTATGGATTTCCATGAAGCCTTGGTCAATGCTGAAGAAGCACCGCTGAATTCCTTTGAAAAAGAAAAGTACTTTGAAGGTTGTATGCCTATTGAAGTCATGGCCAAACGTGGCATTAAAACCATGCTTTATGGTCCGATGAAACCAGTCGGTCTGGAGTATCCAGATGACTACACAGGACCTCGTGATGGCGAATTTAAAACCCCTTATGCAGTTGTTCAACTTCGTCAGGACAATGCGGCTGGTAGCCTCTACAATATCGTCGGTTTCCAGACACACCTCAAATGGGGAGAACAAAAGCGTGTCTTCCAAATGATTCCAGGTCTTGAAAATGCGGAGTTTGTTCGTTATGGGGTCATGCACCGCAATTCTTACATGGATTCACCAAATCTTTTGGAGCAGACTTACCGTTCTAAAAAACAACAAAATCTCTTCTTTGCTGGTCAGATGACGGGTGTGGAAGGTTATGTTGAGTCGGCGGCTTCGGGCTTAGTTGCGGGTATTAACGCTGCTCGTCTTTTCAAGGGAGAAAGCGAGACTATTTTCCCAGAAACAACAGCGATTGGAAGTCTGGCTCATTACATCACTCATGCGGACAGCAAACATTTCCAACCAATGAATGTCAATTTTGGGATTATCAAAGAGTTGGAAGGCGAACGTATCCGTGATAAGAAGGCTCGTTATGAAAAAATTGCAGAGCGTGCCCTTAGCGACTTAGAGGAATTTTTAACGGTCTAATTTTTTTCAAAGAATTGCTCATGATACTATAAAAATCTTAGAAATTGTGATAAAATAGGTAGGATAAAAAAAGGAGAGTGAAAATGGCGAATCCCAAGTATAAACGTATTTTAATCAAGTTATCAGGTGAAGCCCTTGCCGGTGAACGTGGCGTAGGGATTGATATCCAAACAGTTCAAACAATCGCAAAAGAGATTCAAGAAGTTCATAGCTTAGGTATCGAAATTGCCCTTGTTATTGGTGGAGGGAATCTCTGGCGTGGAGAACCTGCTGCAGAAGCAGGAATGGATCGTGTTCAGGCAGATTACACAGGAATGCTTGGGACTGTTATGAATGCTCTTGTGATGGCAGATTCATTGCAACAAGTCGGTGTCGATACGCGTGTACAAACAGCTATTGCCATGCAACAAGTAGCAGAGCCTTATGTCCGTGGACGTGCCCTTCGTCATCTTGAAAAAGGCCGTATCGTTATCTTTGGTGCTGGAATTGGTTCACCTTACTTCTCAACAGATACAACAGCGGCTCTTCGTGCAGCTGAAATCGAAGCGGATGCTATCCTTATGGCTAAAAATGGCGTAGATGGTGTTTACAATGCCGATCCTAAGAAGGACAAGACAGCCGTTAAGTTTGAAGAATTGACCCACCGTGACGTTATCAATAAAGGTCTCCGTATCATGGACTCAACAGCTTCAACCCTCTCAATGGACAACGACATTGACTTGGTTGTCTTCAACATGAACCAACCAGGCAACATCAAACGTGTCGTATTTGGTGAAAATATCGGAACAACAGTTTCAAATAATATCGAAGAAAAGGAATAAGAAAGATTAT
This sequence comes from Streptococcus mitis, assembly GCF_002096815.1. Taxonomy (GTDB): domain Bacteria; phylum Bacillota; class Bacilli; order Lactobacillales; family Streptococcaceae; genus Streptococcus; species Streptococcus mitis_AD. The sequence continues at coordinate 405,246 of NZ_NCVJ01000021.1, forward strand.
GGCTAACGCAATTATTGAAAAAGCTAAAGAGAGAATGACCCAGTCTCACCAATCACTTGCTCGTGAATTTGGTGGTATCCGTGCTGGACGTGCCAATGCAAGCTTGCTTGACCGTGTACATGTAGAATACTATGGAGTAGAAACTCCTCTTAATCAAATCGCTTCAATTACCATTCCAGAAGCGCGTGTTTTGTTGGTCACACCATTTGATAAGTCTTCATTGAAAGACATCGAACGTGCCTTGAACGCTTCTGATCTTGGTATCACACCAGCTAACGATGGTTCTGTGATTCGTTTGGTTATCCCTGCTCTTACAGAAGAAACTCGTCGTGACCTTGCTAAAGAAGTGAAGAAGGTCGGTGAGAATGCTAAAGTGGCTGTCCGCAATATCCGTCGCGATGCTATGGACGAAGCTAAGAAACAAGAAAAAGCAAAAGAAATCACTGAAGACGAATTGAAGACTCTTGAAAAAGACATTCAAAAAGTAACAGACGATGCTGTCAAACACATCGACGACATGACTGCCAATAAAGAAAAAGAACTTTTGGAAGTCTAAAAATAAACAGAAAAACTCAGTTGGCATTGCTGGCTGAGTTTTATTCGAAAGAAGGAAATATGAATACAAATCTTGCAAGTTTTATCGTTGGACTGATCATCGATGAAAACGACCGTTTTTACTTTGTGCAAAAGGATGGTCAAACCTATGCTCTTGCTAAGGAAGAAGGTCAACATACGGTAGGGGATACGGTCAAAGGTTTTGCCTACACGGATATGAAGCAAAAACTCCGCCTGACCACTCTAGAAGTGACCGCCACTCAGGACCAATTTGGTTGGGGAACTGTAACGGAAGTTCGTAAAGACTTGGGTGTCTTTGTGGATACAGGCCTTCCTGACAAGGAAATCGTTGTGTCACTCGATATTCTCCCTGAGCTCAAGGAACTCTGGCCTAAGAAGGGCGACCAACTTTACATCCGTCTCGAAGTGGACAAGAAAGACCGTATCTGGGGACTCTTGGCTTATCAAGAAGACTTCAAACGTCTGGCTCGTCCTGCCTACAACAACATGCAGAACCAAAACTGGCCAGCCATTGTTTACCGCCTCAAGCTGTCAGGGACTTTTGTTTACCTGCCAGAAAATAACATGCTTGGCTTTATCCATCCTAGCGAGCGCTACGCAGAGCCACGTTTGGGTCAAGTTTTAGATGCGCGTGTTATTGGTTTCCGTGAAGTGGACCGTACTTTGAACCTATCCCTTAAACCACGTTCCTTTGAGATGTTGGAAAATGATGCCCAGATGATTTTGACCTACTTGGAAAGCAATGGTGGTTTCATGACCTTGAATGACAAGTCATCCCCTGAGGATATCAAGGCAACCTTTGGAATTTCTAAAGGTCAGTTCAAGAAAGCACTCGGTGGCTTGATGAAGGCTGGTAAAATCAAGCAAGACCAGTTTGGGACAGAGTTGATTTAGGGAGACATATGAGAAAATCATTTTACACTTGGCTCATGACCGAGCGCAATCCTAAAAGTAACAGTCCCAAAGCTATCTTGGCAGACCTAGCTTTTGAAGAGTCAGCCTTTCCAAAACACACAGATGATTTTGATGAGGTGAGTCGCTTTTTGGAGGAGCATGCCAGTTTCTCTTTTAACCTAGGAGACTTTGACGCTATCTGGCAAGAATACATAGAGCACTAGCATGATTCACTGGGTTTGGGCTAGTAATTTCTCCACCCCTTTGCTATAATAAAAAGAAATAAAAGGATTAGAGAGGTTCTTTATTTGAAGGAACATTCAATAGACATTCAACTGAGTCATCCAGATGACCTGTTTCATCTTTTTGGTTCCAATGAACGCCATCTTCGTTTGATGGAAGAAGAGCTTGATGTGGTGATTCATGCTCGTACGGAGATTGTCCAGGTTTTGGGAGAAGAGGCTGCTTGTGAGGAAGCCCGTCAGGTTATTCAAGCTCTCATGGTCTTGGTGAACCGTGGGATGACCGTTGGTACGCCAGATGTGGTGACTGCAATTAGCATGGTCAAAAACGATGAAATCGACAAGTTTGTCGCCCTTTACGAAGAAGAAATTATCAAGGACAATACAGGTAAACCGATTCGCGTCAAAACATTGGGTCAAAAGCTTTATGTGGATAGTGTTAAACAGCACGATGTGACCTTTGGAATCGGACCAGCAGGGACAGGGAAGACCTTTCTTGCAGTGACCTTGGCAGTGACTGCCCTTAAACGTGGGCAGGTCAAGCGAATTATCCTGACACGCCCAGCGGTGGAAGCAGGAGAGAGTCTAGGTTTTCTTCCGGGTGATCTCAAGGAGAAGGTGGATCCTTACCTTCGACCTGTTTATGATGCCTTGTATCAGATTCTCGGCAAAGACCAAACAACTCGTCTCATGGAGCGTGAAATTATTGAAATCGCCCCCCTTGCCTATATGCGTGGACGGACCTTGGATGATGCCTTTGTCATTCTCGATGAGGCGCAAAATACGACCATCATGCAGATGAAGATGTTCCTGACTCGTTTAGGCTTTAACTCTAAAATGATTGTTAATGGAGATATCAGTCAGATTGACCTGCCGCGTAATGTCAAATCCGGTTTGATTGATGCTCAAGAGAAACTCAAGAACATTCATCAAATTGACTTTGTTCATTTTTCAGCTAAGGATGTGGTTCGACATCCAGTTGTCGCTCAGATTATCCGAGCTTATGAACCAGCTCCAGTTAAAAAAGAAGAGAGTGAAGAATTAGAGTCTCAACCTCTGTCTGAAGGATAGTTCTTTTGTATTTAAAGTTATCTCAATACAATGTTTCAGTCAATATCCTTGTATTAGTTAGAAACTTTTCAAGCGGAGGAGAAGTATGGAATCAATTTTTGTAAAATTTGCCCAGTATCCGTATATAGAAACGGAGCGTTTATTGCTTAGACCTGTAACTTTGGATGATGCGGAAGAAATGTTTGAGTATGCCTCGGACAGAGAAAATACGCGCTACACTTTTCAAATAAATCAAAGTTTGGAAGAAACCAAGAATAACATTGCTCAGTTCTACTTGGCTAATCCCTTGGGACGGTGGGGACTAGAACTAAAAAGCAATGGTCAGTTTATTGGAACCATTGACTTGCACAAGATTGATCCTGTTCTTAAGAAGGCAGCTATTGGCTACATTATCAATAAAAAGTATTGGAATCAAGGATTGACGACAGAAGCCAATCGTACCGTGATTGAGCTGGCTTTTGAGAAGATTGGAATGAACAAGTTGACCGCCCTTCACGATCAGGACAATCCTGCATCTGGAAAGGTCATGGAGAAATCAGGCATGCGCTTTTCCCATGAAGAACCATATGCCAGAATGGACAAAAACGAACCAGGACGAATCGTTACAAGAGTTCATTATGTCTTGACCAAGGAAGACTATTTTGCAAATAAATAAGCAGTTGAAAAGAAATTTTTCGACTGTTTTTTCTTCCTCTTACGAATAATCTAAGAGAGGAGAAAATATGGAAGCAATTATCGAGAAAATCAAAGAGTATAAAATTATTGTTATTTGTACTGGTCTGGGCTTGCTTGTTGGAGGATTTTTCCTGCTAAAACCAGCTCCACAAATACCTGTTAAAGAAACGAATTTGCAGGCAGAAGTCGCAGCTGTTTCCAAGGATTCATCGACTGAAAAGGAAGTGACCAAGGAAGAGAAGGACGAATCGGTTGAACAAGATTTGATCACAGTAGATGTGAAGGGGGCTGTCAAATCGCCAGGAATTTATGATTTGCCAGTAGGTAGTCGGGTCAATGATGCCGTTCAAAAGGCTGGTGGCTTGACAGAGCAAGCAGACAGCAAGTCGCTCAATCTCGCTCAGAAAGTTAGTGACGAGGCTCTGGTTTACGTTCCAACTAAGGGAGAAGAAGCAGCTAGTCAACAGACTGGTTCTGGGACGGCTTCTTCAACGAACAAGGAAAAGAAAATCAATCTAAATAAGGCCAGTCTGGAAGAGCTCAAGCAGGTCAAGGGATTAGGTGGTAAACGTGCTCAGGATATTATCGACCATCGTGAGGCAAATGGGAAATTCAAGTCGGTTGATGAACTCAAGAAGGTCTCTGGTATTGGTGCTAAAACGATAGAAAAGCTAAAAGACTATGTTACAGTGGATTAAGAATTTCCCAATTCCCCTAATTTATCTAAGTTTTCTATTGCTCTGGCTTTACTACGCCATTTTTTCAGCATCTTATCTTGCTCTGTTGGGCTTCGTTTTTCTGCTAGTTTGTCTCTTTATCCAATTTCCGTGGAAATCTGCTGGAAAAGTTTTAGTGCTTTGTGGAATTTTTGGCTTTTGGTTTTTGTTTCAAAATTGGCAACAGAGTCATGCTAGTCAAAACCTAGCAGATTTTGTTGAAAGGGTACGGATTTTGCCTGACACTATTAAGGTCAATGGAGATAGCCTATCTTTTCGTGGTAAGTCTGATGGACGCATTTTTCAAGTTTATTACAAGCTTCAGTCCGAGGAGGAGAAAGAAGCCTTTCAAGTCTTATCAGACCTTCATGAGATAGAACTTGAAGGAAAACTTTCAGAACCAGAAGGGCAGAGAAATTTTGGTGGCTTTAATTACCAAGCCTATCTGAAGACTCAGGGAATTTACCAGACGCTTACTATCAAAAAAATCCAGTCACTTCAAAAGGTTGGCAGTTGGGATGTAGGAGAAAACTTGTCTAGTTTACGTCGAAAGGCTGTAGTTTGGATCAAGACGCACTTTCCAGACCCTATGCGCAACTACATGACAGGGCTCTTGCTGGGACATCTGGACACCGACTTTGAGGAGATGAATGAGCTTTATTCCAGTCTAGGAATTATCCACCTTTTTGCATTGTCCGGCATGCAGGTAGGCTTTTTCATGGACGGATTTAAGAAACTCCTCTTGCGATTGGGCTTGACCCAAGAAAAGTTGAAATGGCTGACTTATCCCTTTTCCCTTATCTATGCGGGCCTGACTGGATTTTCAGCATCGGTCATTCGTAGTCTTTTGCAAAAACTATTGGCTCAGCATGGCTATAAGGGATTAGATAATTTTGCCCTGACTGTGCTTGTTCTCTTTATCGTTATGCCCAACTTTTTCTTGACAGCAGGAGGTGTCTTGTCCTGCTTCTACGCTTTTATCTTGACCATGACCAGCAAAGAAGGAGAGGGACTCAAGGCTGTTGTTAGAGAAAGTCTAGTCATTTCCTTGGGAATATTGCCCATTTTATCCTTCTATTTTGCAGAATTTCAACCTTGGTCTATCCTTTTGACCTTTGTCTTTTCCTTTCTTTTTGACTTGGTCTTCTTACCACTCTTGTCTATCTTATTTGTCCTTTCTTTTCTCTATCCAGTCATTCAGCTTAACTTTATGTTTGAATGGTTGGAAAGCATTATTCGCTTGGTGTCTCAGGTGACAAGTAGGCCTCTGGTTTTTGGACAACCCAATGCATGGCTGTTGATACTACTATTAATTTCTTTAGCTTTGGTCTATGATTTGAGGAACAACACTAAAAGAGTAGCTGGATTCAGCTTACTTATGGTGGGTCTATTCTTCTTGACCAAGCATCCACTGGAAAATGAAATTACCATGCTGGATGTGGGGCAAGGGGAAAGTATTTTCCTAAGGGATGTAACTGGGAAGACCATTCTCATAGATGTAGGTGGCAAGGCAGAGTCTGATAAGAAAATTGAAAAATGGCAAGAAAAGGCGACGACCAGTAATGCCCAGCGAACCTTGGTCCCCTATCTAAAAAGTCGAGGAGTAGCCAAGATTGACCAGCTGGTTTTGACAAATACGGACAAGGAGCATGTTGGGGATTTACTGGAGGTGGCCAAGGCTTTCTATGTAGGCGAAATTTTAGTGTCAAAAGGCAGTCTAAAACAGAAGGAATTTGTGGCAGAACTACAGGCGACTCAATCCAAGGTGCGTAGTGTGTCAGTAGGAGAGAACTTGCCAATTTTCGGAAGTAAGTTAGAAGTCCTATCTCCAAGGAAAATTGGAGATGGAGGTCATGAAGACTCCCTAGTTCTGTATGGAAAACTCTTGGATAAGCACTTTCTCTTCACAGGAAATTTGGAGGAAAAAGGAGAGAAGGATTTGCTGAAGAACTACCCAGACCTGAAAGTAGATGTTTTGAAAGCTGGCCAACATGGCTCTAAAAAATCATCAAGTTCAGCCTTTCTAGAACAGCTCAAACCAGAGATGACTCTCATCTCAGTTGGAAAGAACAATCGAACGAAACTCCCCCATCAGGAAACCTTGACACGACTGGAAGGTATCAATAGCAAAGTTTATCGAACTGACCATCAAGGAGCTATACGCTTTAAAGGCTGGAATAGATGGAAGATTGAAACGGTTGGTTAATGAGCAAAAACTTTTCAAAAAAATAACTTTTTATCTTGACAAGGGCTAGAAAACTTGGTATCATATAAAAGTTGAGAAAAGCAGAAGTGAGAGCTTCTCGCCTTGTGACATGAAGTTGCCTGGCCCTACGGATGAAAAGTTTCTAAGAAACGCTATCATAACGTGCGGGCTTGTATATTTACGAGTCCGCTATTGTTTTTCTCTAATAAAACAAAAGAGGTGAAAACCATAGCAAAGCAAGACTTATTCATCAATGATGAGATTCGTGTACGTGAAGTTCGCTTGATTGGTCTTGAAGGAGAACAGCTAGGCATCAAGCCACTCAGTGAAGCGCAAGCTTTGGCTGATAACGCTAATGTTGACCTAGTATTGATTCAACCCCAAGCCAAACCACCTGTTGCAAAAATTATGGACTACGGTAAGTTCAAGTTTGAGTACCAGAAGAAGCAAAAAGAACAACGTAAAAAACAAAGTGTTGTTACTGTGAAAGAAGTTCGTCTAAGTCCAACGATTGACAAGGGTGACTTTGATACAAAACTTCGCAATGCACGCAAATTCCTTGAAAAAGGAAATAAAGTTAAGGTATCTATTCGCTTTAAGGGTCGTATGATTACCCATAAAGAGATTGGTGCAAAAGTTTTAGCCGAGTTTGCTGAAGCAACTCAAGATATTGCAATCATCGAACAACGTGCTAAAATGGATGGACGTCAAATGTTCATGCAATTGGCGCCAGCGACTGACAAAAAATAATTGTCAGAAAGTTAAATAAAGGAGAAAAAATCATGCCAAAACAAAAAACACACCGCGCATCAGCTAAACGTTTCAAACGTACAGGTTCTGGTGGACTTAAACGTTTCCGTGCTTACACTTCTCACCGTTTCCACGGAAAAACTAAGAAACAACGTCGTCATCTTCGTAAAGCATCTATGGTGCATTCAGGAGATTACAAACGTATCAAAGCAATGCTTACTCGCTTGAAATAATAGCTTGACTGTAAGTAAACAATTCTAGGAAATATTTGGAGGAAATAAAACATGGCACGTGTTAAAGGTGGCGTTGTATCACGCAAACGTCGTAAACGTATTCTTAAATTAGCAAAAGGTTACTATGGAGCTAAACACATCTTGTTCCGTACTGCAAAAGAACAAGTAATGAACTCTTACTACTATGCATACCGTGATCGTCGTCAGAAAAAACGTGATTTCCGCAAATTGTGGATCACTCGTATCAACGCGGCAGCTCGTATGAACGGACTTTCATACTCACAATTGATGCATGGTTTGAAATTGGCTGAGATCGAAGTTAACCGTAAAATGCTTGCTGACTTGGCTGTTAACGATGCAGCAGCTTTCACAGCTCTTGCAGATGCAGCTAAAGCAAAACTTGGTAAATAATAACAGATAAGACTGGAACAGGATTGTCCCAGTCTTTTTAAAAATAAAGGAGAAAAATATGGCTTCAAAAATGCTACACACTTGCTTGCGAGTAGAAAACCTTGAAAAATCAATCGCATTTTATCAAGATGCTTTTGGATTTAAAGAATTGCGTCGCAGAGATTTTCCAGATCATGCCTTTACGATTGTTTATCTAGGTCTTGAGGGTGACGACTATGAGTTGGAGTTGACTTATAACTACGATCACGGTCCTTATGTGGTTGGAGATGGGTTTGCCCACATCGCCCTCAGTACACCTGATCTTGAAGCTCTTCATCAAGAGCACAGTGCAAAAGGCTATGAAGTGACTCAGCCAAATGGTCTACCAGGAACTGCACCTAACTATTACTTTGTTAAAGACCCTGATGGCTACAAGGTTGAAGTTATTCGTGAAAAATAATCTCGTGAGGTCAAGTAGAATGTTCGTTTTCTACTTGACTTTTTTTAGCTGAAAGAGTATACTAATAAAAATTTAACCTTTAAGGGGAGTCCAGAGAGACTCACAAGGTGTCAGATAAAAGAATAGTACAATTTTCTAGAGGAGACTTTTTGAGTGTGCTCTATTGTTTTGTATGATTTTAACTGAGACCTTGCAATCGCAAGGTCTTTTATTTATCTGGTCCCCTTAAAATTTAAGGAGGAAAAGTCATGAATCCCACATGTAAGAAACGCTTGGGTGCCATCCGTTTGGAAACCATGAAGGTGGTTGCACAGGAGGAAATCGCGCCAGCAATCTTTGAATTAGTCCTAGAAGGAGAAATGGTTGAAGTCATGCGAGCAGGCCAATTTCTTCATCTACGTGTACCTGATGATGCCCATCTCTTGCGTCGCCCTATTTCAATTTCGTCTATCGATAAGGTTAAGAAGCAGTGTCATCTCATTTATCGGATTGAGGGAACTGGGACAGCTATTTTCTCAACCTTAAGTCAGGGAGATACTCTTGATGTGATGGGGCCTCAGGGGAATGGTTTTGACTTGTCTGACCTAGATAAGCAGAGCCAAGTTCTCCTCGTTGGTGGGGGGATTGGTGTTCCGCCCTTGCTTGAGGTGGCCAAGGAATTGTCTGATCGTGGAGTGAAAGTAGTGACTGTTCTCGGTTTTGCCAATAAGGATGCTGTTATTTTAGAGACGGAATTGGCCCAATATGGTCAAGTTTTTGTAACGACAGATGATGGTTCTTATGGAATCAAGGGGAATGTTTCCGTTGTCATTAATGATTTAGATAGTCCATTTGATGCTGTTTACTCATGTGGGGCACCTGGAATGATGAAGTATATCAATCAAACCTTTTATGACCATCCAAGAGCTTATCTATCTTTGGAATCTCGTATGGCTTGTGGGATGGGGGCTTGCTATGCCTGTGTCCTAAAAGTACCAGAAAGCGAGACGGTCAGCCAACGCGTCTGTGAAGATGGCCCTGTTTTCCGCACTGGAACAGTTCTATTATAAGGAGAAAATCATGACTAGAAATCGTTTACAAGTTTCTCTACCTGGTTTGGATTTGAAAAATCCCATTATTCCAGCATCAGGATGTTTTGGTTTTGGGCAAGAGTATGCCAAGTATTATGATTTAGATCTTTTAGGTTCTATTATGATTAAGGCAACGACCCTTGAACCGCGTTTTGGCAATCCTACTCCAAGGGTTGCAGAGACCCCTGCTGGTATGCTCAATGCAATTGGCTTGCAAAATCCTGGATTAGAGGTTGTTTTGGCTGAAAAGTTACCTTGGCTAGAAAGAGAATATCCAAATCTTCCTATTATCGCCAATGTAGCTGGTTTTTCAAAACAAGAGTATGCGTCTGTTTCTCATGGGATTTCCAAGGCAGCTAACGTGAAGGCTATTGAGCTCAATATTTCTTGTCCTAACGTAGATCACGGCAATCATGGACTTTTGATTGGGCAAGATCCTGATCTAGCTTATGAAGTGGTAAAAGCAGCTGTCGAAGCTTCTGATGTGCCAGTCTATGTCAAGTTAACCCCTAGCGTGACGGATATTGTCACTATTGCTAAAGCAGCAGAAGATGCAGGAGCAAGTGGCTTAACCATGATCAATACTCTAGTCGGTATGCGCTTTGACCTCAAAACTCGCAAACCAATCTTGGCAAATGGAACGGGTGGAATGTCAGGTCCAGCAGTCTTTCCAGTAGCCCTCAAACTCATCCGCCAAGTCGCCCAAACAACAGACTTGCCTATCATTGGAATGGGAGGAGTGGATTCGGCAGAAGCAGCCTTAGAAATGTATTTGGCTGGGGCATCTGCCATCGGAGTTGGAACAGCTAACTTTACCAATCCCTATGCCTGTCCTGATATTATCGAAAATTTACCAAAAGTCATGGATAAATATGGTATCAGCAGTATAGAAAATCTCCGCAAGGAAGTAAAAGCCAGCCTTAGATAAGCTAGACTATCCTTATTGTCAATAAGACATATAATTTTCATCCTTTAACTATGTTAGAATATAGTTAATTACGAATGATGTAGATGAATTTCTACTTAGGGGAGTAAAATGAAGAGAACACTACTTGTAAGCACGGCAGTGCTTGCATTGGCAATTGTGCCAACAACATCAGTCTTTGCTGAAGATAGTAAAACAACAGACCAAAGTCAAACGATGAATAAGAGTCAATCTGTGGACAAAAATCAGTCTAAAGATAAAAATCAGACTCCAGCATCAGAAGAGAAAAAAGTTGTTGAAAATACAAAGAATGAAACTGAAAAGACGGAAAAAAAGAAAGAATCAGTTGTTGTAAAAGAAAATAATTCTAAAAAAGAGGCTATTTCAAATAAAGAAAAAGTTGAAGAGGCTCCTAAGAATGGTTGGCAGAAAGAGCATGGGAAATGGCTTTTTTATGAGAATAACCAACCAATCAAAAACTGGAAAAAGATTGCGGGTGTCTGGTATTTCTTTGATCAAAATGGAATCATGGCTAGCAATAGGATTGTTAATGACTATGCTTTTCATACTAGTGGAGCAATGGTAGAAAATTCCTGGGTGAAAATTGCGGATAAATGGTACTATGCTACAGATTCAGGAAAGATTGTTCGTAATAGATGGGAAAAAATTAGCAATGTTTGGTATTACTTCAAGCCAGATGGAGTTATGGCTAGCAATGCTATAGTGAACGATTATCTTCTTAATAGTAGTGGAGCAATGGATCAAAATGCTTGGGTGAAGATTACTGATAAATGGTATTATGCTACAGATTCAGGAAAAATCCTTCGTAATAAATGGGAAAAGATTAAGGGCACATGGTACTATTTTAACAATGATGGTGTGATGGCCAGTAATCAGTGGAAAGATGCTTACTATCTAAAAGATAGTGGAGCAATGGCTGAAAAAGAATGGATTTTTGATGAATCTTATAATAGCTGGTTTTACCTAAAATCAGGTGGTGCTTATGCTTCACGTGAATGGATTGGTGCTTATTATCTCAAATCTGGTGGTTATATGGCCAAGAATGAATGGATTTTTGATTCTAACTACAATGCATGGTACTACCTAAAAGAAGATGGAAGCTATGTTACTGGTGGTTTTAACATCAAAAATAAGGAGTACTTCTTACAGAGTGATGGAAAGTGGATTCAAAGCCCCAAATATTTTAAGGTTAAACCAATCACAGCATATATTTATAGCGAATCAGGAGATATTTTGAGTTATGTTAATCAGGGAAGTATTGTGACCTATGATAGCTCTAAAACTAAGGGAAGTCGTCTTGCTGTTTCAATATCAGGCTTGTCTGGTTATATGAATCAAAGAGATTTGACTTTAGTTGATGAAGGAAGTGAGTTTATTCCTCACTATACTACTGACGGAAGATTCCTATATCATGAACTTTCTCCATATACTAGTATTCGGGTTGCTCCACATACTTCAGCTATGAAAATTGGTAAGAAGTATTATTCAAATGATGGAGAACATTTTGATGGGTTTACTATCAAAAATCGTTTCCTTTTTAAGAATTTGACTGAACCAACCAACTATAGTGCGGATGAATTAAATAGAGTTTATTCGATGATGAATATCCGAAACAGCCGTCTTGCTGGTAAAGGAGCAATTTTTAAAGAAGCTGAGAAACGTTATGGTGTCAATGCTCTTTATTTAATGGCTCACAGTGCGCTAGAAAGTGCTTGGGGACGTAGCCAAATTGCTAATGATAAAAATAACTTCTTCGGAATTGCTGCCTACGATACTAGTCCCTATGATTCAGCTAAGAAATTTGATGATGTAGATAAAGGAATTCTTGGTGCGACCAAGTGGATTCGTGAGAACTATATTGATCGTGGAAGAAATCACCTTGGAAATAAAGCGACCGGAATGAATGTACGCTATGCATCCGATCCGTACTGGGGTGAAAAAATAGCTAGTATCATGATGAATATCAATAGTCGACTTGGTGGAAAAGATTAAAAGATAAGCAACGATAACTGCTGAAAAAGTGGTTGTCGTTTTTTTCTTCAACTAATATGCTTTACAAACTAGTGTAGGAGTAGTATATTATAGGTGAAGATACTAGTAGGTATTACAAAATAGGTGAGAAGGGAGAAGGGATGAAAGAAACTCAACTATTAAAAGGTGTTCTTGAAGGTTGTGTCTTGGATATGATTGGTCAAAAAGAGCGATATGGTTATGAGTTAGTTCAGACTTTGCGAGAGGCTGGATTTGATACTATCGTTCCAGGAACTATTTATCCTTTGTTGCAAAAGTTAGAAAAAAATCAATGGATAAGAGGCGACATGCGTCCGTCGCCAGATGGTCCAGATCGGAAGTATTTTTCGTTGACGAAAGAAGGAGAAGAGCGTGTATCGGTCTTTTGGCAACAATGGGATGATTTGAGTCAAAAAGTAGAAGGGATTAAGAATGGGGGTTAAACCATGAAGAAAATGAAGTATTATGAAGAAACAAACGCTTTGTTGCATGAGTTTTCTGAGGACAATCAGCAGTATTTTGAGGAGCTGTGGGAAAGTTTTAATCTTGCTGGATTTCTCTATGATGAAGCCTATCTCAGAGAGCAGATCTATTTTATGATGCTAGATTTCTCAGAAGCAGAACGAGATGGCATGAGTGCAGAGGAGTATCTAGGTAAGAATCCTAAAAAATTAATGAGAGAGATGCTCAAGGAAGCACCTCGCAGTTCTATCAAAGAGTCCCTTTTGACGCCAATTCTTGTCTTAGCGGTATTACGTTATTATCAACTACTAAGCGATTTTTCGAAAGGCCCTCTCTTAACAGTTAATTTGCTCACGTTTTTAGGGCAATTTCTTCTTTTTCTGATTGGATTTGGACTTGTGGCCACAATCTTACGTTGGGGGCTAGTCCAAGATTCTCCTAAGAAGAAAATTGGCACTTATATTGTTGTTGGAATTCTTGTTTTGCTAGTTGTTCTGGGATATGTAGCAATGGCAAGCTTCATACAAGAAGGAGCCTTTTATCTTCCTGCTCCCTGGGATAGTTTATCTGTCTTTACAATTTCGCTGGTCATCAGTATTTGGAATTGGAAAGAAGAGTTTTTTCGTCCCTTTAACAGTATGATTGTTGCCCACCTTATTGTAGGTTCTCTGCTCCGTTACTATGAGTGGATGGGGATTTCAAATGTTTTTCTTACAAAAGTTGTTCCTTTAGCTGTCCTCTTTATTGGAGTCTTTCTCTTTTTCCGTGGGTTTAAGAAGATAGTATGGAGTGAAATATAGTCAAAAAACCGTTGTAAAGCGGTTTTTTGTTATAATTAAATGAAGAATGTAGAATTAAAGGAGAATAACATGACATTTGAAGAAATCCTGCCTGGCTTAAAGGCTAAGAAAAAATATGTACGTACTGGTTGGGGAGGGGCGGAAAACTATGTCCAACTTTTTGACACCATTGAACAAAACGGGGTTGCACTTGAAGTGACGCCCTATTTCCTAATCAACGTGTCTGGGGAGGGAGAAGGTTTTTCTATGTGGAGCCCAACACCTTGTGATGTTTTGGCAACAGATTGGGTAGAAGTGCATGACTAGACGTATACTCATTACAGGGGTGAGCTCAGGTATCGGATTAGCTCAAGCTTGCCTCTTTTTAGAGAATGGCTATCAAGTTTATGGAGTTGACCAAGGTGAAAATCCACTTTTACAGGGTGATTTCCACTTTTTACAGAGAGATTTGACCTTGGACTTGGAGCCTATTTTTGACTGGTGTCCTCAGGTTGATGTTTTGTGCAATACTGCTGGAGTTTTGGATGATTACAAACCACTTTTGGAACAAACGGCGCAGGAAATTCAAGAGATTTTTGAAATCAACTATATGACTCCTGTTGAGTTGACTCGGCATTATTTGAGACAAATGCTGGAGAATAAAGCGGGGGCCATCATTAATATGTGCTCCATAGCTTCTAGTCTAGCTGGCGGAGGTGGTCACGCCTATACCTCGTCTAAGCACGCCTTGGCTGGATTTACCAAGCAGTTGGCTCTAGACTATGCAGAATCTGGGATTCAGGTCTTTGGAATTGCTCCGGGAGCAGTAAAAACGGGTATGACCGCTGCGGACTTTGAACCAGGTGGCTTGGCTGACTGGGTGGCTAGTGAAACGCCCATCAAACGCTGGATTGCTCCAGAGGAAATAGCAGAAGTCAGTCTCTTTTTGGCCAGTGGAAAGGCATCTGCCATGCAAGGACAAATCCTGACTATTGATGGTGGCTGGTCTTTGAAGTAGGAATAGTTGGATGGATATTCAAAAAATCACAGAAGAAAATGGATCGCCATTAGTCTTGAAGGTTAAGTCTGAATTATTAGGATTTCCAGAACTGGACAAGACCTTGTATATGAATTGGAAGGTGAATGATGAAAAACCAACTGGCTCTTAGTGGCGAAAAAATTCTTGAAAAAATTTATCCTCAGTTATTGCACCACGTAGGTATGATTAGAGGCGAATACTTGTTGAGAGAGCTCAATCAAAACATCCTGTTACCAAGTTGTCAGCAATTTGTAAAAGATTATCTAGATACCATTTGCTCCTTGTACTCAGATGAAGAGGTTTGGTATCGTTTTTCAGAGTTAACAAATACAGAAGCTAATTGTTTAGAGGGGACTAAAGAGCATTTTGATGAAAATCATCCCTTATTTGGATATAGAGGAACTAGGCGTTTGCTGGCGTGTCTGGATGAATTTCAGGCTGAAGCACATGTCGTTACAGAAGTTTATCAAACCAATCCCAATCTGTCTGTTATATTTCCTTTTATCAATGATGCCGAGCAGTTAGAGCAAGCAATTAGAGTGTTGCGTCAGCAGGGTTTTACTGGGAAAATTGCCACGATGATTGAATTACCGTCAGCATATTTTGACTTGGACAGCATACTGGAAGCTGACATTTCAAAGATTGTAGTTGGAATGAATGATTTGACTTCTTTTGTTTTTGCGACTGTGAGAAACAGTCAATGGCATGATATGGAAAGTCCCATTATGTTAGATATGCTGAGACAGATGCAGGATAAAGTAAGGACGAAAAAGATTGACTTTGCTGTGGCAGGTTATTTGAATGCTTCCTTCATACAAAAAATGAATCTGATGGGGATCAAGTGTATTATCCACTATAGTTCTATTCCAGAGATTTTTGATTTAGAGATTGACCATCCAGACCACCTCAAACGTGTAAAAGAAGTGAGTAAAAAATTACAAAGGAGCAACCTATGACACCTCAAGAAATGTGGAATGCCTACAAGCAAATCAATCCCTCAATTGGAGATGAGATAGATGCCTGGGCTTTTGGAGTGGAAGCAGATCTCTTGGCAGATTTGGTAATAAGAGGCGAGAAGACAGCAACCGCCTCAGCCTATGACCTCTACGCACTAGAAGACGAACCTCTTCCACAAAAAGGGACCTTCGATGTCATTTTAGATAGTCAAAATCAGGCTGTCTGCATTGTCGAAATTACCAAGGTTTCCGTTCAGCCTTTCAATCAAGTTTCTGCAGACCATGCCTTTAAGGAAGGTGAAGGAGACAAATCTTTAGCCTATTGGCGTCAGGTTCATGAGGATTGTTTCGCCGAGTGGCTGAGAGAGGCAGGACTAACTTTTACACCTGACAGCAAGGTCGTTTTAGAAGAATTTCGAAAGGTCTATCCACTGTAGACTAAAGAAGGAAGAAAGTTTTGGAAATTACCGTCCAATCCTTTTTTCTTAGGCAAAACATGATATAATAAGTTTGTTTGAAGAAGAGCCCTAGCTCTTAAACTTAGATAGGAGAAAATTATGCAAGCAGTTGAACATTTTATTAAGCAATTTGTTCCTGAACACTATGATTTATTTTTAGACTTGAGTCGTGAGACCAAGACATTTTCTGGGAAGGTAACTATCACTGGTCAAGCACAGAGTGACCGTATTTCCCTTCACCAAAAAGACTTGGAAATCGCTTCTGTAGAAGTTGCAGGTCAGGCTCGTCCATTTACAGTAGATCATGACAATGAAGCCCTTCATATCGAATTGGCTGAGGCTGGTCAAGTTGAAGTGGTTCTTACTTTTTCTGGTAAAATTACAGACAACATGACAGGGATTTACCCTTCATACTACACAGTTGATGGAGTGAAGAAGGAAGTCTTGTCTACCCAGTTCGAGAGCCATTTTGCGCGTGAAGCCTTCCCATGTGTGGATGAGCCAGAAGCCAAAGCAACTTTTGACCTCTCTCTACGTTTTGACCAAGCAGAAGGTGAATTGGCCTTGTCAAATATGCCTGAGATTGATGTTGAAAACCGTAAAGAAACAGGTATTTGGAAGTTTGAGACAACACCTCGCATGTCATCTTACTTGTTAGCTTTTGCCGCTGGTGATTTGCAAGGTGTGACCGCTAAAACTAAAAACGGTACCCTCGTTGGTGTTTACTCAACCAAAGCCCACCCACTATCTAACCTTGATTTCTCACTAGATATTGCCGTTCGCTCAATCGAGTTTTACGAAGATTACTACGGAGTCAAGTATCCAATCCCTCAATCTCTCCACATCGCCCTTCCTGACTTCTCAGCTGGTGCGATGGAAAACTGGGGTCTCGTCACTTACCGTGAAGTTTACTTGGTTGTCGATGAAAACTCTACATTTGCCAGCCGCCAACAAGTTGCTCTTGTTGTGGCACATGAATTGGCTCACCAATGGTTTGGTAACCTCGTTACTATGAAATGGTGGGATGACCTTTGGCTCAATGAAAGCTTTGCTAATATGATGGAATATGTCTGTGTGGATGCCATCGAGCCAAGCTGGAACATCTTTGAAGATTTCCAAACAGGTGGTGTTCCGTCTGCATTGAAGCGTGATGCAACTGATGGTGTTCAATCTGTTCACGTTGAAGTCAAACACCCAGATGAAATCAATACCCTTTTTGATGGCGCTATCGTTTATGCTAAAGGAAGCCGCCTCATGCACATGCTTCGTCGTTGGCTAGGAGATGCTGATTTTGCTAAAGGTTTGCATGCCTACTTTGAAAAACATCAATACAGCAATACCATCGGCCGTGACCTTTGGGATGCCCTTGGTCAAGCATCAGGCCGTGATGTTGCAGCCTTCATGGATTCTTGGTTGGAGCAACCTGGTTACCCAGTTCTTACTGTCAAAGTTGAAAATGATATCTTGAAGATTTCACAAAAACAATTCTTTATCGGTGAGCACGAAGATAAGAATCGCCTCTGGGTTGTACCACTCAACAGCAACTGGAAAGGCTTGCCAGATACACTTGAAACTGAAAGTATCGAAATCCCTGGCTACGCAGCTCTTCTTGCTGAAAATGAAGGAGCTCTTCGTCTCAACACTGAAAATACAGCCCACTATATTACAGACTACCAAGGAGACTTACTAGATGCTGTTCTTGCTGACCTAGTTGAGCTTGATAACACAAGCAAACTGCAAATTGTCCAAGAACGTCGCTTGCTTGCTGAGGCAGGGCACATTTCTTATGCTGACTTGCTCCCAGTCCTTGATAAACTTGCTAAGGAAGAATCTTACCTTGTCGTTTCAGCTGTTTCTCAAGTGATTTCTGCCCTTGAGCGCTTTATCGATGAAGAAACAGAAGCTGAAACAGCCTTCAAAGCACTGGTTGCTAAATTGGCTCGTCACAACTATGACCGTCTTGGTTTCGAAGCTAAAGATGGAGAATCAGACGAGGATGAATTGGTTCGTCAGTTAGCCATTTCTATGATGATTCGCTCAAATGATGCAGAAGCTAGTCAAGTCGCTAGCCAAATCTTCACAGCACACAAGCAGAATCTTGCAGGACTTCCAGCAGCCATTCGTTCACAAGTTCTGATCAATGAGATGAAACATCATGAGACTAAAGACTTGTTAGCACTTTATCTTGATACTTATACGCACGCAACAGATGCTGTCTTTAAACGTCAGTTGGCAGCTGCTCTTGCCTACAGTAAAGCTGCGGACAATATCCAAACCTTGATTGCTTCTTGGAAGGACAAATTTGTGGTCAAACCACAAGACTTGTCTGCTTGGTACTTCCAGTTCTTAAACCATCAAGCAACTCAGGAAACAGCATGGTCTTGGGCTCGTGAAAACTGGGCTTGGATTAAGGCAGCTCTTGGAGGAGACATGAGCTTTGATAGCTTTGTTATCCTTCCTGCTCACGTATTTAAGACTCAGCAACGCTTGGCGGAATACAAGGAATTCTTTGAGCCACAACTTTCTGATCTTGCTCTTAGCCGTAATATCGGTATGGGAATCAAGGAAATTGCAGCGCGTGTTGACTTGATTAATCGTGAAAAAGCTGCAGTGGAAGCAGTTATTCTTCAATACGGAACTAAATAATCAAGACTAAATGACAATAAAACTCAGCTATCTCATGTAATACTCTTCGAAAATCAAATTCAAACCACGTCAGCGTCGCCTTACCGTACTCAAGTACAGCCTGCGGCTAGCTTCCTAGTTTGCTCTTTGATTTTCATTGAGTATAAAATGCAGAGAGTTGAGTTTTTTTTAAGGCAAATTTGGTATAATGGTCTTAATAAGGAGGAGTTTCTCATGATAAAAATCTTATTAGTTGAGGATGATCTAGGCCTGTCAAATTCAGTATTTGACTTTTTGGACGATTTTGCGGATGTTATGCAGGTGTTTGATGGAGAAGAAGGTCTCTACGAAGCTGAGAGTGGCGTCTATGACTTGATTTTGCTCGATTTGATGTTGCCAGAAAAAAATGGTTTCCAAGTCTTGAAAGAATTGCGTGAAAAGGGAATTACGACCCCAGTTCTGATTATGACTGCTAAGGAAAGCCTGGATGACAAGGGACATGGATTTGAATTAGGAGCAGATGATTATCTGACCAAACCTTTCTACCTAGAAGAACTCAAAATGCGGATTCAAGCCCTTCTCAAACGTTCAGGCAAGTTTAATGAAAACACCTTGACTTATGGAAATATTGTGGTTAATTTGTCAACCAACACCGTTAAGGTCGAAGATACTCCTGTCGAATTGCTGGGGAAAGAGTTCGATTTACTGGTTTATTTCCTTCAAAATCAAAATGTGATTTTGCCTAAGACTCAGATTTTTGATCGTCTATGGGGATTTGATAGTGATACAACGATTTCGGTTGTCGAAGTTTATGTTTCAAAAGTCCGTAAGAAATTAAAAGGAACCACTTTTGCGGAGAATTTGCAAACCTTGCGTAGTGTTGGGTATATTTTAAAAGATGTTCAGTAAACTAAAAAAAACATGGTATGCGGATGACTTTAGTTACTTTATCCGCAACTTCGGTGTCTTCACCCTGATTTTCTCTACCATGACTCTGATTATTTTGCAGGTCATGCATTCGAGCCTTTATACTTCGGTAGATGATACGCTTCATGGCTTGAGTAAGAATCCTCAGGCGGTTATTCAGCTTGCGGTAAATAGGGCAACAGAAGAGATTAAAGATTTAGAGAATGCCGCTACAGATACTAGTAAGACTGAGATAAAACCCAATGTCAGTTCCAACACGGAGGTTATCCTTTTTGATAAGAATTTTACCCAACTCCTTTCTGGAAATCGATTTTTGGGATTGGATAAGATTAAGTTAGAGAAAAAAGAGCTAGGCCATATTTATCAGATTCAGGTTTTTAATAGCTATGGACAGGAAGAAATCTATCGCATGATTTTGATGGAAACGAATATCAGTTCGGTTTCAACCAATATTAAGTATGCGGCTGTCTTGATTAATACCAGTCAGTTGGAGCAAGCTAGTCAAAAGCATGAACAATTGATTGTGGTTGTGATGGCTAGTTTCTGGATTTTGTCTTTACTTGCCAGTCTCTATCTAGCTCGAGTCAGTGTTCGTCCTCTGCTTGAGAGCATGCAGAAGCAGCAGTCCTTTGTGGAAAATGCCAGTCATGAGTTACGAACTCCACTTGCAGTTCTGCAAAATCGTTTAGAGACCCTTTTCCGGAAGCCAGAAGCTACCATTATGGATGTGAGTGAAAGCATTGCATCGAGTTTAGAAGAAGTCCGAAATATGCGTTTTTTGACAACAAACTTGTTGAATTTAGCTCGTAGAGATGATGGGATTAAGCCAGAACTTGCAGAAGTTCCAACCAGTTTTTTCAATACGACTTTCACAAACTATGAGATGATTGCTTCGGAAAATGACCGTGTCTTCCGTTTTGAAAATCGGGTTCATCGAACAATTGTCACGGATCAGCTTCTTTTGAAACAACTGATGACTATCCTATTTGATAATGCAATCAAATATACTGAGGAGGATGGTGAAATTGATTTTATGATTTCAGCGACTGATCGTAATCTGTATTTGCTAGTTTCCGATAATGGAGTCGGAATCTCAGCAGAAGATAAGAAGAAAATTTTTGATCGTTTTTATCGAGTAGACAAGGCTAGAACCCGGCAAAAAGGTGGTTTTGGTTTAGGATTATCCCTAGCTAAGCAAATTGTAGACGCCCTAAAAGGAACCATTACTGTTAAAGATAATAAACCAAAGGGAACAATCTTTGAAGTGAAGGTTGCCATCCACACACCATCTAAAAAGAAAAAATAAAAATATCGCTCCAGATGGGGCGATATTTTGGATTTATCTTCTACGTTTTCGTTTGATAATAGTTCGTTGAATTTTTAAAACAAGTAAGCTGGATCCGATTGCTGCGGCAAATGCAAGAGTAGTTGATAATTTTAATGCTAAAAAGATAAAACTAAAGATAGCAATACAGATACAAAAAACAGCGATATTAACAAAAAATAGAATTTCCTTGAGATTTGCATCAGATTGCGCTTCAGGTGTATAATCTTGATATCGAGGAACCTGTTGGCTTAATTCTTCTTGATAGTCTACCTCATAGGACTGTAATTTTCTTACGGGCATTATTCTCTCCTTAACAGTACATACCTATTTTATCATTTTTTCAGCAGAGAATTATTACAGAAAGGTTACAATAAGAATAAAGTCCCTTTTCAAAATCACTTTTCTTGACACCATAATGTGAAAATGATAGGATGTATGGACACCAAACACTTATTAATATTCATAATTGATTATATTCCTAAGAAAATAGAGCTACCAATTGATTCATTTTTAGGAAAATTGTTTCCTTATTTTCTTGATTTTATTTAATTTGATTAGTGAGATTTGTTTTGAATAGAGAGACAGATTTTCTGTCTCCTATTTTTATAGTAGTGAGGTGTCAAATTGATACCTCTTGGAAAAGTTAAAGGAGATAAGCATGTATCTTGCTATCAAAGAAATATTACGAAACAAACTTCGATATAGTTTGATTCTAACTACCATTTTTCTTATCGCTTTTATGGTTTTTTTTATGACCAGTCTAGCTCTTGGTCTTGTGCGAAACAACCGGGCAGCTATTGATAATTGGCAAGCGACGGGTATAGTTTTATCTGACTACGCAAATGATAATTTGACGGCATCCTTTATTCCTGAAAAGGACTACAAGGATAAGAGTTCTAAAGATGCTGCTCCACTAGGGTATATGTTTGCTGTGACCAATCTAGTCGATGATAGTGAAAAGGTCAATGTTTCCATCTTTGCTCAAGAGTGGGACGCTTTTATCTCTCCTAGTTTGACGGAGGGCCGTTATCCTGAAGGGGATGATGAGGTGGTCGTGGATCAGTCCTTTGAAAACTATGGAATGAAGTTGGGTGATGCCATTCAGCTCAATGGAAGCGAAGTAAGTTACAAGATTGTAGGGCTGACTAAAGGAAATAAGTTTTTTACTGAGCCAGTTGTCTTTACGAGTTTGACAACTTATTGGACCTTACAAGGAACTTTAAAATCTAATAAATCCATCTCTGCCTTGGTATTGAAAAATGATATAGAAGTGGCTGGCGATGGACTGAAACAGATTTCTATTCCAAAAATGATATCGAAAATTCCTGGTTACACACCTCAGGTTAATGTATTTTCAGGGATGATTCTTGCTATGATTGTCATCACAGGCTTGATTGTGGGTATATTTGTTTATATCATTACCATACAAAAACTAGGACTTTATGGAATAATGCGGGCTCAGGGAATACAGATCAAAACCATTGTATGGTCTCTTTTCTGTCAAATCTTCTTCCTAGCTAGTATGGGGATTGCTTTAGCCTTGCTGGCTGTTGGAGGAGTGATTTTAGTCTTGCCAGCTACCTTCTTTTTCTACCCAAGTTGGTTAGCCTATTCTGTCCTAAGCTTGGTAATTTCCTTGATGGCCCTTCTAGGTGGTGTCATTTCACTTCCACGCTTGCTAAAGGTGGACCCGATTACTGCGATTGCAGAGTGATAAGGAGAATAGTATGACAGCATTGATAGAAATGAAGCAAGTGACAAAAACCTATGGGGAAGGAAAGATGAAAGTCGTTGCCCTGCATGAGACTAATTTTCAGCTAAATGCGGGAGAGTTCGTGGCGATCGTTGGGCCATCAGGTTCTGGAAAGACGACCTTTCTAACAACTTTAGGTCAACTTCAGGAAGCATCTAGTGGAAAGATTCTAGTAAAGGGGAAGGAAACAGGCAATTTGACGGAGAAGGAGAAAACAGACCTCCGTTTTAGAGAGTTTGGCTTCATTCTCCAGGCTTCAAACTTAATTCCTTTTCTAACGGTCAAGGAACAGCTGGATTTGATTGACAGACTAGATAAGAGAAAACATAGTAAAAGTGACCGGAAAGAACTTTTTAACTTGTTGGATTTGGAAAAAGTACAAGATCAGTATCCCAAGGCATTGTCAGGTGGAGAACGTCAACGAGCTGCGATTGCTAGAGCCCTCTATAACAATCCAAGCATTGTGCTTGCTGATGAGCCAACAGCTAGTCTGGATACCCAGCGTGCCTACCAAGTAACGGAGATGTTGGCTGGTATTGCACATGAACAAGGTAGAGGAGTTGTTATGATTACACATGATACACGACTTCTTGATAAGGTTGACCGTATTTATATCATGAATGATGGTCACCTAGTTGAAGAAACACATGCATAAAAAGAGAGTGAACGGTGTTGGTTACTGTTCATTTTTTAATTTCAAAATTTAAAAATAAGACTTACTTTTTGTAAAACTCCCAGTATTCATAGCTGATTTTCCAGAAATGTGGTATAATTTTTCTTATGGAAAAGATTATTATTACAGCAACTGCTGAAAGTATTGAACAAGTTAAACAACTGCTCGAAGCTGGCGTAGACCGTATCTATGTCGGTGAGAAAGATTTTGGTCTTCGTCTGCCAACAACCTTTAGTTATGACCAATTGCGTGAAATCGCTAAGCTGGTTCATGATGCTGGTAAGGAATTGATCGTTGCAGTCAATGCCCTCATGCACCAAGATATGATGGACCGTATCAAGCCTTTCTTAGACTTTTTGGAAGAAATCAAGACAGACTACATTACTATTGGAGACGCAGGCGTTTTTTACGTGGTCAACCGCGATGCCTATTCCTTTAAGACCATCTACGATGCTTCAACCATGGTAACAAGCAGTCGTCAGATTAACTTCTGGGGACAAAAGGCTGGCGCATCTGAGGCTGTTTTGGCACGTGAAATTCCATCAGCTGAACTTTTCAAAATGCCAGAGATTTTGGAAATTCCTGCTGAAGTTTTGGTTTACGGTGCAAGTGTTATTCATCATTCTAAACGTCCGCTCTTGCAAAACTACTATAACTTTACGCATATCGATGATGAAAAGACGCGTAAACGTGACCTCTTCTTGGCTGAACCAAGCGACCCAGAGAGCCACTACTCCATTTTTGAAGACAATCATGGGACCCATATCTTTGCCAATAACGACCTTGATTTGATGACCAAATTGACAGAATTGGTAGAGCATGGCTTTACTCACTGGAAATTAGAAGGTCTCTATACACCTGGTCAAAACTTTGTTGAGATTGCCAAACTCTTTATCCAAGCGCGAAGCTTGATCCAAGAGGGCAACTTTAGCCATGACCAAGCCTTCTTGCTGGATGAGGAAGTACGCAAGTTACACCCTAAAAACCGTTTCCTTGATACAGGATTTTATGACTACGATCCTGACATGGTTAAATAGGACATCAAAACCCGAAATAAAAATGTTCGGGTTTTTCCAGTGTATCCATGAAATAAAAAGGGATACATGTTATAATAAAAGTAGCTCTTTAATGGAGGTGTTTGAGTGGAAAATCTGAAGAAAATGGCTGGTATCAAGGCTGCTGAGTTTGTCAAGGATGGGATGGTTGTTGGACTGGGAACGGGTTCTACTGCCTATTATTTTGTCGAAGAAATCGGTCGTCGTATCAAGGAAGAAGGACTGCAAATTACAGCTGTAACGACTTCTAGTGTGACTAGTAAACAGGCTGAAGGTCTTAATATCCCACTCAAGTCTATTGACCAAGTAGATTTGGTTGATGTGACGGTTGACGGAGCGGATGAAGTAGATAGCCAGTTTAACGGAATTAAAGGTGGTGGTGGTGCCCTTCTGATGGAGAAGGTGGTCGCAACGCCCTCAAAAGAATACATTTGGGTGGTAGATGAAAGCAAACTAGTTGAGAAATTGGGTGCCTTTAAATTGCCAGTGGAAGTAGTCCAGTATGGTGCAGAACAGGTCTTCCGTCGTTTTGAGCGAGCTAGCTACAAACCAAGTTTCCGTGAAAAAGATGGCCAACGTTTTGTGACGGATATGCAGAACTTTATCATTGACCTTGCCTTGGATGTCATTGAAGATCCAATCGCCTTTGGGCAAGAATTGGACCATGTCGTTGGTGTCGTTGAGCACGGCTTATTCAACCAAATGGTGGATAAGGTAATCGTTGCTGGACGAGACGGGGTTCAGATTTTAACTTCAACAAAAGCAAACTAATCAACATAATAAGGAGATACACTATGTCAAAATTTAATCGTATTCACTTGGTGGTACTGGATTCTGTAGGAATCGGTGCTGCACCAGATGCCAATAACTTTGTCAATGCAGGGGTTCCAGATGGAGCTTCTGACACACTAGGACACATTTCAAAAACAGTTGGTTTGAATGTGCCAAACATGGCTAAAATCGGTCTAGGAAATATTCCTCGTGAAACTCCTCTGAAGACTGTTCCAGCTGAAAGCAATCCAACGGGTTATGCAACAAAATTGGAAGAAGCATCCCTTGGTAAGGATACTATGACTGGTCACTGGGAAATCATGGGACTCAATATTACCGAGCCTTTCGATACTTTCTGGAACGGATTCCCAGAAGAAATCTTGACAAAAATTGAAGAATTTTCAGGACGTAAGGTTATTCGTGAAGCTAATAAACCTTACTCAGGAACAGCTGTTATCGATGATTTTGGACCACGTCAAATGGAAACTGGGGAGTTGATTATCTATACTTCAGCTGACCCTGTTTTGCAAATTGCTGCCCACGAAGACATCATTCCTCTGGATGAATTGTACCGTATCTGTGAGTACGCTCGTTCGATTACCCTTGAGCGTCCTGCCCTTCTTGGTCGCATCATTGCCCGTCCATATGTTGGTGAGCCAGGTAACTTCACTCGTACAGCAAACCGTCGTGACTTGGCAGTATCTCCATTTGCACCGACTGTTTTGGATAAATTGAATGAGGCTGGTATCGATACTTACGCTGTTGGTAAAATCAACGATATCTTTAACGGTGCTGGTATCAACCACGACATGGGCCATAACAAGTCAAATAGCCACGGAATTGATACACTGTTGAAGACTATGGGCCTTGCTGAGTTTGAAAAAGGATTCTCATTCACAAACTTGGTGGACTTTGATGCCCTATACGGCCACCGTCGTAATGCTCATGGCTACCGTGATTGCTTGCATGAGTTTGATGAACGCTTACCTGAAATTATCGCAGCCATGAGAGAGAATGATCTTCTTTTGATTACTGCTGACCATGGAAATGACCCAACCTATGCAGGAACAGACCACACTCGTGAATTTATTCCACTTTTGGCTTACAGCCCTGCCTTTAAAGGCAATGGTGTTATTCCAGTAGGACATTTTGCAGATATCTCAGCGACTATTGCCGATAACTTTGGTGTTGAAACTGCCATGATTGGGGAAAGTTTCTTAGATAAATTGGTATAAGATGACGCGTTATGCTTTACTGGTTAGAGGCATCAATGTTGGTGGCAAGAATAAGGTCGTCATGGCAGTGCTTCGGCAAGAATTGACAGAGTTTGGGCTTGAAAATGTTGAGACCTACATCAACAGTGGCAATATTTTCTTTAATTCGACAGATGCCAAAGCCCAATTGGTTGAAAAGTTAGAGGCTTTCTTTGCAGTCCATTATCCATTTATTCAGAGCTTTTCTATACTGAGTCATGAAGATTATGAAGAAGAGCTGAAGAATCTGCCAGATTGGTGGACCAAAGACCTAGCTCGAAAAGATGTCCTCTTTTACACAGAGGGCTTGGATGTGGATCAAGTCATCGAGAAAGTGAACAGTTTGGAACTAGAAGATGAAGTCGTTCATTTTGGAAAACTTGGTATTTTCTGGGGGAAATTTTCTGAAGAATCCTACTATGCAACTGCCTATCACAAATACTTACTCAAGATGCCTTTCTACCGCCAAATCACCATTCGCAATGCTAAAACTTTTGACAAAATCGGTCAAATGCTAAAAAATTAATAAAGGAGACACACAATGACATTTTTAGATAAAATCAATGAAACAGCTGCCTTCCTGAAAGACAAGGGAATCCAAGCACCTGAGTTTGGTTTAATCCTTGGATCAGGACTTGGAGAACTGGCAGAAGAAATCGAAAATCCAGTTGTTGTAGACTATGCTGATATTCCAAACTGGGGCCGCTCTACAGTAGTCGGTCACGCTGGTAAATTGGTATATGGGGAACTGGCAGGTCGCAAGGTCTTAGCTCTTCAAGGGCGTTTCCATTTCTACGAAGGAAATCCTCTGGAAGTTGTGACTTTCCCAGTACGTGTGATGAAAGTTCTTGGATGCGAAGGTGTCATTGTAACCAATGCAGCTGGAGGTATTGGATTTGGGCCTGGTACCTTGATGGCTATCTCAGACCATATCAATATGACGGGGCAAAACCCATTGATGGGTGAAAACTTGGATGATTTTGGTCCACGTTTCCCAGATATGTCTAAAGCCTACACTCCAGAATATCGTGCTACTGCCCATGAAGTGGCTAAGAAACTTGGTATCAAGCTTGATGAAGGTGTCTATATTGGAGTAACAGGTCCGACTTATGAAACCCCAGCAGAAATTCGTGCCTATAAGACATTGGGAGCAGATGCAGTTGGTATGTCTACTGTTTCTGAAGTTATTGTTGCAGCCCACTCTGGCATGAAAGTTCTAGGAATTTCATGTATCACTAACCATGCTGCAGGTTTCCAAGAAGAACTCAACCACGAAGAAGTTGTAGAAGAGACTGAACGTGTTAAAGGCGACTTCAAAGGCTTGCTTAAAGCGATTCTTGCTGAATTGTAATCATGTTAATAGAATTGAGGAGTATTTTTCGAAAAATTCCTTATAATTTTAGATTATTCATAGCAGTAATTCTGCAAGGAATAGTTTCGGGTTTATCTGGTATATTTCTCCATTATCTTTTAGAGATGATGGAGAAGCTAGCTTTTGGTCAGTCAGAGCACCATAGTGGATTTTTGACAGATGGAGTTTCCTCCTCACGGATAGGACTAAGTTTAATAATCGTGGGTCTTAGCTCGTCCTTAGTCTGGTACTTCTTGCAAAAAGGGTCGAAGATTTTTTCCATCAAAGCTCAGATGAAGGATGAGACTTCACAATACAAGCTTCATTTTCTAAAACAGCTATTTCATTCAATTTGGCAGATCATTGCAGTTGGAGGGGGAGCCCCTATTGGCAAAGAAGCTGCACCACGAGAGATTGGAACTCTATCTGCAGGACCAATTGGAAAAATATGTATACTGTCTATGAAGGATTGTATCTTTCTCCTTGCTTGTGGTGCTGGTGCTGGTTTAGCGGCTGTTTATCAGGTTCCATTAACAAGTGTCTTCTTTGTTTTTGAAACCCTAGGCATCGCTCTATCTATTAAACGATTTGTCTTAGTCGGTTTGACAACCTATGTCTCAACCTATATAGCAGGCTTGGTTATTTCAGATCAGGCTCTCTACCAGATTCCAGCCATTGCATGGTCATTAAAGGAAACGTGGATTATTCCCTTATTACTTCTTTTCTTAACCCCACTAGCTTGGCTTTTTGGTCGCTTAAGTAAGGCAGCGTCTTCAAACAGAATAAAAGATAAACGAATACTTCTCACATTGCCCTCAGCTTTTCTTTTTCTTGCTGGATTGGCAAGTTATTTTCCACATCTATTTGGAAATGGACGTATGATGGCTCAGGAAATTTTAAATGGTAGCAGTGGTCAAACAGTGCTTCTCATGTTTTTCCTAAAAGCAGTGGTCGTTCTTATTATCCTTTGGGCAGGGGCCTATGGTGGTACTCTTACGCCATCTTTTGCCTTGGGGATGGCTGGAGCTGCTCTCTTGGGCATGATTCTAGGTGGGGATAGCCAGCCAAGCATTTTGCTTTTGGGATCGGTTTGCTTTTTGTCTGTGACCTTGAGGGCGCCCTTTTCTGCAACTGGATTAGTAATAGGTTTCACTGGGCTAGGTATAGTTTCTCTTCCGTATCTCTTAGTAACAGCTGTTTTAGCCTATGAATTTGCAAAAATGTTAGACCGCTTTCCTTGGGCTAGCATACTGAGTCAGAAGTCAAGGAATAAAGTAATTAGGTAGGAAATGCCTGTTTCCTCTAATCAAGGATTTATCTTAAAAGGTTAAAAACTATTGTCAGTTTATCAATAACTGTTTTAAATAAAAATGTAGTAGCCCTATTGGAATCCTGATTGAATACTATTTTTCCTAGCTATGAAATATAAAAATAAAAAAGAGAAAGGTAGAGCTTGTGTTCTGATTTGAACACGAGCGGAAAACTTTTCTAAAAACTTAGAAGAGAAGGGGGAGTTCGGATTTGAATAGAGGCCGCCCTAATCTTCTCAATATTATCAAAATTAAGAAAGAAAGGATGGGTAAACCGTATTTGCTGAACTGAATACGGGCGGAGAACTGTGTAAAAAAGATAAACTGTTTAGCATCTGCGATGCGTCATCAGTTTCCTATTTTTACTTTATTCTCTGTCGCTATCCTGAATATAAAAAAAGAAAGGTAGAGTGAGGTGTTCTAATTTGAACACGAGCGGAAAACTTGGAAAATAGATAATCTGACTGAGAAATCAGGATTTCTCGTCAGATTCCTAATTTTCAGTCGTTTTCTTGTCGCTCTTTGTATCATAAATTATGTCTATCCATATTGCTGCTCAGCAGGGTGAAATTGCTGATAAAATTCTTCTTCCTGGGGATCCTCTTCGTGCGAAGTTTATTGCGGAAAATTTCCTTGAAGATGCTGTTTGTTTTAACGAAGTGCGTAATATGTTTGGTTACACTGGTACTTACAAGGGCCACCGTGTATCAGTCATGGGAACTGGGATGGGAATGCCATCGATTTCGATTTATGCGCGTGAGTTGATTGTGGACTACGGTGTGAAAAAATTGATCCGTGTGGGAACTGCAGGTTCATTGAATGAAGATGTCCACGTTCGTGAATTGGTTTTGGCGCAGGCAGCTGCAACCAACTCTAACATCATCCGCAATGACTGGCCACAGTACGATTTCCCACAAATCGCTAGCTTTGATTTGCTGGACAAGGCCTACCATATCGCCAAAGAACTTGGTATGACCACCCACGTTGGGAACGTTTTGTCTTCTGATGTCTTTTATTCAAACTACTTTGAAAAGAACATCGAACTTGGTAAATGGGGCGTCAAGGCTGTGGAAATGGAAGCAGCAGCTCTTTACTATCTTGCTGCTCAACACCATGTTGATGCTTTAGCTATTATGACTATCTCTGATAGCTTGGTCAATCCAGATGAAGACACGACTGCAGAAGAACGCCAAAATACCTTCACTGATATGATGAAGGTTGGTTTGGAAACCTTGATTGCAGAGTAAAATGTAAAAGAAAATCCTGATTTCAAGTAAAATCAGGATTTTTTCATGGATGCGATTTTTTCTGGGTCTGGTGTGACACGGAGGGTCTTTTGTCCTGTGTAAGTGACAAAGCCAGGTTTTCCACCAGTTGGTTTATTGAGTTTCTTGACTTCAATCATATCTACCTGAACCAGATTTGACAGGCGACCTTGAGAGAAGTAGGCTGCAAGTTCTGCTGCGTCTGTCTTGACTTCATCAGATGGGTCTAGGTTGCCTGAGATGACAACGTGGCTTCCAGGAATGTCCTTGGCATGGAACCAAAGTTCCTCCTTGCGGGCCATTTTAAAGGTTAGCTCCTCGTTTTGCAGGTTGTTGCGACCGACATAGATGATGGTTTTGCCATCGCTTGCTAGATATTGTTCTGGTTTTTTGCGTTTCTGGATTTTCTCCCGTTGTCTTCTGCGGATAAAGCCAGTTTGAATCAATTCTTCACGGATTTCAGCGATTTCTTCTAGTCCAGCTTGGTTGAGGACGGTCTCGACACTTTCCAGATAGAGAATGGTTGACTTGGTTTCTTCAATCAGATCAGTCAAGTATTTGACAGCTTCTTTGAGTTTCTGATAACGTTTGAAATAGCGTTGGGCATTCTGGTTGGGAGTCAAGGCCTTATCAAGCGCAATGGTGATAGGTTGGTTGGTGTAGTAGTTGTCTAGGATAACCTGGTCTTGGTCGTTAGGCACTTGATGGAGGAAGGTTGTTAGCAATTCTCCTTTTTGGCGAAATTCTTCCGCATTGTCTGTTGCTAGTAACTCTTTTTCTTGTTTTTTGAGTTTGTGGCGGTTTTTCTGAAGTTCATTTTCAACACGACGAATGAGTTCACTGGCTTGCTGTTTGACGCGGTCGCGTTCAGCCTTGTCTTTATAGTAGGTGTCCAACAAATCAGAAAGATTGGTAAAAGGTTCTCCCACCTGATTTGCAAAAGGAACTGGGCTGAAGGAAGTCTCAGTCAAACATGGCTTGGTTTCCTGATTGAAAAAGTTTCGGAAAGTGGCTAGTTTATCACTAACCAGAATCTTTTCCAATTCATTTGCTGTATCACGTCCCAGACCTTGAAAGAAGTTTTGAAGGTTCTTAGCTGTCGTTTCCTGTGTTTGCAGAATTTCAAAGAGTTTTTCATCCTTGGTAGTAAAAGGATTGAGAGATTCCGTACTTGGCGGAGCGATATAGGTCGATCCAGGAAGCAAGGTACGGTAGCTATTTTGTGAAAAGCCGACGTGTTTGATAACTTCGAGGATTTTATGACTGCTTTTATCGACCAGTAGAATATTACTGTGTTTCCCCATGATTTCAATAATTAAGGTAGCCTGAATATGGTCTCCGATCTCGTTTTTATTAGAAACCGTAATTTCCACAATACGGTCATTTTCCACTTGCTCGATCGACTCAATCAGGGCACCCTGCAAATACTTTCTCAAAACCATGATAAAGGTAGAAGGCTGGGCTGGATTTTCAAAAGTCGTTTGGGTCAGCTGAATGCGTCCAAAAACAGGATGGGCTGAAAGGAGCAGGCGATGACTTTGGCGATTGCTGCGGATTTGCAAGACCAACTCTTGTTCAAAAGGTTGATTGATTTTCTGAATGCGACCATTCACTAACTCTCTTCGCAATTCTTCAACCATGTGGTGTAAAAAAAATCCGTCAAATGACATCGTTCTCTCCTTGTGATTGTATTCCATAGTATTATATCAAAAAGGTAGAATAAAATCATGGAAATGTGGTATAATAAAGCCAAGTAAAGAGAAACGAGAAGCACATGTATATTGAAATGGTAGATGAAACTGGTCAAGTTTCAAAAGAAATGTTGCAACAAACCCAAGAAATTTTGGAATTTGCAGCCCAAAAATTAGGCAAAGAAGACAAGGAGATGGCAGTTACCTTTGTGACCAATGAGCGTAGTCATGAACTCAATCTGGAGTACCGTGACACAGACCGTCCGACAGATGTTATCAGCCTTGAATATAAGCCAGAGTTGGAAATTGCCTTTGACGAAGAGGATTTACTTGAAAATCCAGAATTGGCAGAGATGATGTCTGAGTTTGATGCCTATATTGGGGAACTTTTCATCTCTATCGATAAGGCACATGAGCAGGCCGAGGAATACGGTCACAGCTTTGAGCGTGAGATGGGCTTCTTGGCAGTACACGGCTTTTTACATATCAACGGCTATGATCACTATACTCCGGAAGAAGAAGCGGAGATGTTCGGTTTACAAGAAGAGATTTTGACAGCCTATGGACTCACAAGACAATAAACGAAAATGGAAAAATCGTGACCTGATATCCAGTTTAGAATTTGCCCTCACAGGAATTTTTACTGCCATCAAGGAAGAACGCAATATGCGAAAACATGCAGTGACGGCTCTTGTAGTCATTCTTGCAGGTTTTGTTTTTCAGGTGTCACGAATCGAATGGCTCTTTCTCCTATTGAGCATTTTCTTGGTAGTAGCTTTTGAAATTATCAATTCTGCTATTGAAAATGTGGTGGATTTGGCCAGTCACTATCACTTTTCTATGCTGGCTAAAAATGCCAAGGATATGGCGGCTGGCGCGGTATTAGTGGTCTCTCTTTTCGCAGCCTTAACAGGCGCATTGATTTTTCTCCCACGAATCTGGGATTTATTATTTTAAATATCAAGAGGAAATTATGACTTTTAAATCAGGCTTTGTAGCCATTTTAGGACGTCCCAATGTTGGGAAGTCAACTTTTTTAAATCATGTCATGGGGCAAAAGATTGCCATTATGAGTGACAAGGCGCAGACAACGCGCAACAAAATCATGGGAATTTACACGACTGATAAGGAGCAAATTGTCTTTATCGACACACCAGGGATTCACAAGCCTAAAACAGCTCTCGGAGATTTCATGGTTGAGTCTGCCTATAGTACCCTTCGCGAAGTGGACACCGTTCTTTTCATGGTACCTGCGGATGAAGCGCGTGGTAAGGGGGACGATATGATTATCGAGCGTCTTAAGGCTGCCAAGGTTCCTGTGATTTTGGTGGTGAATAAGATCGATAAGGTTCATCCAGACCAGCTTTTGTCTCAGATTGATGATTTCCGAAATCAGATGGACTTTAAGGAAATCGTTCCAATCTCAGCTCTTCAAGGGAATAACGTCTCTCGTCTTGTGGATATTTTGAGTGAAAATCTAGATGAAGGTTTCCAATATTTCCCGTCTGATCAAATCACAGACCATCCAGAACGATTCTTGGTTTCAGAAATGGTTCGCGAGAAAGTCTTGCACCAAACTCGTGAAGAGATTCCGCATTCTGTTGCAGTAGTAGTGGATTCTATGAAACGAGATGAAGAGACAGACAAGGTTCATATCCGTGCAACCATCATGGTCGAGCGCGATAGCCAAAAAGGGATTATCATCGGTAAAGGTGGTGCTATGCTTAAGAAAATCGGTAGCATGGCCCGTCGTGATATCGAACTCATGCTAGGAGATAAGGTCTTCCTAGAAACTTGGGTCAAGGTCAAGAAAAACTGGCGCGATAAAAAGCTAGATTTGGCTGACTTTGGCTATAATGAAAAAGAATACTAAGTAGAGGTGGGCTCATGCCTGCTTCTTGTTTTTACAGAAGGAGGACTTATGCCTGAATTACCTGAGGTTGAAACTGTTCGTCGTGGCTTAGAAAAATTGATTTTGAGAAAGAAGATTTCGAGTGTAGAAATTCGCTATCCCAAGATGATTAAGACAGATTTGGACGAGTTTCAAAAGGAAGTGCCTAGTCAGATTATCGAGTCAATGGGACGTCGTGGAAAATATTTGCTTTTCTACCTGACAGACAAGGTCTTGATTTCCCATCTGCGGATGGAAGGGAAGTATTTTTACTATCCAGACCAAGTTCCTGAACGCAAGCATGCTCATGTTTTCTTTCA
This sequence comes from Streptococcus mitis, assembly GCF_002096815.1. Lineage (GTDB taxonomy): Bacteria > Bacillota > Bacilli > Lactobacillales > Streptococcaceae > Streptococcus > Streptococcus mitis_AD. Next base: position 439,391 of record NZ_NCVJ01000021.1, read on the forward strand.
GTTTGAAGATGGTGGCACGCTTGTTTATGAGGATGTACGAAAGTTTGGAACCATGGAACTCTTGGCTCCTGACCTTTTAGACGCTTACTTTATTTCTAAAAAATTAGGTCCTGAACCAAGCGAACAAGACTTTGATTTACAGGTCTTTCAAGCTGCCCTAGCTAAGTCCAAAAAGCCTATCAAATCCCATCTTCTAGACCAAACCTTGGTAGCTGGACTTGGCAATATCTATGTGGATGAGGTTCTCTGGAGAGCTCAGGTTCATCCGGCTAGACATTCCCAGACTTTGACAGCCGCAGAAGCGACAGCTATTCATGACCAGACCATTGCTGTATTGGGACAGGCTGTTGAAAAAGGTGGTTCCACCATTCGGACCTATACCAATGCCTTTGGGGAAGATGGAACCATGCAGGATTTTCATCAAGTCTATGACAAGGCTGGTCAAGAATGTGTACGTTGTGGCACCATCATTGAGAAAATCCAACTAGGCGGACGAGGAACTCACTTTTGTCCTCAGTGCCAAAGGAGGATCTGATGGGAAAAATCATCGGAATCACTGGGGGAATTGCCTCTGGTAAGTCAACCGTGACAAATTTTCTAAGAAAGCAAGGCTTTCAAGTAGTGGATGCCGACGCAGTCGTTCACCAACTACAGAAACCTGGTGGTCGTCTATTTCAGGCTCTAGTCCAGCATTTTGGGCAAGAAATCATCCTTGAAAACGGAGAACTCAATCGCCCTCTCCTAGCTAGTCTTATCTTTTCAAATCCTGAAGAACGAGAATGGTCTAAGCAAATCCAAGGGGAGATTATCCGTGAGGAACTAGCTACATTAAGAGACCAATTGGCTCAGACAGAAGAGATTTTCTTCATGGATATTCCCTTACTTTTTGAGCAGGCCTACAGCGCTTGGTTTGATGAGACTTGGTTGGTCTATGTGGACCGAGATATCCAAGTAGAACGCTTAATGAAAAGGGACCACTTGTCCAAAGATGAAGCTGAATCTCGTCTGGCAGCCCAGTGGCCTTTAGAAAAAAAGAAAGATTTGGCCAGCCATATTCTTGATAATAATGGCAATCAGAACCAGCTTCTTAATCAAGTGCATATCCTTCTTGAGGGAGGTAGGCAAGATGACAGAGATTAACTGGAAGGATAATCTGCGCATTGCCTGGTTTGGTAATTTTCTGACTGGAGCCAGCATTTCCTTGGTTGTGCCTTTTATGCCTATCTTTGTAGAAAATCTGGGCGTAGGGAGTGATCAAGCTGCTTTTTATGCAGGTTTAGCTATTTCTGTCTCTGCCATTTCCGCGGCGCTCTTTTCTCCTATCTGGGGAATCCTTGCTGATAAGTACGGTCGAAAACCCATGATGATTCGTGCTGGTCTGGCCATGACTATCACTATGGGAGGCTTGGCCTTTGTGCTAAATATCTATTGGTTAATCTTTCTTCGTTTACTGAATGGTGTATTTGCGGGTTTTGTTCCCAATGCAACAGCCTTGATAGCCAGTCAAGTTCCCAAGGAGAAATCAGGTTCTGCCTTAGGCACTTTGTCTACAGGCGTAGTTGCAGGTACTCTAACTGGTCCCTTTATTGGTGGCTTTATCGCAGAATTATTTGGTATTCGTACTGTCTTTTTACTGGTTGGTTGTTTTCTATTTTTAGCTGCTATTTTAACTATTTGCTTTATCAAGGAAGATTTTCAACCAGTGGCCAAGGAAAAGGCCATCCCAACAAAGGAATTATTTACATCAGTTAAATATCCCTATCTCTTGGTCAACCTCTTTCTGACCAGTTTTGTCATCCAATTTTCAGCCCAATCAATCGGCCCTATTTTAGCACTTTATGTGCGCGACTTAGGCCAGACAGAGAATCTTCTCTTTGTATCAGGTTTGATTGTATCCAGTATGGGATTTTCCAGTATGATGAGTGCAGGAGTTATGGGAAAGCTAGGTGACAAGGTAGGCAATCATCGTCTTTTAGTTGTCGCCCAGTTTTATTCAGTCATCATCTATCTCCTCTGTGCCAATGCTTCTACCCCCCTTCAACTAGGACTTTATCGTTTCCTATTTGGACTGGGAACCGGTGCCTTGATACCAGGGGTTAATGCGCTACTCAGCAAGATGACGCCCAAAGCTGGTATTTCGAGGGTCTTTGCCTTCAATCAGGTATTCTTTTATCTGGGAGGTGTCGTTGGTCCCATGGCAGGTTCTGCAGTAGCAGGAAAATTTGGCTACCATGCAGTCTTTTATGCGACAAGCCTTTGTGTTGCCTTTAGTTGTCTCTTTAACCTTCTTCAATTTCGAACATTATTAAAAGTAAAGGAAATCTAGTGCGAGTAAAAATTAATCTCAAATGCTCCTCTTGTGGCAGTATCAATTACCTAACCAGTAAAAATTCCAAAACCCATCCAGACAAGATTGAGGTTTTAAAGTATTGTCCCAAGGAAAGAAAAGTAACCCTACATCTTGAATCTAAGTAGATTTTATGGTAAAATAATAGGGATTTTAAGGAGTTTGATATGTATAACCTATTATTAACCATTTTATTAGTATTATCTGTTGTGATTGTGATTGCGATTTTCATGCAACCAACTAAAAACCAATCCAGCAATGTATTTGATGCCAGCTCAGGTGATTTGTTTGAACGCAGTAAAGCACGCGGTTTTGAAGCTGTAATGCAGCGTTTGACAGGGATTTTAGTCTTTTTCTGGCTAGCCATTGCCTTAGCATTGACGGTATTATCAAGTAGATAAGAAAATAATGGGCAGGACTAGGTCTTTGCCTCTTTTTATTTTTAAATGATGTTTGAGAAGGTTTTACAGTAAAAGAAAAGAAAAAATCTAGAAAGAAAATATGAAAGATAGAATAAAAGAATATTTACAAGACAAGGAAAAGGTGACTGTCAATGACTTGGCTCAGGCTTTGGGAAAAGACGGTTCCAAGGATTTTCGTGAGTTGATTAAAACCTTGTCCCTAATGGAAAGGAAGCACCAGATTCGTTTTGAAGAAGATGGTAGTCTGACATTAGAAATTAAGAAAAAACATGAGATTACTCTCAAGGGGATTTTTCATGCCCATAAAAATGGCTTTGGCTTTGTCAGTCTGGAAGGTGAGGAGGAAGACCTTTTTGTAGGAAAAAGCGATGTCAACTATGCTATTGATGGTGATACCGTTGAGGTCGTCATCAAGAAAGTCGCTGACCGAAATAAGGGAACAGCAGCAGAAGCAAAAATTATCGATATCTTAGAACACAGTCTGACAACAGTTGTTGGCCAAATCGTTCTAAATCAGGAAAAGCCCAAGTATGCTGGCTACATCCGTTCAAAGAATCAGAAAATCAGTCAACTGATTTATGTTAAGAAACCAGCCCTTAAACTCGAGGGAACCGAAGTTCTCAAGGTCTTTATCGATAAATACCCAAGCAAGAAACATGATTTCTTTGTTGCGAGTGTACTAGATGTGGTTGGGCATTCAACGGATGTCGGAATTGATGTTCTTGAGGTTTTGGAGTCTATGGACATTGTATCTGAGTTTCCAGAAGCTGTTGTCAAGGAAGCAGAAAGTGTTCCTGATGCTCCGTCTCAAAAGGATATGGAAGGTCGTCTGGATCTAAGAGATGAGATTACCTTTACCATTGATGGTGCGGATGCCAAGGACTTGGACGATGCGGTGCATATCAAGACCTTGAAAAATGGAAATCTAGAGCTTGGTGTTCACATCGCAGATGTTTCCTACTATGTGACCGAGGGTTCTGCCCTTGACAAGGAAGCCCTTAACCGAGCGACTTCAGTCTATGTAACAGACCGAGTGGTTCCAATGCTTCCAGAACGACTGTCAAATGGCATCTGTTCCCTCAATCCTCAAGTTGACCGCCTGACCCAGTCTGCCATTATGGAAATTGATAAACATGGTCGTGTAGTCAACTACACCATTACACAAACAGTTATCAAGACCAGTTTTCGTATGACCTATAGCGATGTCAATGATATCCTATCAGGTGACGAGGAGAAGAGACAAGAATATCAGAAAATTGTTCCAAGTATCGAACTCATGGCCAAGCTTCATGAAACTTTAGAAAATATGCGTGTGAAACGTGGAGCCCTCAATTTTGATACCAATGAAGCGAAGATTTTAGTGGATAAACAGGGTAAGCCTGTTGATATCGTCCTTCGTCAGCGTGGCATTGCCGAGCGTATGATTGAGTCCTTCATGTTGATAGCCAACGAAACAGTTGCCGAGCATTTTAGCAAGCTGGATCTACCTTTCATTTATCGAATTCACGAGGAACCTAAGGCTGAAAAAGTTCAGAAGTTTATTGATTATGCTTCGAGCTTTGGCTTGCGCATTTATGGGACTGCCAGTGAGATTAGCCAAGAGACCCTCCAAGACATCATGCGTGCTGTTGAGGGAGAACCTTATGCAGATGTATTGTCCATGATGCTTCTCCGTTCCATGCAACAGGCCCGCTATTCGGAGCACAATCACGGCCATTATGGATTAGCGGCTGACTATTATACTCACTTTACTAGTCCGATTCGTCGTTATCCAGACCTTCTTGTTCACCGTATGATTCGGGATTACGGCCGTTCTAAAGAAATAGCCGAGCATTTTGAACAAGTGATTCCAGAGATTGCGACCCAGTCTTCCAACCGTGAGCGTCGTGCCATCGAGGCTGAGCGTGAAGTCGAAGCCATGAAAAAGGCTGAGTACATGGAAGAATACGTGGGTGAAGAGTACGATGCGGTTGTGTCCAGCATTGTCAAGTTTGGTCTCTTTGTCGAATTGCCGAATACAGTTGAAGGCTTGATTCACATCACTAATCTACCTGAATTTTATCATTTCAATGAGCGGGATTTGACTCTTCGTGGGGAGAAATCAGGAACAACCTTCCGTGTAGGTCAGCAAATCCGTATCCGAGTTGAAAGAGCCGACAAGATGACGGGTGAAATTGACTTCTCTTACATCCCAAGTGAGTTTGATGTGATTGAAAAAGGCTTGAAACAGTCTAGTCGCAGTGACAGAGGGCGTGGTTCAAGTCGTCGTTCAGATAAGAAGGAAGATAAGAGAAAATCAGGACGCTCAAATGATAAGCGCAAGCATTCACAAAAAGACAAGAAGAAAAAAGGAAAGAAACCTTTTTATAAGGAAGTAGCTAAGAAAGGAGCCAAGCATGGCAAAGGGCGAGGGAAAGGTCGTCGCACAAAATAAAAAGGCGCGTCATGACTATACAATCGTAGATACGCTAGAGGCAGGAATGGTCCTGACTGGAACTGAAATCAAGAGTGTGCGAGCAGCTCGAATCAATCTCAAGGATGGCTTTGCCCAAGTAAAAAATGGGGAGGTCTGGTTGAGTAATGTTCATATCGCTCCTTACGAAGAGGGCAATATCTGGAACCAAGAACCAGAACGTCGTCGAAAACTCTTACTACATAAAAAGCAAATCCAAAAGTTGGAACAAGAGACTAAAGGAACAGGAATGACCCTGGTTCCCCTTAAAGTCTATATCAAAGATGGCCATGCCAAGCTTCTTTTAGGACTTGCCAAAGGGAAGCATGACTATGACAAACGGGAGTCTATCAAACGTCGTGAACAAAACCGCGATATCGCGCGTGTCATGAAAGCAGTCAACCAGCGATAAAAAGAGGAATGAAAATGGAAAAACTAGTTGCCTATAAACGCATGCCCTTGTGGAATAAACAAACTATGCCTGAAGCTGTTCAGCAGAAACACAATACCAAGGTTGGGACTTGGGGCAAGATTACTGTTTTAAAAGGAACTCTCAAGTTTATTGAATTGACAGAGGATGGGGATGTTCTAGCTGAACACCTATTTGAAGCAGGGGCTGACAATCCCATGGCACAACCACAAGCCTGGCACCGAGTGGAGGCTGTAACAGACGATGTAGAATGGTATTTAGAATTTTATTGTAAACCTGAGGATTATTTCCCTAAAAAATACAATACCAATCCTGTTCATTCAGAGGTCCTAGAGGCTATGCAGAAAGTAAAACCAGGGAAAGCCTTAGATTTGGGCTGTGGTCAAGGCCGTAATGCACTCTTTCTAGCAAAGAATGGTTTTGATGTGACAGCTGTGGATCAAAATGAATTATCTCTTGAAATCTTGCAAAGCATTGTGGAGCAGGAAGATTTGGATATGCCTGTTGGTCTCTACGATATCAATTCAGCCAGCATTGGGCAAGAATATGATTTTATCGTTTCAACAGTTGTTCTGATGTTTTTGCAAGCAGACCGCATTCCTGCAATTATCAAAAATATGCAGGAGCATACCACGGTCGGTGGCTACAACCTTATCGTCTGTGCCATGGACACGGAAGATTATCCTTGCTCGGTTAACTTCCCATTCACCTTTAAAGAAGGGGAATTGGCAGACTATTACAAGGACTGGGAAATGGTTAAGTACAATGAAAATCCAGGCCATCTTCACCGTCGCGATGAGAATGGCAATCGCATTCAACTACGCTTTGCGACCATGCTAGCTAAGAAAATCAAATAAACATGAATGAAGATTAGGAAATTTCCTGATCTTTTTTCTTTTTTACGAATAATATAGAAAAGGAGGGAAATCATGTTTGTTGCGAGAGATGCTAGGGGAGAATTGGTAAATGTGTTAGAGGATAAACTTGAGAAGGAAGCATACACCTGCCCAGCTTGTGGAGGTCAGCTCCGTTTGCGTCAAGGACCAAGTGTCCGGACCCATTTTGCCCACAAAACCTTAAAAGACTGTGATTTTTCCTCTGAAAATGAAAGTCAAGAACACTTGGAAAACAAGGAAGTCCTTTATCACTGGTTGAAAAAAGAGGCCGAGGTGCAATTAGAATACCTGCTTCCAGAGCTTAAACAGATTGCGGATGTATTTGTAAATGGCAATCTAGCTTTAGAGGTTCAATGTAGTCCCTTGCCTCAAAAAGTTCTTAAAGAGCGTAGCGAGGGCTATCGTAGTCAGGGTTACCAAGTACTGTGGTTGCTGGGAAAAAAACTGTGGCTCAAGGAGCGTTTGACTCGTCTACAACAAGGTTTTCTCTATTTCAGTCAAAACATGGGCTTTTATGTTTGGGAATTAGACAGTGAAAAACAAGTTTTAAGACTCAAATACCTGATTCACCAAGATCTCCGAGGTAAACTCCATTATCAGATTAAGGAATTTCCCTATGGTCACGGTAGTTTACTGGAGATATTACGTTTTCCCTATAAGAAACAAAAAATATCTCATTTTACAGTTTCTCAGGACAAGGACATCTGTCGTTATATCCGGCAACAACTGTACTATCAAAATCCCATTTGGATGAAAGAACAAGCAGAAGCCTATAAAAAGGGAGAAAATCTCCTGACTTATGGGCTAAAAGAATGGTATCCACAAATTCGACCACTAGTAGGTAATTTTTGCCAAATTGAGCAAGATTTGATTCGCTATTATCTGTATTTTCAAACCTATTATCAAGAAAATCCTCAAAATGATTGGCAAATGCTCTATCCACCAGCCTTTTATCAGCAATATTTCTTAAAAAATATGGTAGAATAGAAAGGATGGAGGAATCTAATGGTATTACAAAGACATGAAATAAATGAAAAAGATACATGGGATCTATCAACGATCTACCCAACTGACCAGGCTTGGGAAGAAGCCTTAAAAGATATAACAGAACAATTGGAGACAGTAGCCCAGTATGAAGGCCATCTCCTGGATAGTGCGGATAGTCTACTCGAAATTACTGAATTTTCTCTTGAAATGGAACGCCAAATGGAGAAGCTTTACGTTTATGCTCATATGAAGAATGACCAAGACACACGTGAAGCCAAGTACCAAGAGTACTATGCCAAGGCCATGACTCTCTATAGCCAGCTAGACCAAGCCTTTTCATTCTATGAACCTGAATTTATGGAGATTAGTGAAGAGCAGTATGCTGACTTTTTAGAAGCTCAGCCAAAATTGCAGGTTTATCAACACTATTTTGACAAGCTTTTGCAAGGCAAGGATCACGTTCTTTCACAACGCGAAGAAGAATTATTGGCTGGAGCTGGGGAAATCTTTGGTTCGGCAAGTGAAACCTTCGCTATCTTGGACAATGCGGATATTGTGTTCCCTTATGTTCTTGACGATGATGGTAAGGAAGTTCAGCTATCTCATGGGACTTACACACGTTTGATGGAGTCTAAAAATCGTGAGGTTCGTCGTGGTGCCTATCAAGCCCTTTATGCGACTTATCAACAATTCCAACACACCTATGCCAAAACCTTGCAAACCAATGTTAAGGTGCAAAACTACCGTGCCAAAGTTCGCAACTACAAGAGCGCTCGTCATGCAGCCCTAGCAGCCAATTTTGTTCCAGAGAGTGTTTATGACAATTTGGTAGCAGCAGTTCGCAAGCATTTGCCACTCTTGCATCGCTATCTTAACCTTCGTTCAAAAATCCTGGGAATTTCAGACCTCAAGATGTACGATGTCTACACACCACTTTCTTCTGTTGAATACAGTTTTACCTACCGAGAAGCCTTGAAAAAGGCAGAAGATGCCTTGGCAGTCTTGGGTGAGGATTACTTGAGCCGTGTCAAACGTGCCTTCAGTGAGCGTTGGATTGATGTTTACGAAAATCAAGGCAAGCGTTCAGGGGCTTACTCTGGTGGTTCTTACGATACCAATGCCTTTATGCTACTTAATTGGCAGGACAATTTAGACAATCTCTTTACCCTTGTTCATGAAACAGGTCACAGTATGCATTCAAGCTATACTCGTGAAACGCAGCCTTATGTTTACGGAGATTATTCTATCTTCTTGGCTGAGATTGCATCAACTACCAATGAAAATATCTTGACGGAGAAATTATTGGAAGAAGTGGAAGACGATGCAACGCGCTTTGCTATTCTCAATAACTTCCTAGATGGTTTCCGTGGAACAGTTTTCCGCCAAACTCAATTTGCCGAGTTTGAACACGCGATTCATCAAGCGGATCAAAATGGTGAAGTCTTGACAAGCGATTTCTTAAATAAACTGTACGCAGCCTTGAACCAAGAGTATTATGGTTTGAGTAAGGAAGACAATCCTGAAATCCAATACGAGTGGGCTCGCATTCCACACTTCTACTATAACTACTATGTATATCAATATTCAACAGGTTTTGCAGCAGCCTCAGCCTTGGCTGAAAAGATTGTTCATGGTAGTCAAGAAGACCGTGACCGTTATATCGACTACCTCAAGGCAGGTAAGTCTGACTATCCACTTAATGTCATGAGAAAAGCTGGTGTTGATATGGAGAAGGAAGATTACCTAAACGATGCCTTTGCTGTCTTTGAACGTCGTTTGAATGAGTTTGAAGCCCTTGTTGAAAAATTGGGATTGGCATAAGATGGTTGAATCGTATAGTAAGAATGCCAACCATAACATGCGTCGTCCTGTTGTCAAAGAAGAAATTGTGGACTTGATGCGCCAGCGTCAAAAGCAAGTCACAGGTTCCCTGAAAGAATTGGAAGACTTTGCTCGCAAGGAAAATATTCCCATCATTCCCCATGAAACGGTTGCTTATTTCCGTTTTCTCATGGAAACCATGCGGCCTAAAAATATTCTGGAAATTGGGACGGCTATCGGTTTTTCAGCCCTCTTGATGGCTGAACATGCGCCAAATGCTAAGATTACAACCATTGACCGCAATCCAGAAATGATTGGATTTGCCAAGGAAAATTTCGCCCAGTTTGACAGTCGCAAGCAAATTACGCTCCTAGAAGGAGATGCGGTAGATGTCTTATCTACCTTGACAGAGTCCTATGATTTCGTCTTTATGGATTCAGCCAAGTCTAAATACATCGTCTTTCTGCCAGAAATCCTCAAATATTTGGAAGTCGGTGGTGTGGTTGTCTTGGATGATATTTTTCAAGGTGGTGATGTTGCCAAGGACATTAGGGAGGTTCGTCGTGGCCAGCGAACTATTTATCGAGGCCTTCAAAAATTATTTGATGCAACTTTAGACAATCCAGGACTCACTGCAACATTAGTACCTTTAGGGGACGGCATTCTCATGCTTCGTAAAAATGTAGCAGATGTTCAATTGCTTGACAGCGAATAATTTTCAGAAAAATTTAAGAAAATATAGTAAAATAGATAGGGTAACACTTATCTCAAAGGAGTAGACATGAAGAAAAAACTATTGGCAGGTGCCATTACACTATTATCAGTAGCAACTTTAGCAGCTTGTTCGAAAGGTTCAGAAGGGGCAGACCTTATCAGCATGAAAGGGGATGTCATCACAGAACATCAATTTTATGAGCAAGTGAAAATCAATCCTTCGGCCCAACAAGTCTTGTTGAACTTGACTATTCAAAAAGTATTTGAGAAGCAATATGGCTCAGAAGTAGATGACAAAGAAATCGATGATATCATTTCTGGAGAAGAAAAACAATATGGTGAGAATTACCAACGTGTCTTATCACAATCAGGTATGACTCTTGAAACACGTAAAGCACAAATTCGTACAAGTAAATTAGTTGAATTTGCAGTTAAAAAGGCTGCAGAAGCTGAATTAACTGATGAAGCGTATAAGAAAGCATTTGAGAACTATACTCCGGACGTAACTGCTCAAATTATTCGTTTTGATAATGAGGATAAAGCGAAAGAAGTCCTCGAAAAAGCTAAGGCAAGTGGCGCAGATTTCGCTCAATTAGCTAAAGATAACTCAACTGATGAGAAAACCAAAGCTAACGGTGGTGAAATTACTTTTGATTCAGCTTCAACAGAGGTACCAGATCAAGTTAAGAAAGCAGCTTTTGCCTTGGATGTTAATGGCATTTCTGATGTCATTACAGCTACTGGTACTCAAGCATACAGCAGTCAGTATTACATTGTAAAACTCATTAAGAAAACAGAAAAGTCATCTAATATCGATGACTACAAAGAAAAATTGAAAACTGTTATCTTGATTCAAAAACAAAATGATGCATCATTTGTTCAAAGTATTGTCGGAAAAGAATTGCAAGCAGCTAATATCAAGGTTAAAGACCAAGCCTTCCAAAATATCTTTACCCAATATATCGGTGGTGGCGATTCAAGCTCAAGCAGTTCTTCAAAAGAATAAAACAGAAAAGAGCCAAGTGCTCTTTTTCTTATGAGAAAATCTTCTATCTTAAGGGTAAGAGTTTTTTTCTTTCGGAAAAAATGGTATAATAGCAATCAAAACTAGAAAATAAACGGAATTTGGGAATAATTTCTTTTGTTCTCATTAGATTGGTGATACTATGAAGATTAGTAAGAGGCACCTGTTAAACTATTCTATTCTAGTTCCTTACTTACTTTTATCTATTTTGGGTTTGATTGTAGTCTATTCTACAACCAGTGCCATTCTTATCGAAGAAGGTAAAAGTGCCCTCCAATTGGTTCGAAGTCAGGGAATGTTTTGGATATTTAGTTTAATATTGATGGCCTTGATATATAAGCTGAAACTGAATTTTTTAAGAAAAGAACGTCTCTTATTTATTGTTATGTTTGTTGAGCTGATTCTCTTAGCTCTAGCTCGCTTAATTGGTACGCCAGTCAATGGAGCCTATGGTTGGATTTCAGTAGGACCTTTGACCATTCAACCAGCGGAGTATTTGAAGATTATCATCGTCTGGTACTTGGCCCAACGTTTTTCAAAACAACAGGATGAAATTAGTGTTTACGATTTTCAAGTTTTAACTCAAAATCAATGGATTCCTCGAGCTTTTAATGATTGGCGTTTTGTCCTCTTGGTAATGATAGGAAGTTTGGCCATTTTCCCAGATTTGGGGAATGCTACCATATTAGCTCTGGTCGCCTTGATTATGTATACAGTTAGTGGGATTGCTCATCGTTGGTTTATAGCCTTTATCGGTATATTGTTTGGAGTTTCAGCCCTATCCTTATCAACTATCTCTATGATTGGGGTTGATAAGTTTTCAAAAGTTCCAGTATTTGGTTACGTTGCCAAGCGTTTCAGTGCCTACTTTAATCCCTTTGCTGATTTGGCAGGAGCAGGCCACCAACTTGCAAATTCCTACTTTGCCATGGTAAATGGTGGTTGGTTTGGTCTAGGATTAGGAAATTCAATTGAAAAACGTGGTTATTTACCAGAGGCCCATACAGATTTTGTATTTTCAATTGTCATTGAAGAGTTTGGATTTGTGGGAGCCAGCTTGATTTTAGCCCTTGTCTTTTTCCTGATTTTACGAATTATCCTAGTAGGTATTCGTGCTAAGAATCCCTTTAATTCCATGATGGCGATTGGGGTTGGGGGGATGATGCTGGTACAGGTATTTGTCAATATCGGTGGAATTTCTGGCATTATTCCTTCGACAGGAGTAACCTTCCCCTTCTTATCACAAGGAGGGAACAGTCTCCTAGTCTTGTCTGTAGCCATCGCCTTTGTCTTAAATATTGATGCAAGTGAAAAACGTGCCCAATTATATGAGGAGTTAGAAACTCACTCATCAAACTATATGTAGAGTTGATAGTGGAAAGGATTACCTATGTCTCTTCAAAAATTAGAAAACTATAGTAATAAAGCTGTCGTGCAAGAAGAAGTATTAATTTTAACAGAATTGTTAGAAGATATTACTAAAAATATGCTTGCCCCAGAGACTTTTGAAAAAATCATGCAGTTGAAGGAATTATCAACTAAAGAAGATTATCAAGGCTTGAACCAACTGGTTACTAGTCTGACAAATGATGAAATGGCTTATATTTCACGCTATTTCTCTATCTTACCTCTTTTGATTAATATTTCAGAAGACGTGGATTTGGCCTATGAAATCAACCATCAAAATAACATCGATCAAGATTATCTTGGTAAATTGTCAGCAACTATCAAAATGGTTGCGGAAAAAGAAAACGCGGTTGAAATTCTAGAACACTTGAATGTTGTCCCTGTTTTGACAGCCCATCCAACACAAGTGCAACGTAAGAGTATGTTGGATTTGACCAACCATATCCATACCCTCTTGCGTAAGTACCGTGATGTGAAATTAGGTTTGATTAATAAGGAAAAATGGCATAATGATCTCCGTCGTTACATTGAGATTATCATGCAGACAGATATGATTCGTGAAAAGAAATTGAAAGTTACCAATGAAATCACGAATGTAATGGAATACTACAATAGCTCATTCTTGAAAGCAGTTCCTCATTTGACTGCTGAGTACAAGCGTCTGGCTAAAAAACACGGTTTGGAGTTGAAACATCCTAAACCAATTACCATGGGTATGTGGATTGGTGGAGACCGTGATGGTAATCCTTTTGTTACAGCAGATACCTTAAAACAATCTGCTATGACTCAGTGTGGAGTCATCATGAATTACTATGATGAAAAGATTTACCAACTTTATCGTGAGTTCTCTCTCTCAACCAGTATTGTCAATGTGAGCAAGCAAGTCAGAGAAATGGCTCGTCAGTCTAAGGATAACTCGATTTATCGTGAAAAAGAGCTATACCGTCGTGCCTTGTTTGATATTCAATCAAAAATCCAAGCGACAAAAGCTTATTTGATTGAGGATAAGGAAGTTGGAACTCGCTATGAAACAGCTAATGATTTTTATAAGGATTTAATTACCATTCGTGATTCCCTCTTGGAAAACAAGGGTGAAGCACTGATTTCTGGTGATTTTGTTGAGCTAATTCAGGCAGTTGAAATTTTTGGTTTCTATTTGGCATCTATTGACATGCGTCAAGATTCTAGTGTTCATGAAGCCTGTGTAGCTGAACTCTTGAAATCAGCAGGCATTCATTCTCATTATAGTGAACTAAGTGAAGAAGAAAAATGCCAGCTTCTTTTGAAAGAACTAGAGGAAGATCCACGTATTCTTTCTGCTACTCATGTTGAAAAATCAGAGTTACTCGAAAAAGAATTAGCAATCTTTAAAGCTGCTCGTAAGTTGAAAGATAAGTTGGGTGATGACGTCATTCGTCAGACTATCATTTCACATGCAACCAGCGTATCAGACATGTTGGAATTGGCTATCTTACTAAAAGAAGTAGGTCTAGTTGATAAAGAAAGAGCCCGTGTCCAAATTGTTCCTCTCTTTGAAACAATCGAGGACTTGGACCACTCAGAAGAAACCATGAGAGAGTACCTTTCTCTTCCTCTTGCTAAGAAATGGATTGCTTCACGTAATAACTACCAAGAAATCATGCTTGGTTACTCTGATAGTAATAAAGATGGTGGCTACTTATCATCATGTTGGACCCTCTACAAGGCTCAACAACAATTGACTGCTATTGGAGATGAATTTGGTGTTAAGGTTACCTTCTTCCATGGCCGTGGTGGGACTGTCGGTCGTGGTGGTGGACCAACCTATGAAGCCATCACATCTCAACCGCTTAAGTCTATCAAGGACCGTATCCGCTTGACGGAGCAGGGGGAAGTAATTGGGAATAAATACGGTAACAAAGACGCTGCCTACTATAATCTTGAAATGTTGGTTTCAGCAGCCATTAACCGTATGATTACTCAGAAGAAGAGCGATACAAATACCTCAAATCGTTATGAAGCTATTATGGATCAAGTAGTGGACCGTAGTTACGATATCTACCGTGATTTGGTCTTTGGAAATGATCATTTCTATGATTATTTCTTTGAGTCAAGTCCAATCAAGGCTATTTCAAGCTTTAACATTGGTTCTCGTCCAGCTGCTCGTAAGACTATTACTGAAATCGGTGGTTTGCGAGCTATCCCTTGGGTCTTCTCATGGTCGCAAAGCCGCGTCATGTTCCCTGGATGGTATGGGGTTGGTTCAAGCTTCAAGGAATTTATTGATAAAAATCCAGAGAATATCGCTATCCTACGAGACATGTACCAAAACTGGCCTTTCTTCCAATCGCTTCTTTCAAATGTCGATATGGTCTTGTCAAAATCAAATATGAATATTGCTTTTGAATATGCCAAACTTTGTGAGGATGAAGAAGTAAAAGCAATCTATGAGACTATTCTAAATGAATGGCAAGTTACCAAGGAAGTCATCTTGGCTATTGAAGGTTATGATGAACTTTTGGCTGAGAATCCATATCTAAAAGCAAGTTTGGATTACCGTATGCCTTACTTTAATATTCTTAACTATATCCAGTTGGAGTTGATTAAACGTCAACGTCGTGGAGAATTATCAAGCGATCAAGAAAAATTAATCCATACAACCATCAACGGAATTGCGACAGGATTGCGTAATTCAGGCTGATACCTTTCAAACTTCCTCTTTTCAATAGGGGAAGTTTTTGAATATTTCAAAAAAATGCTCAAAGAGTCTTGACAAGTAGTTGAAAAATGATATAATTTAACCATTCAGAAAAGTAGTCATACAAACTTTTTAGAGAGTCTGTGGTAGCTGAAAACAGATAAGTGGTGATGATGAAAATTGGGCTGAATGTTATGTAGAATTTGAAATCATAAAAATTCGGTGAGCACACCTTACAGTGCATCTCGTTATTGCGAGACAGAGCGATAGGGAAATTCCCTATAATTGAGGTGGTACCGCGCATCGACGTCCTCACACAAGTTTTTTGTGTGAGGACTTTTTGATGGAGGTTAGTATGGAAAGAAAACGATGGCGTCGCTTGTTCAGATAAGTGAAGTAGTTTAAAGGAATTAAAAAGGAGAAATAGAATGAAAAATAAACGTTTAATTGGAATTATCGCTGCATTAGCAGTCTTAGTAGCAGGAAGCTTGATTTACTCTTCAATGAATAAACCAGAAGCTAAAAACGAAAAGAAAGTTGCCAAAGTTGGTGTCCTTCAGTTTGTGAGCCATCCATCTCTTGACTTGATTTATAAAGGGATTCAAGATGGACTTGCAGAAGAAGGCTATAAAGATGATCAGTTGAAGATCGACTTTATGAACTCAGAAGGCGACCAAAGTAAGGTTGCGACCATGAGTAAACAGTTGGTTGCAAATGGCAATGACCTTGTGGTTGGTATCGCAACACCAGCTGCCCAAGGTTTGGCTAGTGCAACAAAAGATCTACCTGTTATCATGGCTGCTATTACAGACCCAATCGGTGCGAACTTGGTTAAAGATTTAAAAAAACCAGGTGGAAATATTACAGGGGTATCTGACCACAATCCAGCTCAACAACAAGTAGAACTCATCAAGGCTTTGACACCAAATGTGAAAACAATAGGTGCTCTTTACTCAAGCAGTGAAGATAATTCAAAAACACAGGTAGAAGAATTTAAGGCTTATGCTGAAAAAGCAGGTTTGACAGTAGAAACATTTGCGGTTCCTTCAACAAACGAAATTGCTTCAACAGTTAACGTTATGACTAGCAAGGTTGATGCTATCTGGGTTCCAATCGACAACACCATTGCTTCAGCCTTCTCAACAGTTGTATCAAGTAATCAATCCGCTAAGAAACCAATTTATCCAAGCGCGACTGCCATGGTAGAAGCAGGTGGTTTGGCATCAGTTGTAGTTGACCAACACGACCTTGGTGTGGCAACAGGTAAAATGATTGCACAAGTCTTGAAAGGTGCAAAACCAGCTGAAACTCCAGTCAATGTCTTTTCAACTGGTAAGTCAGTAATTAACAAAAAATTGGCACAAGAGCTAGGTATTACGATTCCTGAATCTGTTCTAAAAGAAGCAGGACAAGTGATTGAATAATCTACAATGGAGGAGTTGGGGACATCTCCTCCAATTTTTTACAATAGAAATCATATAGAAAAGGTTAAGAAACAGATGATATTATCTATTATTTCTCAAGGATTTGTCTGGGCTATTCTAGGTCTGGGGATCTTTATGACATTTAGGATTTTGAACTTTCCAGATATGACGACAGAAGGTTCCTTCCCTCTTGGGGGAGCTGTTGCTGTCACTTTGATAACCAAAGGAGTGAACCCATTTTTAGCGACTCTTGTTGCTGTAGGAGCAGGTTGTTTGGCTGGAATGGCAGCAGGACTTCTTTATACAAAAGGGAAGATCCCAACCTTGCTCTCAGGGATTTTGGTGATGACTTCCTGTCACTCTATCATGCTCTTGATTATGGGACGTGCAAATTTAGGATTGCTTGGAACCAAGCAAATCCAGGATGTTTTGCCTTTTGATTCAGATTTGAACCAACTCTTGACAGGTCTCATCTTTGTCAGTCTTGTTATTGCTCTCATGCTCTTTTTCTTGGATACCAAACTCGGACAAGCCTATATTGCTACAGGTGACAATCCTGATATGGCTAGAAGTTTCGGGATTCATACTGGGCGCATGGAGCTTATGGGGTTGGTCTTATCAAATGGTGTGATTGCCCTTGCAGGGGCTCTTATTGCCCAGCAAGAAGGCTATGCTGATGTTTCTCGAGGAATCGGGGTTATCGTTGTGGGGCTTGCAAGTTTGATTATTGGAGAAGTTATCTTCAAGAGTTTGAGCTTGGCAGAGCGTTTGGTTGCCATCGTTGTGGGTTCTATCGCTTATCAATTCTTAGTGTGGGCAGTTATTGCGCTTGGCTTTAATACAAGTTACCTTCGTTTGTACAGTGCCTTGATTCTAGCAGTCTGCCTCATGATTCCAACATTTAAGCAAACAATCTTGAAAGGAGCCAAGTTAAGCAAATGACAGCAATTGTAGAATTAAAAAATGCAACCAAAATCGTTAAAAATGGCTTTGATGAAGAAAAGATTATTTTAAATGATGTTTCCTTAGAAATTTTTGAACAGGACTTTATCACGATTTTGGGTGGTAATGGAGCTGGGAAATCGACCCTCTTTAACACCATTGCAGGAACCTTATCACTAACCAGTGGAACCATCCGTATTTTGGGTGAAGATGTTACCAAGTTTTCACCAGAGAAGCGGGCTAAGTATCTGTCTCGAGTCTTCCAAGATCCCAAGATGGGGACAGCTCCTCGTATGACGGTCGCTGAAAATCTTTTGATTGCCAAGTTTCGTGGTGAAAAGCGTGGACTCTTCCCAAGACGCTTGACTAGTTATAAGGATGAATTTCAGGCAACCATTGAAAAAGTAGGAAATGGTCTTGAAAAACACTTGAATACACCGATTGAGTTCTTATCAGGTGGACAAAGACAGGCCTTGAGTCTTTTGATGGCAACCTTGAAGCGACCTGAATTACTCTTGTTAGACGAGCATACTGCAGCCCTTGATCCAAAGACAAGTGTCGCCTTAATGGAATTGACGGATGAATTTGTCAAGAAAGACCAGCTGACAGCCCTTATGATTACCCACCATATGGAAGATGCTCTCAAATATGGTAATCGTCTGATTGTCATGAAAGAAGGACGAATTATCCAAGATTTGAACCAAGAAGAAAAAGCAAAAATGAAAATCTCTGACTACTATCAATTATTTGAATAGATGACCTTTATTTTCATCAAAAAATAGAGAAGAAAAACTCAGAAGCATTAAAATGTTTCTGAGTTTTTTAACTCTCTTTTCTATTTAGAAAAATAAGGCAAAGATAATTACGGAAAGCGTATGAAATGGTTTACTTTTTTTCAGAAATAAGCTATACTAGTTTACGTGATACTATGATAAGATGGAGGTATTGTGTATGGTTGACAAACAAGTCATTGAAGAAATCAAAAACAATGCCAACATTGTGGAAGTCATAGGAGATGTGATTTCTTTACAAAAGGCAGGACGGAACTATCTAGGGCTCTGTCCTTTTCATGGTGAAAAAACACCTTCTTTCAACGTTGTTGAGGATAAGCAGTTTTACCACTGTTTTGGTTGTGGTCGCTCAGGTGATGTCTTTAAATTCATCGAGGAGTATCAAGGAGTTCCCTTTATGGAGGCTGTCCAAATCTTAGGTCAGCGTGTCGGGATAGAGGTGGAAAAACCGCTTTATAGTGAACAGAAGCCAGCTTCACCCCACCAAGCTCTTTATGATATGCACGAAGATGCTGCCAAATTTTATCATGCTATTCTCATGACAACGACCATGGGGGAGGAGGCCAGAAACTACCTTTATCAGCGTGGTTTGACAGATGAAGTGCTCAAGCATTTTCGGATTGGTTTGGCACCTCCAGAACGAAACTATCTCTATCAACGTTTGTCTGGTCAGTATCGTGATGAGGATTTCCTAGATTCAGGACTGTTTTATCTCTCGGATGCTAATCAATTTGTAGATACCTTTCACAATCGGATTATGTTTCCCCTGACAAATGACCAAGGAAAGGTCATTGCCTTCTCAGGTCGTATCTGGCAGAAAACGGATTCACAAACTTCTAAGTATAAAAATAGCCGATCGACTGCAATTTTTAACAAAAGTTACGAATTATATCATATGGATAGGGCTAAAAAATCTTCTGGAAAAGCCAGTGAGATTTATCTGATGGAAGGATTCATGGATGTTATTGCAGCCTATCGAGCTGGAATCGAAAACGCTGTTGCATCAATGGGAACGGCCTTGAGTCGTGAGCATGTTGAGCATCTGAAAAGGTTAACCAAGAAGTTGGTTCTTGTTTATGATGGCGATAAGGCTGGGCAAGCCGCGACATTGAAAGCATTGGATGAAATTGGTGATATGCCTGTGCAGATTGTCAGCATGCCTGATAACTTGGATCCAGATGAGTATCTACAAAAAAATGGACCAGAAGACTTGGCCTATCTATTAACGAAAACTCGTATTAGTCCGATTGAGTTCTACATTCACCAGTATAAGCCTGAAAATAGTGAAAATCTGCAGGCTCAGATTGAGTTTATTGAAAAAATAGCTCCCTTGATTGTTCAAGAAAAGTCTATCACTGCTCAAAACAGTTATATTCATATTTTAGCTGACAGTTTGACGTCCTTTGATTATGCTCAGATTGAGCAGATTGTTAATGAAAGCCGTCAGGCTCAAAGGCAGAATCGTATGGAAGGAATTTCCAGACCGACGCAAATCACTATGCCTGTCACCAAGCAGTTATCAGCTATTATGAGGGCAGAAGCTCATCTACTTTATCGAATGATGGAATCCCCTCTTGTTTTAAACGATTACCGTTTGCGAGAAGACTTTGCGTTTGACACACCTGAATTTCAGGTCTTATATGACTTGCTTGACCAGTATGGCAATCTTCCTCCAGAAGTTTTAGCAGAACAAACAGAGGAAGTTGAAAGAGCCTGGTATCAAGTTTTAGCTCAGGATTTGCCTGCTGAGATGTCACCGCAGGAACTTAGTGAAGTAGAAATGACTCGAAACAAGGCTCTCTTGAATCAGGACAATATGAGAATCAAAAAGAAGGTGCAGGAAGCTAGCCATGTAGGAGATACAGACACAGCCCTAGAAGAATTGGGACGTTTAATTTCCCAAAAGAGAAGAATGGAGTAATAATGGCAACAAAACAAAAAGAAGTAACAACATTTGATGTACAAGTAGCAGAATTTATCCGTAATCATAAACAAAAAGGGACAGCAACTGATGATGAAATTAATGCGAGTCTGGTGATTCCTTTTACCTTGGATGCTGATGGAATTGAAGATCTCTTGCAACGGATTCAGGATGCAGGAATTTCAATCACAGATAACGAAGGAAATCCAAGTGCGCGTGTTCTTAGTGCTGAAGAAGAACCAGAACTCAGCGATGAGGACTTGATTGGTTCAACTTCGGCTAAGGTTAATGACCCTGTTCGAATGTACTTGAAAGAAATCGGAGTCGTTCCTCTCTTGACTAATGAAGAGGAAAAAGAATTAGCACTGGCTGTTGAAGCTGGTGATATCGAAGCCAAACAACGTCTTGCGGAAGCTAACCTTCGTTTGGTTGTTTCTATTGCTAAACGCTATGTCGGCCGAGGTATGCAGTTCCTTGACTTGATTCAAGAAGGGAACATGGGCTTGATGAAGGCGGTTGACAAGTTTGACTATTCTAAAGGGTTCAAGTTCTCAACTTATGCAACTTGGTGGATTCGTCAGGCTATCACTCGTGCTATTGCGGATCAAGCTCGTACTATTCGTATCCCAGTCCACATGGTTGAAACCATCAATAAATTGGTTCGTGAACAGCGTAATCTCCTTCAAGAATTGGGACAAGATCCAACGCCAGAACAGATTGCTGAACGAATGGATATGACACCTGATAAGGTTCGTGAAATCTTGAAGATTGCCCAAGAACCAGTATCTCTTGAAACACCAATCGGTGAAGAGGATGATAGCCATCTTGGAGACTTTATCGAAGATGAAGTAATTGAAAATCCAGTGGACTATACAACTCGTATCGTCTTGCGTGAGCAGTTGGATGAGGTCTTGGATACTCTTACAGACCGTGAAGAAAATGTTCTGCGTCTACGTTTTGGACTAGATGATGGAAAAATGCGCACCCTTGAAGATGTGGGGAAAGTCTTTAACGTAACCCGTGAGCGTATCCGTCAGATTGAAGCAAAGGCTTTGAGAAAACTACGCCAACCAAGTCGTAGCAAACCGCTTCGTGATTTTATTGAAGACTAAGAGTGAGGAAAATATGGCTTATACAGAAGAGCAAATTGAAAATATCAAAACACGGATTTTAACAGCCTTGGAAGAAGTCATCGACCCTGAGTTGGGAATCGATATTGTCAATCTTGGTTTGATTTATGAGATTCGTTTTGACGGTGACACAGGGCAAACAGAGATTGATATGACTTTGACAACCATGGGTTGTCCCCTGGCAGATCTTTTGACAGACCAGATTTATGATGCTATGACAGAGGTTCCAGAAGTAACGGATACTGAGGTCAAATTAGTTTGGTATCCAGCCTGGACTGTTGAAAAAATGAGTCGCTATGCACGCATTGCCCTAGGCATTAAGTAAACAAATAAAAGCATGTGAGAGATTATTGGAAAATCGAGGAAATTTCCTCTTCTTTTCCTTTAGTCTCTCCTTTCTTTTGCTGATTTTATTCAAAGAAAATGATATAATAGTAGTTATGGAAAAAAAGAAATTACGCATCAATATGTTGAGTTCAAGTGAGAAAGTAGCAGGACAAGGAGTTTCAGGTGCTTACCGTGAATTAGTTCGTCTTCTTCACCGTGATGCCAAGGACCAATTGATTGTTACAGAAAATCTTCCAATAGAGGCAGATGTGACTCACTTTCATACAATTGATTTCCCCTATTATTTATCAACCTTCCAAAAGAAACGCTCAGGAAGGAAAATTGGCTATGTGCATTTCTTGCCTGATACACTTGAGGGGAGTTTGAAAATTCCATTTTTCTTAAAGGGAATTGTGAAACGCTATGTATTTTCTTTTTACAACCGGATGGAGCACTTGGTTGTGGTCAATCCTATGTTTATCGAGGATTTGGTGGCAGCTGGTATTCCACGTGAAAAAGTGACCTATATTCCTAACTTTGTAAACAAGGAAAAATGGCATCCTCTTCCACAGGAAGAGGTAGCGATACTGCGTACAGAGCTAGGTCTTAGTGATAATCAGTTTATCGTAGTAGGTGCTGGTCAAGTTCAGAAGCGCAAAGGGATTGACGATTTTATCCGTCTGGCTGAGGAATTGCCGCAAATTACCTTTATCTGGGCAGGTGGTTTCTCTTTTGGTGGCATGACAGATGGTTATGAACGCTACAAGAAAATTATGGATAATCCACCTAAAAATTTGATGTTTCCAGGTATTGTGTCACCAGAGCGAATGCGCGAATTGTATGCCCTAGCGGATCTTTTCTTGTTACCTAGTTACAATGAGCTATTCCCTATGACTATTTTAGAGGCTGCTAGTTGTGAAGCTCCTATTATGTTGCGTGATTTGGATCTTTATAAGGTAATTTTGGAGGGAAATTATCGGGCGACAGCAGATAGAGAAGAGATGAAAGAAGCTATTCTGGAATATCAAGCAAATCCTGTTGCTTTAAAAGACCTCAAAGAAAAAGCTAAGAATATTTCCAGAGAGTATTCTGAAGAGCATCTGTTACAAATCTGGTTGGACTTTTATGAGAAACAAGCCGCTTTAGGGAGAAAGAAAAAGTGAGGTAATCTATGCGAATTGGTTTATTTACAGATACCTATTTTCCTCAGGTTTCTGGTGTTGCGACCAGTATTCGAACCTTGAAAACAGAACTTGAAAAGCAGGGGCATGCTGTTTTTATCTTTACAACGACAGATAAGGATGTCAATCGCTACGAAGATTGGCAAATTATCCGCATACCAAGTGTTCCTTTCTTTGCTTTTAAGGATCGCCGCTTTGCCTATCGAGGTTTTAGCAAGGCGCTTGAAATTGCCAAACAGTATCAGCTAGATATTATCCATACTCAGACAGAATTTTCTCTAGGCTTGTTGGGGATTTGGATTGCGCGTGAATTGAAGATTCCAGTCATCCATACCTATCACACCCAATACGAAGACTACGTGCATTATATTGCTAAGGGAATGTTGATTCGTCCTAGTATGGTCAAGTATCTGGTCAGAGGTTTCCTGCACGATGTGGATGGGGTTATTTGCCCGAGCGAGATTGTCCGTGACTTGTTATCTGACTATAAGGTCAAGGTGGAAAAGCGAGTCATTCCAACTGGGATTGAATTAGCCAAGTTTGAACGTCCAGAAATCAAGCAAGAAAATCTGAAAGAACTGCGTAGTAAACTAGGGATTCAAGATGATGAAAAGATGTTGCTTAGTCTTTCCAGAATTTCCTATGAAAAAAATATTCAAGCAGTATTAGCGGCCTTTGCAGAAGTTCTGAAAGAAGAAGACAAGGTTAAACTGGTGGTAGCTGGAGATGGTCCTTATCTGAATGACCTCAAAGAGCAAGCTCAGAAACTAGAGATTCAAGATTCTGTTATCTTTACCGGGATGATTGCTCCTAGTGAGACAGCTCTTTACTATAAGGCGGCAGATTTCTTCATCTCAGCATCGACAAGTGAGACGCAAGGTTTGACATACTTGGAAAGCTTGGCCAGTGGAACACCTGTCATTGCTCATGGAAATCCTTATCTGGACAATCTTATCAGTGATAAAATGTTTGGAACCTTGTATTACGGTGAGCATGATTTGGCTGGAGCTATTCTGGAGGCCCTGATTGCAACGCCAGATATGGACGAGCATACCTTATCAGAGAAATTATATGAGATTTCAGCTGAGAATTTTGGAAAACGAGTGCATGAGTTTTATCTGGATGCCATTATTTCAAATAACTTCCAGAAAGATTTAGCAAAAGATGATACGGTCAGCCAGCGTATCTTTAAGACAGTTTTGTATTTACCGCAACAGGTGGTTGCTGTGCCTGTAAAAGGCTCTAGACGAATGCTGAGGGCTTCAAAAACACAGTTAATCAGCATCAGAGATTATTGGAAAGACCATGAAGAATAGAAAGAGGAACAGCTATGAAAAAACAATTGATGAGAAGCGGTAGTGATCAAAAAATTGCTGGAGTATGTGCTGGGGTCGCAAATTATTTTGATATGGATCCTACTATTGTTCGTGTAATATGGGGTGTTCTTGCATTTTGTTATGGGGCAGGAATTGTAGCTTATATCATTTTATGGATTATTGCGCCGGTAGCAAGTGACTATTGAAAACTAGCTGAATTCATGCTAAGATAATAGAAAATAGAATGTAACGAAGGAGAAAAAAATGGCATTTGGAGATAATGGAAAACGTAAAAAAACGATGTTTGAGAAATTAACCTTGCTTATCGTACTTATCATGTTAGTAGCAAGTATTTTGGGTATTTTTGCAACTGCAATTGGTGCCCTCAGTAATCTATAAAATAGATTCAAGAAAATTTTGTGACTGGGATTTCCCAGCCCTTTTTTAAAGTGAGAAAAAAAATGAGTATGTTTTTAGATACAGCCAAGATCAAGGTCAAGGCTGGTAATGGTGGCGATGGCATGGTTGCCTTTCGCCGTGAAAAATATGTCCCTAATGGCGGTCCTTGGGGTGGTGATGGTGGTCGTGGAGGTAATGTAGTCTTCGTTGTAGACGAAGGTTTGCGTACCTTGATGGATTTCCGCTACAATCGCCATTTCAAGGCTGATTCTGGTGAAAAAGGAATGACCAAAGGGATGCATGGTCGTGGTGCTGAAGACCTAAGAGTTCGTGTACCGCAAGGTACGACTGTTCGTGATGCGGAAACTGGTAAGGTCTTGACAGATTTGATTGAACACGGTCAAGAATTTATCGTAGCCCACGGTGGTCGTGGTGGACGTGGAAATATCCGCTTTGCGACACCAAAAAATCCTGCACCTGAAATCTCTGAAAATGGAGAACCAGGTCAGGAACGTGAGTTACAATTGGAACTAAAAATCTTGGCAGATGTTGGTTTAGTTGGATTCCCATCTGTAGGGAAATCAACACTTTTAAGTGTTATCACATCTGCTAAACCTAAAATTGGTGCCTACCATTTTACGACTATTGTGCCAAATCTTGGTATGGTTCGTACCCAATCAGGTGACTCCTTTGCAGTAGCTGATTTACCAGGTTTGATTGAAGGGGCTAGTCAAGGTGTTGGTTTGGGAACTCAGTTCCTCCGCCACATTGAGCGTACCCGTGTCATCCTTCATATTATTGATATGTCAGCTAGCGAAGGACGTGATCCTTATGAGGACTACTTAGCTATCAATAAGGAGTTAGAGTCTTATAACCTCCGTCTCATGGAGCGTCCACAGATTATCGTAGCCAACAAAATGGACATGCCTGAGAGTCAAGAAAATCTTAAAGAGTTTAAGAAAAAATTGGCTGAAAATTATGATGAATTTGAAGAGTTACCAGCTATCTTCCCAATTTCTGGATTGACCAAGCAAGGTCTGGCAACGCTTTTGGATGCTACAGCTGAATTGTTAGACAAGACACCAGAATTCTTGCTTTATGATGAGTCAGATATGGAAGAAGAAGCTTACTATGGATTTGATGAGGAAGAAAAAGCCTTTGAAATTAGTCGTGATGACGATGCGACATGGGTGCTTTCTGGTGAAAAACTCATGAAACTCTTTAATATGACCAACTTTGATCGTGACGAATCGGTCATGAAATTTGCCCGTCAATTACGTGGTATGGGGGTTGATGAAGCCCTTCGTGCGCGTGGTGCTAAAGATGGTGACTTGGTCCGAATTGGTAAATTTGAGTTTGAGTTTGTAGACTAGGAGACTGATATGGGAGATAAACCGATATCTTTCCGAGATGCGGATGGCAATTTCATTTCCGCTGCAGATGTTTGGAATGAAAAGAAATTGGAAGAACTATTTAATCGTCTCAATCCAAATCGTGCCCTAAGATTGGCACGAACTAAAAAAGACAATCCATCTCAGTGAAATAGATAAAAAGATTCCGTGCCATATAAGACACGGAATTTTCTTATTCTTCAAAGAAAAATGGTGGAGCAAATTTTTTCAGCTCTTCAAAGCATTTTTGAGCAGCTTCTGCATCTTCACAGATGACAAGGCAGACATCATCGCCACAGAGAGTAGCGATAGCGTCAGGGAAGTTCAATGCATCAATGATAGAACCAAAGGATTGAGCAAGTCCAGGAAGGGTTTTTAGTAGGACTTGATGTTGAACTGGGCGCATCAAGACAAGAGCATCTTCCATGTAAATTTCGAGACGTTTTTCCCATTTTGAGGTTGAACCTGTATTGAGTACGTAGTAAGAGTTGTCTTCTTCTCGTACTTTTGAAAGGTTCATACTTTTAATATCTCTCGAAAGTGTAGCTTGTGTAACTTTAATATCATTATCGGCAAGAAGAGCTTGTAGCTCAGCTTGAGTATGAATCTTGTTTTTCGTTACAAGAGCTCGTATGAGTTGGTGTCGGTGTTCAGATTTATTCATAAAATGTTACTCCTTGTATTAGATACAGAAAGCGTGGACTGAACGAGATTGTCAGTCGGGTGGTAAGCGGTATTGTCACGTATGATGATTTCAAAGTTAGTAGTATAGGACTAAACGGAGAGAATTTCCCTCTTTTAACTTGTCACTAGTTGAGTGTAGATGAATTGGGTATCTATCCGTTTATCTACATTGGTGTCCTCTACTAACAGTAAATCATTCAATTAGGGTAGCCTTTTGTCACGACTTGTTGTGAATTTACGATTAATGTCAATTCACAGAGATTTTCCAACATGTGGTGTGGTAGCGAATATTATTAATGAGTACACATGTTGGTTAGGGTCTTAATATCTTTTGTCCAAAATCCAGTTTTAAACATTAGACTAGGATTGGATTTGATACCAAGTTTCTGTTTCGTTAGACTATTCAAGTGGAGATTTTTCCATACTGAATGTCTGTTACATTATACCTTTTGACAAGGTAGTATAAGACTAGACTTTTCAAGATCAACAGTCAGGTGGTAGTCAGTATTATCACGTATGGTGATTTCAAAGTCAGTAGTATAGAGGACTAAACGGAGAGTGTCTCCTTCTTTTAACTTGTAAATAGTCGGTTGCAGTTCAAACTGGATATCCATCCATTCATCTGCAGTGATCTCCTCGACTAACAGTAAATCAGTTCTATTCTGTAAATTAAGGTAGCCTTTTGTCACGACTCGCTGTTCATTTGGTCTAAATGGCAATTCACAGAGATTTTCCAACATGTGGTAGCGACCGTTGTCAATGGTTCTAGCACTTAAAATAGTTGGATAAGGTTGTAGGTATTTCTTTTGACCAAGTTCCAGTAGTTGAGCAGATAAAAGCCCCTTGTTTGTGCTGGATTTGATACGAAGATTGAGTTGAGGTCGACCGTCCAAGTGAAGATCTTTGGTCACAGGGAGGTCAATAGTAATTTGATTGGCTTTCCCTTGATAGAGGTCTGTATTAAAGGTCTGGTATGTTTTACCATAGCGCCCAAAATCCTTATCTGGGTACTGGTTTTGAATGACTTGCTCTTCTTGACCAAGTGAGAAGGTTTCAAAGTTTTCTTGCTCACCGAAGGTATCAAGTGATAACCAAGCCTGAGGAGCTGTATTGTCCTGCCAAATGACAGTAGGAAGTTGGTAATTCGTTTCCTGTCCCAGCAATTTTTTAGTTAATAAGGCATTCATGGATTCACGGAAGTCAATGGATTGCCAGTTGTTCATGTAAACATGGGCACCATTATGGAAAAAGAGATGCTTGTTTATATGAGCAGGTAGAGCATGGAACATCTGGTAAACATGAAGTGGTTTGACATTCCAATCCTGAGACCCGTGGGTAAAGACAACCTCTGCTTTTACCTTATGGGCATTGAGCAGATAATTGCGATCATGCCAAAACTGATTGTAGTCGCCAGATTTGCGATCCAGTTGCTCTTTTACTTTTTCTAAGTCAGCTTGGTGAACTTCGTTACCTCGGATATAGTCACCAGCCAAGAGATTACGAGAGTAGGTTAGTTCAGCAAGGGAGTCAAAGTCCTCACCTGGATAACCACCTGGGCTTGTAACCAGACCGTTTTCACGGTAGTAGTTGTACCATGAAGAAATGCCAGCCTCGGCAATGATAACTTCTAAACCATCGACACCTGTGGTCGCAAGACCATTGGACATGGTACCTAGATAGGAGAGTCCAGTTGTGGCAACTTTTCCATTTGACCAGTCAGCCTTGACTTGACGCTGGCGCGTGTGGTCAGTAAAGGCACGGCAACGACCATTGAGCCAATCGATGACATTTTTATAGGCCTCGATTTGTTGGTAGTCCCCGTTAGTCATGAAACCAGTAGAGTCTTTTGTACCGACACCTGAAACATAGAGATTAGCAAACCCTCGTGGAAGGAAGTAGTCGTTGAGACTATAGCTAGCGTTGATGTGCGTTAGCTTTTCCTCAGCTTCTGACACAAGCTCAGCTTGACCTTGAGCTTGGACGAGATTTAGTTGAGGCTCCTCTAGCTCAATCTTGTGAGCAGGCTTCACTTCAAGCTCGCCCTCCATCTTGTAGAGAGCCTTGTCGCTGGCTTTATCATTTGTTCCCTGATGATAGGGACTGGCTGTCATGATAGCAGGGATTTGCCCGTCATAACGAGGACGAATAATGCTGACCTTGACTAAGTCTGGTAGCCCTTTTTGGTCAGTATCGACACGAGACTCAACGTAAACGACTTCTCGAATGACATTATGGCTAGAAAAAGTTGCTAAACTTTTGCCGTTAAAGTAGTGATAGTCATTATCCTCAGGAATAAGACTGTCACTAACAAGTTGGTCGATAAGAGTGTTCCCCTTTTTGGTCCGAGTATTGAGTAACTGATAGAGATTTTCAATCAAATCACCATATACAATAGGAAAACCAGTTTCTTTACGGAAAACATCACTGTCTTCAAAGTCAACCAAATAAGAAAAACCTAAAAGTTGAAAAGCCACAGTATAGAAAATATCTGCAGTCAACTCTTTATCTGATTGAAAAAATGTCAATAAGTCAGTTTCCTTATCAACTGCTAAACTGGATAGAGGATAGGAGCTGTTTTTAAAATTAAAAAAGAAACGAATAAGAAACGCTTCAAGCATTTTTTTATTTGTGATGTTGACTGGTAAATCAAATCCATACTTTTTTAATTCAAAGATAATTGTATCTCTAGGTAGCGCTAAATAGCTGAATTGATTAAAACGCATAAGACCTCCTATTTATGAAATATATTACAGTTATTATATCAAAAAACAGAGAGAAAAGAAACTATAAAAATTAATAGAAACTATAATAAATAAAAATAAGTATTTATAAAATAAACATGTAAAATGATAAGCCTAAATACAAAAATATTAGTGATACTGTTAAAAATCGTGCAAGGATTGTCTAATTAACTATGATTTGAGCTATTAGATATTAAAGCATCAGTAATAGTAATAGAAATTTAAAGAAAATGGTATAATATAGTGAGAATGATAGAGGAGAAGTGTAAATTGATCGCACAACTAGATACAAAAACAGTCTATAGTTTTATGGAGAGTGTCATTTCAATCGACAAGTATGTGAGAGTAGCAAAAGACTATGGCTACACTCATCTGGCTTTGATGGATATTGACAATCTTTACGGGGCTTTCGATTTTCTAGAGGTTACAAAAAAATACGGCATTCATCCTTTGTTAGGGCTTGAAATGAATGTGCTTGTAGATGATAAGGATGTGAATTTGCGCTTTTTAGCTTTATCTAGTGTGGGCTATCAGCAGTTGATGAAACTATCAACAGCCAAGATGCAGGGGGAGAAAAGTTGGTCAGTTCTATCTCAGTATCTGGAGGATATTGCTGTCATTGTACCTTATTTTGAAGAACTTGAGTCGCTAAATCTGGGCTGTGATTACTATATTGGGGTTTATCCGGAAACACTAGCAAGCGAATTTCATCATCCAATTTTGCCTATTTATCGGGTCAATACATTTGAAAGTAAGGATAGAGAGGTTCTTCAAATATTAACAGCGATTAAAGAAAATCTACCGCTAAGAGAAGTTCCTTTGCGTTCTAGACAAGATGTTTTTATGTCAGCAAGTTCTTTAGAGAAACTATTCCAAGAGCGTTTTCCTCAAGCCTTGGAAAATTTAGAAAAGCTTATTTCAGGTATTTCTTATGACTTGGATACTAGTCTGAAACTGCCTCGCTTTAATCCAGCTAGACCAGCAGTAGAAGAGTTGAGAGAACGTGCTGAATTGGGGCTTGTTCAGAAGGGGTTGACTGGTAAAGAATATCAAGACCGTCTAGACCAAGAATTGGCTGTTATTCATGATATGGGCTTTGATGATTATTTCTTGGTTGTTTGGGATTTATTACGTTTTGGACGTTCGAATGGCTATTATATGGGAATGGGACGGGGTTCTGCAGTCGGTAGTTTGGTTTCCTACGCCTTGGATATCACAGGGATTGACCCAGTTCAGAAGAATCTGATTTTTGAACGTTTCCTCAATCGTGAACGCTATACCATGCCTGATATTGATATAGATATCCCTGATATTTATCGTCCAGATTTTATCAGATATGTTGGTAATAAATATGGTAGTAAACATGCGGCTCAAATCGTTACTTTTTCTACCTTTGGGGCCAAGCAAGCTTTGCGAGATGTCTTGAAGCGCTTTGGTGTGCCAGAGTATGAATTGTCCGCAATTACCAAGAAAATCAGTTTTCGAGATAATCTAAAGTCAGCCTATGAGGGCAATCTCCAGTTTCGTCAGCAAATCAATAGTAAGCTAGAATATCAAAAAGCCTTTGAAATTGCTTGCAAGATAGAGGGCTATCCAAGACAAACCTCTGTCCATGCGGCTGGTGTTGTAATCAGTGACCAAGATTTGACCAATTACATCCCTCTAAAACATGGTGACGAAATTCCGCTGACTCAGTATGATGCTCATGGAGTTGAATCTAGCGGGCTATTGAAAATGGACTTTCTGGGACTGCGAAATTTGACCTTTGTCCAGAAGATGCAAGAATTGCTTGCTGAATCAGAAGGTATTCACCTTAAAATTGAAGAAATTGATTTGGAAGACAAAGAAACGTTAGCTTTATTTGCCTCTGGCAATACAAAAGGTATCTTTCAATTTGAACAACCTGGTGCCATTCGCTTGCTCAAACGTGTGCAACCAGTCTGTTTTGAAGATGTCGTAGCAACTACTTCTCTAAATCGACCAGGTGCCAGTGACTACATCAATAATTTTGTGGCAAGAAAGCATGGGCAGGAAGAAGTGACTGTTCTGGATCCAGTACTGGAGGATATTTTGGCTCCAACCTACGGCATCATGCTCTATCAGGAGCAGGTTATGCAGGTTGCTCAGAGATTTGCTGGATTTAGCCTCGGAAAAGCCGATATTTTACGTCGGGCTATGGGGAAAAAGGATGCCTCTGCCATGCATGAAATGAGGGAATCCTTTATTCAAGGATCATTAGATGCTGGTCATACTAGGGAAAAGGCAGAGCAGGTCTTTGATGTTATGGAGAAGTTTGCAGGTTATGGATTTAACCGATCTCACGCCTATGCCTACTCAGCCTTGGCCTTCCAGTTGGCCTATTTCAAAACGCATTATCCAGCCATTTTTTATCAGGTCATGCTGAATTCTTCCAACAGTGATTACCTAACAGACGCTCTTGAAGCAGGCTTTGAAGTAGCACCTCTGTCCATCAATACCATTCCCTATCATGATAAAATTGCCAACAAGTCCATCTATCTAGGTCTGAAATCGATTAAGGGAGTCAGCAATGATTTGGCGCTTTGGATTATTGAAAATAGACCCTATTCGAGCATTGAAGATTTTATAGCTAAATTACCTGAGAATTATCTGAAACTTCCTCTGCTAGAACCTTTGGTAAAAGTTGGTCTTTTCGATTCATTTGAAAAAAATCGCCAAAAAGTATTTAATAATTTAGGTAATCTATTTGAATTTGTGAAAGAGTTAGGGAGCTTGTTCGGTGATACAATATATAGTTGGCAGGAATCGGAAGATTGGACAGAACAAGAAAAATTCTATATGGAACAAGAGTTTCTAGGGGTAGGAGTTAGCAAACATCCCTTACAAGCTATTGCAAGTAAGGCTATCTACCCAATTACACCAATCGGAAATTTGTCAGAAAATAGTCACGCCATTATATTGGTTGAAATTCAGAAAATAAAAGTGATTCGGACTAAAAAGGGTGAAAACATGGCATTCTTACAGGTAGATGATAGTAAGAAAAAATTGGATGTTACCCTCTTCTCAGACTTATATCGACAGATTGGGCAGGAATTGAAAGAAGGAGCTTTCTACTATATAAGAGGAAAAATTCAGTTACGAGATGGCCGTCTGCAAATGATTGCACAAGAAATAAGAGCAGCAGTGGCTGAACGCTTTTGGATACAGGTAAAAAATCATGAATCGGATCAAGAAATTTCGAGAATTTTAGACCAGTATAAAGGCCCAATCCCAGTCATCATCAGGTATGAAGAGGAACAGAGAACGATTGTTTCTCCCCATCATTTTGTGACTAAATCCACTGAATTAGAAGAGAAATTAGGTGGAATCGTTATGAAAACGATTTATCGCTAAAATTACGGAAAATAGAAGAATTTTCCATTTAAATGTGATATAATCAGTAAGAATGTTAAAAGAAAAAGGAGCATAACCAATATGAAACGTATTGCTGTTTTGACTAGTGGTGGAGACGCCCCTGGTATGAACGCTGCTATCCGTGCAGTTGTTCGTCAAGCAATTTCAGAAGGAATGGAAGTATTTGGTATCTATGATGGATATGCTGGTATGGTTGCTGGTGAAATTCATCCCCTAGATGCGGCTTCAGTAGGAGACATCATTTCTCGTGGTGGTACTTTCCTTCACTCTGCTCGTTACCCAGAGTTCGCTCAACTTGAAGGGCAACTTAAAGGGATTGAGCAATTGAAAAAACACGGAATTGAAGGTGTAGTTGTTATCGGTGGTGATGGATCTTACCACGGCGCTATGCGTTTGACTGAACATGGATTCCCAGCTATCGGTCTTCCTGGTACAATCGATAACGATATTGTTGGTACTGACTTCACAATCGGTTTTGACACAGCGGTTACTACTGCTATGGATGCTATCGATAAGATTCGTGATACATCATCAAGTCACCGTCGTACATTTGTTATCGAAGTAATGGGTCGTAACGCAGGTGATATCGCTCTTTGGGCTGGTATTGCAACTGGTGCTGATGAAATCATCATTCCTGAAGAAGGATTCAAGATGGAAGATATCGTAGCAAGTATCAAAGCTGGTTATGAGTGTGGTAAAAAACACAACATCATCGTCTTGGCAGAAGGTGTGATGTCAGCAGCTGAATTTGGTCAAAAACTAAAAGAAGCGGGAGATACAAGTGACCTTCGTGTAACAGAACTTGGACATATTCAACGTGGTGGTTCTCCAACTGCGCGTGACCGTGTTTTGGCATCACGTATGGGTGCTCATGCTGTTAAACTTCTTAAAGAAGGTATCGGTGGTGTTGCGGTTGGTATCCGTAACGAGAAAATGGTTGAAAACCCAATTCTTGGTACTGCAGAAGAAGGAGCATTGTTTAGCTTGACTGCAGATGGTAAGATTGTGGTTAACAATCCACATAAGGCTGACCTTGAGCTATCTAGCTTGAATAAGAGCTTGTCATAATTTATAATTTAGTTAATAAGACCAAAAAGGTCATATATATAAAGGAGTCACAAAAATCATGAACAAACGTGTAAAAATCGTTGCAACTTTGGGACCTGCGGTAGAAATCCGTGGTGGTAAAAAATTCGGTGATGACGGATACTGGGGTGAAAAACTTGATGTTGAAGCTTCAGCTAAAAACATTGCTAAATTGATTGAAGCTGGTGCTAACACATTCCGTTTCAACTTCTCACACGGTGACCACCAAGAACAAGGTGACCGTATGGCAACTGTTAAACTTGCTGAAAAACTTGCAGGTAAAAAAGTTGGTTTCCTTCTTGATACAAAAGGACCAGAAATCCGTACTGAATTATTTGAAGGAGATGCAAAAGAGTACTCTTACACAACTGGTGAAAAAATCCGTGTTGCTACTAAACAAGGAATCAAATCAACTCGTGATGTGATCGCATTGAACGTTGCTGGTGCTCTTGATATCTATGATGATGTTGAAGTTGGTCGTCAAGTTTTGGTTGACGATGGTAAACTTGGTCTTCGTGTGGTTGCTAAAGACGATGCAACTCGTGAATTTGAAGTTGAAGTTGAAAACGATGGCGTAATTGCTAAACAAAAAGGTGTTAACATCCCTAACACTAAAATTCCTTTCCCAGCTCTTGCTGAACGCGATAACGATGACATCCGCTTCGGTCTTGAACAAGGTATCAACTTCATCGCGATTTCATTTGTACGTACTGCTAAAGACGTTAACGAAGTTCGTGCAATCTGTAAAGAAACTGGAAACGGACACGTTCAATTGTTCGCTAAAATCGAAAACCAACAAGGTATCGACAACTTGGATGAAATCATTGAAGCTGCTGATGGTATCATGATCGCTCGTGGTGACATGGGTATCGAAGTACCATTCGAAATGGTTCCAGTTTACCAAAAAATGATCATCAAGAAAGTCAATGCTGCAGGTAAAGTTGTTATCACTGCAACAAACATGCTTGAAACAATGACTGAAAAACCACGTGCAACTCGTTCAGAAGTATCAGACGTATTCAACGCTGTTATCGACGGAACTGATGCTACAATGCTTTCAGGTGAGTCTGCAAACGGTAAATACCCACTTGAGTCAGTAACTACAATGGCTACAATCGACAAGAACGCTCAAACTCTTCTTAACGAATACGGACGTTTGAACTCAGATTCATTCGAACGTAACTCTAAGACAGAAGTAATGGCTTCAGCTGTTAAAGATGCTACTAACTCAATGGATATTAAATTGGTTGTAACTCTTACTAAGACTGGACATACTGCACGTTTGATCTCTAAATACCGTCCAAATGCTGACATCTTGGCGTTGACATTTGACGAATTGACAGAACGTGGATTGATGTTGAACTGGGGTGTTATCCCAATGTTGACAGATGCTCCATCATCAACTGACGATATGTTCGAAATCGCTGAACGTAAAGCAGTTGAAGCAGGACTTGTACAATCTGGTGACGATATCGTTATCGTAGCTGGTGTACCAGTTGGAGAAGCTGTTCGTACAAACACAATGCGTATTCGCACAGTACGTTAATCTAATATTAAAAAGCCTATCATATCAAGCTTTATAGCTTGTATGATAGGTCTTTTTCTGTATCAGGGGGCAAAAAAGGGGCAAAACTTTGTAAGAAACTCAGTTACCAATAAAATCCGATTCAGCTAATATAATCGAAAATGATGGAAAAAAGGGTGAATTTATGATATACTTTAGAGTAGGACCTTTTTAGAAATTTTGAAAGAGTATTAAAAATTTAAAATGAGAAAAATTGTTATCAATGGTGGCTTGCCTCTGCAAGGTGAGATTACCATTAGTGGCGCAAAAAATAGTGTAGTAGCTTTGATTCCAGCTATTATTTTGGCAGATGATGTGGTGACTTTGGATTGTGTTCCAGATATTTCCGATGTTGCTAGTCTTGTCGAAATTATGGAGTTAATGGGGGCTACTGTTAAGCGTTATGACGATGTGTTAGAGATTGATCCAAGAGGTGTTCAAAATATTCCAATGCCTTATGGGAAAATCAATAGTCTTCGTGCATCTTATTATTTTTATGGAAGTCTTTTAGGTCGCTTTGGTGAAGCTACTGTTGGTTTACCTGGTGGATGTGATTTGGGACCTCGCCCTATTGATCTACATCTTAAGGCTTTTGAAGCTATGGGAGCAACTGTTAGCTACGAGGGAGATAACATGAAGTTATCTGCTAAAGATGCAGGACTTCATGGTGCAAGCATTTACATGGATACGGTCAGCGTGGGTGCGACGATTAATACAATGATTGCTGCCGTTAAAGCAAATGGCCGTACGATTATTGAAAATGCAGCCCGAGAACCTGAGATTATTGATGTCGCCACTCTCTTGAATAATATGGGAGCTCATATCCGCGGCGCTGGAACTAATATTATCATTATTGATGGTGTTGACAGATTACATGGAACGCGTCATCAGGTGATTCCAGATCGTATTGAAGCAGGAACATATATTTCCTTAGCTGCGGCAGTCGGTAAGGGAATTCGTATTAATAATGTATTATACGAACACCTAGAAGGATTCATCGCTAAGTTGGAAGAAATGGGAGTTCGAATGACTGTATCGGAGGACAGCATTTTTGTCGAGGAACAGTCTAATTTGAAAGCAATCAATATTAAGACAGCACCTTATCCAGGTTTTGCTACTGACTTACAGCAACCAATTACTCCTCTTCTGTTAACAGCAGAAGGGCGTGGTACCATTATTGATACCATTTATGAAAAACGTGTAAACCATGTTTTTGAACTAGCAAAGATGGACGCGGATATTACGACTACAAACGACCATATTTTATATACTGGTGGACGTAGTTTACGTGGTGCAAATGTAAAAGCTACTGACCTTAGAGCTGGTGCAGCACTTGTCATTGCTGGTTTAATGGCTGAAGGTAAAACTGAAATTACAAATATTGAGTTCATCTTACGTGGTTATTCAGATATTATTGAAAAATTACGTAATCTTGGAGCGGATATTTCATTAGTCGAAGAATAAACCATAGAGGTGTTTATGAATATTTGGACCAAATTAGCAATGTTTTCTTTTTTTGAAACGGATCGCTTGTATTTGCGTCCTTTCTTTTTTAGTGATAGTAAGGACTTCCATGAGATAGCTTCCAATCCTGAGAATTTACAATTTATTTTTCCAAGTCAAGCTAGTCTGGAAGAGAGTCAATATGCACTGGCCAATTATTTTATGAAGGCTCCTTTAGGAGTTTGGGCTATTTGTGACAAGAAAACTGAAAAAATGATTGGTTCTGTTAAGTTTGAAAAACTAGATGAAATTAAAAAAGAAGCAGA
The DNA here is from genome assembly GCF_002096815.1 of Streptococcus mitis. Classification (GTDB taxonomy): domain Bacteria; phylum Bacillota; class Bacilli; order Lactobacillales; family Streptococcaceae; genus Streptococcus; species Streptococcus mitis_AD. The sequence goes on from NZ_NCVJ01000021.1 coordinate 476,627, forward strand.
ACTTGGCTATTTTTTGAGAAAAGATGCTTGGTCCCAAGGCTTTATGACAGAAATTGTTAAAAAACTTTGCCAACTTTCTTTTGAGGAGTTTGGTTTAAAACAATTGTCCATCATAACCCATCTCGAAAACGAAGCTAGCCAAAAAGTTGCTCTTAAGGCTGGATTCCGTTTGTTCCGTCAGTTTAAAGGAAGTGATCGCTATACAAGGAAAATGCGAGATTATCTTGAGTTTCGCTTTGTAAAGGGAGAATTTAATGAGTAAACACCAAGAAATTCTAAGTTATTTGGAAGAATTACCTGTTGGTAAAAGAGTCAGTGTTCGTAGCATTTCCAACCATCTAGGAGTCAGTGATGGAACGGCTTATCGCGCTATCAAGGAAGCTGAAAACCGTGGAATTGTGGAGACCCGTCCTAGAAGTGGTACTATTCGTGTTAAATCTCAGAAAGTTGCTATTGAGAGATTAACTTTTGCTGAAATTGCAGAAGTGACTTCTTCTGAGGTTCTAGCTGGGAAAGAAGGTTTAGAGAGAGAATTTAGTAAGTTTTCAATCGGTGCCATGACTGAACAAAATATCTTATCTTACCTTCACGATGGGGGGCTCTTGATTGTCGGAGACCGTACCCGTATCCAACTGTTAGCGCTTGAAAATGAAAATGCAGTTCTGGTTACAGGTGGATTTCAGGTTCATGATGATGTGCTTAAACTGGCCAATCAAAAAGGGATTCCTGTTCTGAGAAGCAAGAATGACACTTTTACCATTGCGACCATGATCAATAAAGCCCTCTCAAATGTCCAAATTAAGACGGATATTTTAACTGTTGAGAAACTTTATCGTCCGAGTCATGAGTATGGTTTTCTGAGAGAAACCGATACAGTCAAAGATTATTTGGACTTAGTTCGTAAGAATCGTAGCAGTCGTTTTCCAGTTATCAATCAACATCAGGTTGTTGTTGGTGTTGTAACCATGAGAGACGCTGGTGATAAGTCACCAAGTACCACAATTGACAAGGTCATGTCACGTAGTTTATTTTTGGTTGGATTATCGACAAATATTGCCAATGTGAGTCAACGGATGATTGCTGAAGACTTTGAAATGGTACCGGTTGTTCGGAATAATCAAACCTTGCTTGGAGTTGTGACACGACGAGATGTCATGGAGAAGATGAGCCGTTCACAAGTTTCTGCTCTACCGACTTTTTCTGAGCAGATTGGTCAAAAACTTTCTTATCACCATGATGAAGTCGTCATTACAGTTGAACCCTTTATGCTTGAAAAAAATGGTGTTTTGGCTAACGGTGTATTGGCAGAAATCTTGACCCACATGACTCAAGATTTAGTTGTGAATAGCGGGCGCAATCTCATTATCGAGCAGATGCTGATCTACTTTTTACAGGCTGTTCAGATAGATGATATATTGCGCATTCAAGCACGCATTATCCATCATACGAGACGGTCAGCTATTATTGATTACGATATTTATCATGGTCATCAGATTGTTTCAAAAGCAAATGTGACTGTTAAAATTAATTAGAAACTAGGAGAAAAGATGATAACATTAAAATCAGCTCGTGAAATCGAAGCTATGGATAAAGCCGGTGATTTCCTCGCAAGTATTCATATCGGCTTACGTGATTTGATTAAACCTGGCGTAGATATGTGGGAAGTTGAAGAGTATGTTCGCCGTCGTTGTAAGGAAGAAAATTTCCTTCCGCTTCAGATTGGGGTTGACGGTGCCATGATGGACTATCCTTATGCTACCTGTTGCTCTCTTAACGATGAAGTAGCTCACGCTTTCCCTCGTCACTATATCTTGAAAGAGGGTGATTTGCTCAAGGTCGACATGGTTTTGGGAGGTCCTATTGCCAAATCTGATTTGAATGTCTCAAAATTAAACTTCAACAATGTTGAGCAAATGAAAAAATACACTCAGAGCTATTCTGGTGGTCTTGCAGACTCATGTTGGGCTTACGCCGTTGGTACACCGTCCGAAGAAGTGAAAAACTTGATGGATGTAACCAAAGAAGCTATGTACAAGGGGATTGAGCAAGCTGTTGTTGGAAATCGTATCGGTGATATCGGTGCAGCCATTCAAGAATACGCTGAAAGCCGTGGTTACGGTGTAGTGCGTGATTTGGTTGGTCATGGTGTTGGTCCAACAATGCATGAGGAACCAATGGTTCCTAACTATGGTATTGCAGGTCGTGGACTCCGTCTTCGTGAAGGAATGGTCTTAACCATTGAACCAATGATTAATACCGGTGATTGGGAAATTGATACAGATATGAAGACTGGTTGGGCGCATAAAACCATTGACGGTGGCTTATCTTGTCAATATGAACACCAATTCGTGATTACAAAAGATGGACCTGTTATCTTGACTAGTCAAGGTGAAGAAGGGACTTATTAATAAAAAGTTAAAAGGCTGCTGGAAGTTTCATTCTTATAAAAAATGCATTGTATTGATTTTGTCAGACTTTTTTCAATAAAACAAAATGGCTCCATAATATCTGTAGGGGGATTTACCCCCTACAAATATTATAGAGCCGGTTTTTCTTATGATTAGAATGGCAATTTTCCAGCGAAAGCACCCAGTTTTTTCTTAGTAGTTTCATTGATCTGTTCAAGAGCTGAGTTGATAGCCTGAACGGTCATATCAGAAAGAGTTTCAAGATCTTCTGGGTCAACGACAGCTGGATTGAAGTCAATGCTGATAACTTTCTTATCTCCAGTCAAGGTCGCTTGAACAAGGTCTTGAGCAGATTTGCCAACAAATTGCATAGTAGCAAGTTCAGCTTGACTTTGTTCCATCTGTTTTTGAAGTTTTTGCGCTTGGCGCATCATGTTTTGCATATTCATCATGGTAATTTATAGTTTCCTTTTCCAATTATTTTCTTTTTTATTTTATCAATTTTAGACTTAAAAGTCTAATCTTTTTCAGAGTGAATTCAGATAGTATTGATAGGAATGTAAAGTTAATAAAAATATAGGATAAATATTCTAAGAAAATAAGAATATTTATCCTATATGTATTTATGGAAAGTTAATAGATATTTTATGAGCTAGTTTAAGAGTCTACTAAGACTATTCTACCTTATAGAAAAATCCTGAGCTATTTCCTTCTATAAGTTGTTGTCCTGCCCATAGTCGTTCTTGGCTAATATCGGACAGGTCCTTATATCCGTTTTCGGGTGAAGAAGTGATAGCCGTTGTCAAAGGAATTCCTGCAGGTAAAAAGGCAAGGGCAGAACCACCAGCTCCTCCATTTCTAGGAAGTAAACCTGCCTTAATATAGTGGTCAATTTCTTTAGCATATTCAATTGAAACTTGCGAATGATCACTAACCAGTCCATGTTCGTCAAATACAAGTTCTACACCAGCACTATTGCGCCATGTACCAGAGATACTTGAAAAATCACCGTTTTGGATAGCTGATAGATTCATTCCTTTAATTTCTTGTGAGGGTGTTGTTTCTCCTAATATTGGCTTTGTTACAGATTTCCAAGAAAATGTATCTTGGTTCAGTAGTGGTGGTCTAGTTCCTAATCCTGCTTCTGTATCTGATTCAGTGAGTAATTCTAAGTCAGGTGTATTTGTATTTAGTTTATAGAGCTTGTGAGATTTTTCACCACCAGATGCTCTTGAAAGTTGAAAATATCCATCTTCAAGAGGGACAAAAATCTCTTCTACTCCGATAACATCTAGATAATTTTCTGCATTAGTGAGTTGAACGACTTTATCATTCTGAATCGTTCTGATGTCTAGAATATCATGTTTACCTGACTTAATTTTCAGAGCAATGATTAGTTCGTCTGTCCCATTTTTATCAAAATCATATAGACAGTAGTCGATATCTGAATATACTTCTGGCTCGGTATTTATAAACTTGGCTACGGGATTAATCTTCATGTCCATGATTGGTATATTTTGTGGTTGAGAATATTTTTCTATTACCTCGTTATATAAACTATAAAACGTTTTCTTCACTTCAGAAGAGGAGCTGGAGGATTCCTTACTAGTGGAACTCGTTTGTTCTGTACTTGCTGAAGTAGTAGCTTCTTGCTTTTGTTGACAGGCTACAAGAGTTAGACTAGTTAAGGCAAGAATAGTAAATAAGGTTGTTTTTTTAATCATAGCTAATTTTGTAATGTTAGAACTTTTTAAGTTTGTAAGATAGTACTCTACAGTTATTTAATCTCTCTACCCACGCTTACGTTTTACGATAAATCCTAGTCCAGTGATTGAAAGGACAGTACCGATAATTCCAAGAGTAGATGTTGATTCACCTGTATTTGGTAAAGTCTTCTTGTCGTTGTTTTTGTTGTTTTCTGGTTTAGCCGGAGTTTCAGATTTAACATCTTTTTCTGGTTTAGCCGGAGTTTCAGATTTAACATCTTTTTCTGGTTTAGCCGGAGTTTCAGATTTAACATCTTTTTCTGGTTTAGTAGGAGTTTCAGATTTAACTTCTTCCACAGGTTTAGCTGGAGTAACAGGTTTGACCTCTTCTACAGGTTTAGTAGGAGTAACAGGTTTTGTAGTTGAAATTGAAGGGTTTGCATCTTTAACCACCTTACGAGCAGCAGCTTCGATATTCTTCTTTGCTTGTTCAGCAGTTACACTTGCGCCTGAATAATCTTTGTAGGCACGGATTTCACCACTAACAAGATAGTTTGAAGTTCCGTCTAGCGCTGGAGCAGCATTTAGGGAATAATCTTTATAGCCATCAGTTGCTTCTAAGATTTCAGCAGCACGTCCTTCAGCAAAAGTATTAGCTTCTTCAAAATTCTTAAATACTGCATCAGTCTCGAACGTCACTGTTGGGAACCCGTCTCGTTCTGTAACTGTAACTTCGTTTGCGGTAACAGTATTAGATTGTGTAATCGCACCAGCTACACCTATACTAGCAGTTGCAATTATAGCAGTTGCAAAAAGTTTAATTTTAGATTTTGTCTTCATTAAAAGAGACCTCCTATTATTTTTGAAGTAATCCTTTGTCCAATAATGTAGACTTTTATGGACAAAATTGATAGAATAAACAAAGAAGATATAATCCATCAAAATACTAAATTTTTCATTATTTTGAATTAAAAATGGTGAGATACTAGTTGTCCAAAATTTCCTACTTTTTTTGACAAAAACTATAGTTTTTTAGCCAATTATGAAAAGTACTTTTTGAAACTCCTAAGATTTCTGCTCCTTCACGAATAGTTATTTTTTTTTGTCTGTATTTTTTTTCTAAATCGTAAAAATTTGGTGGATCATTTAGCTTCGGTCTTCCGAACTGTTTCCCTCTTTTTTGAGCTTCTCGAATTCCTTCTAGTTGTCTTTACTTGATTTGCTCTCTTTCCATTTGAGACACATAAGATAAAACTTGTAAAACCAAATCAGAAATTAGTTTACCAGTGATTGTATCGCTGGTATTTTTAGTATTTAAGAGTGGAAAATCTAAAACTCTGATATGTACCTTTTTTGTCTTAGTGAGTAACTGCCATTGTTCTAAAATATCATCGTAGTTTCGTCCGAGTCTATCAATTGATTTAATAACTATCTCATCATCTGCTTGTAGAACGGTTAGCAATTTTTGGTATTCCGTCCTGTCAAAATCTTTTCCAGAGGCCCTATGTATAAAAATTTGATTTTGGGGAATATTTTCGAATGCCAAGGCAGACATTTGTCTATCGATATTTTGCTCCTTAGTGGATACTCGTACATAACCATAACGCATAAGGCTACCACCTATCTTTTTATCTCTATTTTAGACGAAAAGAAAACTACCGCCCATAATGAGTGGTAGTTTGGTGTACTCTTTGCTACGGTATCTTTTTGCCAAGATTTTGTCTTGTTTGCGTGAATAGTAGTGTTGGATAAAAAATCCTAAGGACTTAAAATTCTTTTACAATTATTTTCATTCCTATTTTATCAATTTTGAGGTTAAAAGTCTAATATAAGTTTAAATTCAAAACATTAAATTGTCTGACAATTTATTGAAAAATGAGTGAAAATATGGTATAATGAAACGTAAAATTAATTCAGGTTTCCTGAACCAATAGGAGTAAACAATGAAAAAACTAGGTTTTGTCCTTTTATCTTCAGCCTTGCTATTGACTGCTTGTGCTAATAACCAATCTAAGCCAAGCAACACAAGTGATTCTTCTAAGGTGACAGCCTTATCTGAAGACAAGCAAAAAATGCTTGATAAGGCCACTGCTGACTATAAGACTTTTGTGCAAGAGCAAATTGATAAACTGTTGACCGATACGGAAGGCTTTGTCAAACTGTTGAAAGAAGGCAAATTAGAAGAGTCTAAGAAGGTTTATCCACTGATTCGTATGTCTTATGAGCGTTCAGAACCGATTGCCGAAAGTTTTGGTGAGTCAGATGTTAAGATTGACTTCCGTTTGGCAGACTATATGGACGAAAACAAGACAGAGGAAGGTTGGTCAGGTTTCCACCGTATCGAACGTATCCTTTGGGAAGAAAATACGACTAAAGGAACTGAAAGCTATGGCGATCAGTTGGTCAATGATATCAAGGAATTGAAAGCCAAGATTGCAACTGTGGATGTAGACTACAAGGTTATGTTGACTGGAGCAGTTGACTTGCTAAACGAAGTGGCAACAAGCAAGATTACGGGTGAAGAGGAAATTTATTCTCATACAGACTTGTATGACTTCCGTGCCAATATCGAGGGAGCTGAGAAGATTTTCCAACTCTTTAAACCTTTACTTGAAAAATCAGACGCCAACCTAGTTAAAGAATTGGAAGCAGATTTCAAGTCTGTTAATAGTTTGCTGGACAAACACATGACTGACAAGGAACACTACAAACTCTATACTGATTTAACAAAAGAAGATACCAAAGAATTGTCAGAAGCTGTGACAAAACTTGGTGAACCTCTATCACAAATGGGTAAATTTCTTAGTGGAGAATAAGAGTCATGACTGAAAAAGACGAAAAGTTTTTTGAGAAGAAAATGGACCGTCGAGAATTTCTAAAAAAAGCAGGCATTGGAGGGGCTGGTTTAGCGCTAGGACTCTCTGGTGCTTCTGCTTTTTTCGCACCTAAGCTAGGAAGTCAGGAAAAAATCTCGTACGGAAATGAAAAAATTGCTTTTTATGGTAAGCATCAAGCTGGCATTAGTACGCCCATGCAAAAGAATATCTATTTTGTTGTCTTGGACTTGCATACGACGGATAAGGATAAGATTATTCAGTTGTTCAAGGATTGGACAGATTATAGTGCAAAACTGGTAGAAGGAGAATTGGTTAAAAAAGATGGTCAAAACGGCCTTTTACCACCTAGTGATACAGGGGAAACAGTAGGACTCAATCCGCATCGTTTGACCCTGACTTTTGGTGTGTCTGCGAATTTTTTGAAAAAATTGAACTTAGAAAACAAGCGTCCTCAAGTGTTCAGAGATTTACCGCCATTCCCTAAAGAGCAATTGCGTGAAAAATATACTGGTGGGGATATTGTCATTCAGGCTTGCGCAGATGATGAGCAGGTTGCCTTTCATGCGATTCGCAACCTCATCCGTAAGGGCAGAAATGCCGTGACTCTTCGCTGGAGTCAGTCTGGTTTTGCTGCCATCGGAGATCGAATGGAGACTCCGCGTAACCTCTTTGGTTTTAAAGATGGGACAGCAAATCCAACCAAGGAGCAAGACTTTGACCGCGTTATCTGGGCTGATAGTAAGGACTGGATGGAAAATGGATCTTATATGGCAGTTCGTCGGATTCAGATGTTTTTAGAGACCTGGGACCGTACTAGTCTTGAAGAACAAGAAAATACTTTTGGCCGTTATAAGGAAAGTGGTGCTCCCTTCGGTAAGAAAAATGAGTTTGATGAAGTGGATTTGAGTCTTTTGCCAGATGATTCGCATGTTCGTTTAGCCAAGGAAGTGGACAAGCCCCTTTTACGTCGTTCTTATTCTTACTCAGATGGGATTGATGAAAAGACTGGCCAGTTTGATACGGGTCTGCTCTTCATTTCTTTCCAGAAGGATCCTGATAACTTTGTCAAGGTTCAAACCAATCTAGGTGCTACTGATAAGATGAATGAATATATCACTCACATCGGTAGTGGACTCTTTGCTTGCTTTGGTGGTGTGGAGAAAGGAGGCTACATTGGTCAGAAATTATTGGAAGGCTAGAAGCTGGTTCTTGGTTTTAGCTTTGTTATTTTTAATTCTTTCCCCAGTAGGTGCCCAAGAGAGTCTAAGTTCTTACTTTGTGAAAATCACAGATGCGTCCAAAGCGGTTAAAAATGGCAATCAGTCTGAAGCACAGAAACTCGTTGCAGAGATGGCATCAGACTTTGAAAGAGTAAAAGACAGTAATTCTGAGGCTGGTAAAGTCGTTAAGGAAAAGTTAGTACAATCAGGAGAGATTACTGAAGACAAACTCACTCAACTTTCTTCAGCCTTATTAGCCTTTGAAAAAGAACAAAATCCTGTTGACTTAGATGCGGAAAAGGAAAAATTGGTGAACCGTCTAAGTCCTCGTTTTGAAGCATTGGAGCAGGCCATTGCCTCCAAAGATTTGGAAAAAGTGCGAGAAGCCTTTAAGAAAATGAATTCCACTTGGACTATCAATGAAAGTGTGGTTCGTGACAATAGTACGGCCCATTATGGACGTGTTGAAACAGCTATTTCCTTCCTACGTAGTAGCATGGAAACCGAGCCTACAGATTTTAACTCGATCCAGACTTCCTTTGAGGACTTAAAAAAGGCTATTGATGATTTTGTAAGCGGAAAAGAAGTAGTAGCAACGTCTTCTGATTTGAATCTTAAAGACGGTATTGCCCTTTTGAAGAAGGCTCTAGAACAATTCCAAGCTGGCGACCAATCATCAGGAGTAGCTAGTATGAAGGAATTTATCACTATCTGGCCAACGATTGAGGGTTCTGTCAGCACAACCAATCCTTCCCTCTATACTCGAGTGGAAAGTGAAAGCCCTGTGATTATGGTTAAGGGAAGTGAGAAGGACTACCAAGAAAAATTAGAAAAACTGATTGCAGATTTATCACAGATTGATACTAGTGCACGTTACAATGCCTTTGATGTTATGCTGATTCTCCTAAGAGAAGGGGTAGAGGCTCTCTTAATCGTTATGGCCTTGGTAACGACCTTGAAAGCAGCCAAGATGCGTAAAGGGCTCAAGTGGGTTTATGGTGGTGCTATCACAGGGATCATGGCAAGTCTGGTTATTGCTTTCATCCTGCAAATTGCTTTTCCAGCAGTGACATCAGGATCCAATCGTGAAATCATCGAAGGAGCAGTTGGGATTTTTGCAGTTGCTATGATGATTTTGATTGGAATCTGGCTCCACAGCAAATCCTCGGTCAAAAAATGGAATGCCTTTATGGAGTCACAAATGGAAACAGTGACCAAGACAGGCTCCTTTATTTCCATGTTTGCTCTCAGTTTTCTAGCTGTTTTCCGTGAGGGAGCAGAAACCATTCTCTTTTATGTTGGGATTTTACCAAGAATTTCCAGCTTTGAATTTGTCTTGGGAATTTCCCTTGCCTTGCTGGTTCTGGTAATTATTGCTATTGTGATGAACAAGGCCAGTCAATTCTTCCTGCCTCATAAGGTCTTCTTTATCTTGACTTGGATGATTTATGCTTTGGCATTCAAGATGCTAGGGGTTAGTGTCCACGCTCTTCAGTTGACTAATATGGTACCAAATCACTTGCTGACAGGATTTCTAACAATCGACTTACTTGGAATTTATCCAAGTTGGGAAGGTTTGGTTAGCCAGCTAGTCTTTGTTGTTATTGTCTTGATTGTCACTTTCAGACAGGGTGAAAAATAGATGGATAGAAAAGAATTGACAATCGTTGAACATCTGGTAGAATTTAGAAAGAGATTATTGGCAGTGGTCATTTGCTTCTTTTTAGTATTCTGTGTCTCCTTGCTTTTTGCAGACCAGATTTACCAGTATGTGACCCAAGCTTTTCAGCAAAAGTTGATTGTTTTAGGTCCTAATGATATTTTATGGATATACATACGTTTGGCTAGTCTGATGGCCTTTACCATCACCCTACCTTATACAGTTTATCATATTTGGTCTTTCATCAAACCTGGTTTAAGAAAGGAAGAAGCTAGAGTAATTTTTGCCTATATTCCAGCTAGTTTCCTTTGTTTTCTAGTTGGACTGGCTTTTGGTTTTTACTTTGTAACACCAGCCTTACTTCAGGTTTTATTAGGGCTAGGAGAAGGACTATTTGAAACACAGTTAACAGCTCAAAATTATCTGTCCTTTGTTTTTCAAACGACCTTGCCCTTGGCTCTGATTTTTGAATTGCCAGTTATCATTGCCTTTTTAACGTCAATTGGACTCATTGGACCAGAATTATTGATTGCTTATCGCCGATATGCTTATTTTATTTTATTGGTACTCGCAGTCATCTTGACACCAGCTGACTTTGTCAGCGATTTGGCAATGACTGCCCCCTTGATATTACTCTATGAATTGAGTATTGCTATCAGCAAACATATTATGAAACGCAAGCAGAAAGGAGAGAGAAATGGGAATCTTACGTGATATCGGAGCACCAGGATTGATTATTATTGTTTTAGGAGCTCTCTTGATCTTCGGACCAAAGCGATTGCCTGAACTAGGAGAGTCAATCGGTAAAATGCTATCTGAATTTAAAAAAGCAGTTAAAGGAACTGAAAATCAAGATAAGAAAGATTAAGACTGGTGAGTTTTACTAAAAATAAGAAGTTAGGAAGTGTGTCTCTATTGGACATTTATCATTTCCTAGCTTTTTCTTGTATTAAGAAAATATAAATTTAAGCTTTCTTTAAGAAAACTATATTATTCTGAAGAACTCTAAAATTTCACAGCCATTTATTAGTAATGACTATTGAATTCCTAGTCACTACTAGAAATGGACTAGTTTCTTTGAATAATGGAACTGCTTAATCCTCCTATTCTAGAACGGGATGACTAGTATTTCTTTTATGATAGGACTAGATTGTGGTATAATAGAGAGAGTAAGTTTTTTTAGTAAGACAAAGGAGAAAATAGATGATTTATGCAGGAATTCTTGCCGGTGGAACTGGCACACGTATGGGAATCAGTAATTTGCCAAAACAATTTTTAGAGCTAGGTGATCGACCTATTTTGGTTCATACAATTGAAAAATTTGTCTTGGAACCAAGTATTGAAAAAATTGTGGTTGGGGTTCATGGAGACTGGGTTTCCCATGCAGAGGATCTTGTAGATAAATATCTACCTCTTCATAAAGATCGTATCATCATTACAAAAGGTGGTGCTGACCGTAATACGAGTATTGAGAAAATCATTGAAGCCATTGATGCTTATCGTCCGCTTACTCCAGAGGACATCGTTGTTACCCACGATTCTGTTCGTCCATTTATTACGCTTCGCATGATTCAGGACAATATCCAACTTGCTCAAAATCATGACGCAGTGGACACAGTGGTAGAAGCGGTTGATACTATCGTTGAAAGTACTAACGGTCAATTTATTACAGATATTCCAAATCGTGCTCACCTCTATCAAGGACAAACACCTCAAACATTCCGTTGCAAGGACTTCATGGATCTTTACGGTTCTCTCTCTGCCGAAGAGAAAGAAATCTTAACAGATGCATGTAAAATCTTTGTAATCAAAGGAAAAGATGTAGCCTTGGCTAAGGGTGAATATTCAAATCTGAAAATTACTACAGTAACAGATTTGAAGATTGCAAAAAGCATGATTGAGGAAGAGTAATAAAATGATTAATCAAATTTACCAACTAACAAAGCCTAAGTTTATCAATGTCAAATATCAGGAAGAGGCTATTGACCAAGAGAATCATATCCTCATCCGCCCTAATTATATGGCGGTCTGTCATGCGGATCAGCGTTACTACCAAGGAAAACGTGATCCAAAGATTTTGAATAAAAAGCTTCCAATGGCAATGATTCACGAGTCATGTGGAACCGTTATTTCTGACCCGACAGGAACCTATGAAGTTGGTCAAAAAGTTGTCATGATTCCCAATCAGCCTCCTATGCAGAGTGATGAAGAATTCTATGAGAACTACATGACAGGGATCCATTTCTTGTCTAGTGGATTTGATGGCTTTATGCGAGAGTTTGTTTCTCTCCCTAAAGACCGTGTGGTGGCTTATGATGCTATTGAAGATACGGTTGCTGCGATTACAGAGTTCGTTAGTGTCGGTATGCATGCCATGAATCGCTTATTGACCCTTGCTCATAGCAAGCGGGACCGAATCGCCGTTATCGGAGATGGAAGTTTAGCTTTTGTGGTTGCCAATATTATCAACTATACTTTGCCAGAAGCAGAGATTGTGGTTATTGGTCGTCATTGGGAAAAATTGGAACTTTTCTCATTTGCCAAAGAATGCTATATCACTGATAATATTCCTGAAGATTTGGCCTTTGACCATGCTTTTGAGTGTTGTGGTGGGGATGGTACTGGACCGGCTATTAATGATTTGATTCGCTATATTCGTCCTCAGGGAACGATCCTTATGATGGGAGTTAGCGAGTATAAAGTTAATATCAATACACGCGATGCCTTAGAAAAAGGCTTGCTCTTGGTTGGTTCCTCTCGTTCTGGTCGCATTGATTTTGAAAATGCAATCCAAATGATGGAAGTCAAGAAATTCGCTAATCGTCTTAAAAATATCCTTTATCTAGAAGAACCTGTAAGGGAAATTAAAGATATTCACCGTGTCTTTGCTACCGATTTAAATACAGCCTTTAAAACTGTGTTTAAGTGGGAAGTATAAGTGCTGGAGGTTAATTGTGGAGAAAATTATTAAAGAAAAAATTTCTTCCTTACTTAGTGCAGAAGAGTAAGTCCTCAGTGTTGAACAACTGGGGGGAATGACCAATCAAAACTATTTGGCCAAAACAACAAATAAGCAATATATTGTTAAATTCTTTGGTAAAGGGACAGAAAAGCTGATCAATCGTCAAGATGAAAAGTACAATCTTGAACTACTAAAGGATTTAGACTTAGATGTAAAAAATTATCTTTTTGATATTGAAGTTGGTTTCAAAGTAAATGAGTATATCGAATCTGCGATTACGCTTGATTCAACTACAATCAAGACCAAATTTGATGAAATTGCTCCAATTTTACAAACCATTCATGCTTCTGGCAAGGAATTAAGAGGAGAATTTGCTCCTTTCGAAGAAATCAAGAAATACGAATCCTTGATTGAGGAAAAAATCCCTTATGCCAACTATGAAGCTGTTCGAAATGCAGTCTTCTCTTTAGGGAAAAGACTAGCTGACTTAGGTGTTGACAGAAAATCTTGTCATATCGTTTTGGTGCCTGAAAACTTTATCGAATCACCTCAAGGACGACTTTATCTGATTGACTGGGAATATTCATCAATGAACGATCCAATGTGGGATTTGGCTGCTTTCTTTTTAGAGTCTGAATTCACTCGTCAAGAGGAAGAAGCCTTATTGTCTCACTATGAGAGTGAGTAAACACCTGTCTCTTGTGAAAAGATTGCGATCTATAAAATTTTGCAAGATACTATTTGGAGTCTATGGACTGTCTATAAGGAAGAGCAAGGCGCAGATTTTGGTGACTATGGTGTGAATCGTTACCAAAGAGCTGTTAAAGGTTTGGCCTATTATGGAGGTTCAGATGAAAAATAAAAGTGGAGTTTCTTTTGGTCTACTTTCAGGTATTTTCTGGGGGTTAGGTCTAACGATTAGTGCTTATATCTTTTCGATTTTTACAGATTTGTCTCCCTTTGTGGTGGCCGCTGCTCACGATTTCTTGAGTATCTTTATCTTACTAGCTTTTCTCTTGGTAAAAGAAGGAAAAGTTCGTCTCTCAATTTTCTTAAATATTCGCAATGTTAGTGTTATCATCGGAGCCTGGCTAGCAGGCCCTATCGGTATGCAGGCCAATCTTTATGCGGTTAAGTATATCGGAAGTTCCTTAGCTTCATCTGTGTCGGCTATTTACCCTGCGATTTCGGTTTTATTGGCTTTCTTCTTTTTAAAGCACAAGATTTCAAAAAATACTGTATTTGAGATTGTCTTAATTATTGGAGGGATAGTTGCTCAGACCTATATGGTTGAACAGGTCAATTCCTACTACATTGGGATTCTCTGTGCTTTGGTTTGTGCTATTGCATGGGGAAGCGAAAGTGTTCTTAGCTCTTTTGCCATGGAAAGTGAATTGAGTGAAATCGAAGCCCTCTTGATTCGTCAAGTGACTTCATTCTTGTCCTATCTTGTGATTGTGCTCTTCTCTCATCAGTCATTTGCAGAAGTGGCCAATGGACAATTGTTAAGTCTTATGATTGTCTTTGCAGCCTTTGATATGATTTCCTATTTGGCTTATTATATCGCTATCAATCGCTTGCAACCAGTCAAGGCTACAGGCTTGAATGTGAGCTATGTAGTATGGACAGTCTTGTTTGCAGTTGTTTTCTTGGGTGCACCGCTAGATATGCTGACAATTATTACGTCACTTGTCGTTATTGCTGGAGTTTATATTATTATTAAAGAATAAAGGAGATTCGTGTGAAATCCATTATCTTAGCAGCGGGATTGGGAACTCGCTTGCGTCCTATGACTGAAAATACTCCTAAAGCCTTGGTTCAGGTTAATCAAAAACCCTTGATTGAATACCAAATTGAGTTTTTAAAAGAAAAAGGAATCAATGACATCTTCATTGTTGGTTACCTTAAAGAACAATTCGATTACTTGAAAGAAAAATATGGGGTTCGCCTTGTCTTCAATGATAAATACGCTGCCTACAATAACTTTTATTCTCTCTATCTTGTAAAAGAAGAATTGGCCAACAGTTATGTTATTGATGCCGATAATTATCTCTTTAAAAATATGTTCCGTAATGATTTGACTCGTTCGACTTATTTTAGTGTTTATCGTGAAGATTGTACCAACGAATGGTTCTTGGTCTATGGAGATGACTACAAGGTTCAAGACATTATTGTTGATAGCAAGGCAGGTCGTATTCTTAGTGGTGTATCTTTCTGGGATGCTCCAACTGCAGAAAAAATTGTCGGCTTTATCGATAAGGCTTATGCAAGTGGTGAATTTGTTGATCTCTACTGGGACAATATGGTTAAGGATAATATCAAAGAGCTAGATGTCTATGTTGAAGAATTAGAAGGCAATAGCATCTATGATATTGATAGCGTCCAAGACTATCACAAATTAGAAGAAATTCTTAAAAACGAAAATTAAAGATTCTAACATCTGACTGAAATAGTCGGATGTTTTTTTGATTTTTTTACGAATAAATAGATGAGTAGAAAAAGAAATGGAGTTATTTATGAAAATCACAAACTATGAAATCTATAAGTTAAAAAAATCAGGTTTGACCAATCAACAGGTTTTGAAAGTGCTAGAATACGGTGAAAATGTTGATCAAGAACTTTTATTGGGCGATATTGCAGATATATCAGGTTGCCGAAATCCAGCTGTTTTTACGGAACGTTATTTTCAGATAGACGATGCGCATTTGGAGAAGGAGTTTCAAAAGTTTCCATCTTTCTCTATTTTAGACGACTGTTACCCTTGGGATCTAAGTGAAATATACGATGCACCTGTGCTTTTATTTTACAAGGGAAATCTGGACCTCTTGAAATTTCCTAAGGTAGCGGTTGTGGGTGGTCGTGCTTGTAGCAAACAGGGAGCTAAGTCAGTTGAAAAAGTTATTCAGGGCTTGGAAAATGAACTGGTTATTGTAAGTGGTCTTGCTAAGGGCATTGATACAGCAGCTCATATGGCAGCTCTCCAGAATGGTGGCAAAACCATTGCAGTGATTGGAACAGGGCTGGATGTGTTTTATCCTAAAGCCAATAAACGCTTGCAAGACTACATCGGAAATGATCATCTAGTTCTCAGTGAGTATGGACCTGGTGAACAACCTCTGAAATTTCATTTTCCTGCCCGTAATCGCATCATTGCTGGACTTTGCCGTGGTGTGATTGTAGCAGAGGCTAAGATGCGTTCAGGTAGTCTCATTACCTGTGAGCGAGCAATGGAAGAAGGGCGTGATGTCTTTGCTATTCCTGGTAGCATTTTAGATGGATTATCAGACGGTTGCCATCATTTGATTCAGGAAGGAGCAAAATTGGTCACCAGTGGGCAAGATGTTCTTGCGGAATTTGAATTTTAATACTCTTCGAAAATCTCTTCAAACCACGTCAACTTCACCTCGCCGTACTCAAGTACAGCCTGCGGCTAGCTTCCTAGTTTGCTCTTTGATTTTCATTGAGTATAAGAAGAAAGTCCGCTTACTAGACAAACTTTTCTTCTATATATAGGAGCTAAGTCTTGACAGTTATGGCAAAATGGTTTACACTTTATAAAGTTTATTACTTTGAAAAGGTGTGATACTGTGGCTACGGCAACAAAAAAGAAAAAATCAACAGTTAAAAAAAATCTAGTAATCGTGGAGTCGCCTGCTAAGGCGAAAACGATTGAGAAATATCTAGGCAGAAATTACAAGGTTTTAGCCAGTGTCGGGCATATCCGTGATTTGAAGAAATCCAGTATGTCCGTCGATATTGAAAATAATTACGAACCGCAATATATCAATATCCGAGGAAAAGGTCCTCTTATCAATGACTTGAAAAAAGAAGCTAAAAAAGCTAATAAAGTCTTTCTGGCGAGTGACCCGGACCGTGAAGGAGAAGCAATTTCTTGGCATTTGGCTCACATTCTCAACTTGGATGAAAATGATGCCAACCGTGTGGTCTTCAATGAAATTACCAAGGATGCGGTCAAAAATGCATTTAAAGAACCACGCAAGATTGATATGGACTTGGTTGATGCCCAACAGGCTCGTCGTGTCTTGGATCGCTTGGTAGGGTATTCGATTTCACCGATTTTATGGAAGAAGGTCAAGAAGGGCTTGTCAGCAGGGCGCGTACAGTCTATTGCCCTTAAACTCATCATTGACCGTGAGAATGAAATCAATGCTTTCCAGCCAGAGGAATACTGGACAATTGATGGCGTCTTTAAAAAGGGAACCAAGCAATTCCAGGCTTCCTTCTATGGAGTAGATGGTAAAAAACTGAAACTGACTAGCAATGACGAGGTTAAGGAAGTCTTGTCTCGTCTGACTAGTAAAGACTTTTCAGTGGATCAGGTAGATAAGAAAGAGCGCAAACGCAATGCTCCGTTACCTTATACAACTTCGTCCATGCAGATGGATGCGGCTAATAAAATCAATTTCCGTACTAGAAAGACCATGATGGTTGCCCAACAGCTTTATGAAGGGATTAATATCGGTTCTGGTGTGCAAGGTTTGATCACCTATATGCGTACCGATTCGACTCGTATCAGTCCAGTAGCGCAGAACGAAGCAGCAAGTTTCATTACAGACCGTTTTGGTAGCAAGTATTCTAAGCATGGTAGCAAGGTCAAAAATGCATCAGGAGCTCAGGATGCCCACGAGGCTATTCGTCCGTCTAGTGTCTTTAATACACCTGAAAGTATTGCTAAGTATTTGGACAAGGATCAGCTCAAGCTTTATACTCTTATTTGGAATCGTTTTGTAGCGAGTCAGATGACAGCCGCTGTCTTTGATACCATGGCTGTTAAATTGTCTCAAAATGGGGTTCAATTTGCTGCCAATGGTAGTCAGGTTAAGTTTGATGGTTATCTTGCCATTTATAACGATTCTGACAAGAATAAGATGTTACCGGACATGGCTGTTGGAGATGTGGTCAAACAGGTCAATAGCAAACCAGAGCAACATTTCACCCAACCACCTGCTCGCTATTCTGAAGCGACACTGATCAAGACCTTGGAGGAAAATGGGGTTGGCCGTCCGTCAACCTACGCACCAACAATTGAAACCATTCAGAAACGTTATTATGTTCGCCTTGCAGCCAAACGCTTTGAACCGACAGAGTTGGGAGAAATTGTTAATAAGCTCATCGTTGAATATTTCCCAGATATCGTAAACGTGACCTTTACAGCTGAAATGGAAGGCAAACTGGATGATGTCGAAGTCGGAAAAGAGCAGTGGCAACGTGTTATAGACTCCTTTTACAAACCATTCTCTAAAGAAGTGGCCAAGGCTGAAGAAGAAATGGAAAAAATCCAGATCAAGGATGAACCAGCTGGATTTGATTGTGAAGTGTGTGGCAGTCCAATGGTCATTAAACTTGGTCGTTTTGGTAAGTTCTATGCTTGTAGCAATTTCCCAGATTGCCGTCATACCCAAGCAATCGTGAAAGAAATCGGTGTTGAGTGTCCAAGTTGTCATCAGGGACAAATCATTGAGCGTAAAACCAAGCGTAACCGTCTCTTCTATGGTTGCAATCGCTATCCAGAATGTGAATTTACCTCTTGGGATAAGCCTGTTGGTCGTGACTGTCCAAAATGTGGCAATTTCCTCATGGAGAAAAAAGTCCGTGGTGGTGGCAAGCAGGTTGTATGTAGTAATGGTGACTACGAAGAAGAAAAGATTAAATAAGAGGAGAGTCCTGAAAGTGAATTTCAGGCTCTTTTTGGTTGGAACTTGACAAAATTCACCATTGTATGCGAAACTAGAAGAAGATTATTTTATACTCAATGAAAATCAAAGAGCAAACTAGGAAACTAACCGCAGGTTGCTCAAAGCACTGCTTTGAGGTTGCAGATAAGACTGACGAAGTCAGGAACCATACCTACGGTAAGGCGACGTTGACGCGGTTTGAAGAGATTTTCGAAGAGTATTAACTAGGAGAAGTTATGCGTCTTATCTATTTGATAATTGGTTTTTTATCATTGGCCTTGGCTATTATTGGGGTTGTTTTGCCCTTGCTGCCTACAACGCCTTTTCTTTTGTTGTCTATTGCTTGTTTCTCAAAAAGTTCCAAGCGCTTCGAAGACTGGCTTTATCATACTAAGCTCTATCAAGCATATGTGGCTGATTTTCGCGAGACTAAGTCTATTGCGCGTGAACGAAAGAAAAAAATCATCGTATCTATCTACATCTTGATGGGGATTTCCATTTATTTTGCTCCTCTCTTACCTGTCAAAATAGGTCTGGGTGCTTTGACCATCTTTATCACCTATTATCTCTTTAAGGTCATTCCAGACAAAGAATAGTTAAAATAGTAGTTATTTGCCTCGATAAAATTGAAAGCATATTTACAATAATATGATATAATAAATTCAAAGTAATAATCAAGGAGAATCAAATGATCTACGAATTTTGTGCTGAAAATGTGACCTTGCTTGAAAAAGCGATGCAGGCTGGAGCTCGTCGAATCGAACTCTGTGACAATCTAGCAGTTGGTGGGACAACTCCCAGCTATGGAGTGACCAAGGCAGCGGTTGAATTGGCAGCTAACTACGATACGACCATCACGACCATGATTCGTCCACGTGGTGGCGACTTTGTCTATAATGACCTAGAAATTGATATCATGTTAGAAGACATTCGGTTGACCGCTCAGGCTGGAAGTCAAGGGGTTGTATTTGGGGTTTTAACTGCTGATAAGAAGTTGGATAAGCCTAATCTTGAGAAGTTAATAGCTGCATCAAAAGGGATGGAAATAGTCTTCCACATGGCCTTTGATGAATTGAGCGAAGAAGACCAGTTAGAAGCTATTGACTGGCTCAGCCAAGCTGGTGTCACTCGTATCCTGACTCGCGCTGGTGTATCTGGCGACTCTCTAGACAAACGTTTTGCTCACTATCACAGAATTTTAGAGCACGCTAAAGGTAAGATTGAAATTCTACCAGGTGGGGGGATTGGCCTTGACAACCGTCAAACCTTTATAGACCAGCTTGGCGTGACACAATTACATGGAACTAAGGTTGTCTTTTAAAAAATAGAAAGGAACTGCTAGCCTTGGGTAGCAGTTTTCGCTTATGTTTGAAATATTTAAATCCTATCAGTTTAATCAAGAAAAAGCTTTTGCCTATGGTTTTGTAGAAAATAGTGGAGTCTGGACCTATAGTTGCCAGATTTTGCAAGGTGACTTTGTCATGACTGTATCCATCACTGCTGATAATGTGAGTTTTCAAGTCTTTGACCATGAGACTGGTGACCTCTATCCTCAAGTCCATATGGAAAGTTTTAAAGGAAGTTTTGTTGCAAGTGTCCGTGAGGCTTGTCTGGAGATTCTTTACCAGATTCGGAAGGCTTGTTTTGATGTGCAAGATTTTATCTGTCCTCAGACTAAACGAATCATGACTCAAGTTCAAGAAAAGTATGGTAATCAGCTTGAGTATCTGTGGGAAAAATCACCTGATACAGCAGTGTTAAGACACGAAGGCAATAAAAAGTGGTATGCCGTCTTGATGAAAATCTCTTGGGATAAGTTGGAAAAGGGCAGAGAAGGACAGGTGGAAGCAGTCAACCTCAAACATGACCAAGTAGCTGATTTACTTTTAAATAAAGGTATTTATCCAGCTTTTCATATGAACAAACGCTACTGGATTAGTGTGGCGCTTGATGATGCTTTATCAGATGAAGAAGTGCTAGAATTGATAGAAAAAAGTTGGAACTTAACCACTAAAAAATGAAACATTTCAATATTTTTCAAGAACTTTCAATTAGCAAAATATTCTCTACTGAAGAAATTTTCAGAAAATATTGGATTTTTTCTTGACAAGTACTTTTGCCTATGCTAAAATACTAAACAAGATATCAAACGAAGGAGAAAGTCAAACATGAAAACAGCTAAGTTTAATCAATTCGCTTTGTTGTTGAGGTACTCGGGCTAGTGCAAAAAGCATTAGTCCTGTTTGGCTTACCAAGCGGGAGTGAATCAACATCTCGCTTGGACTTCTGAGCGAGATGTTTTTTTAAAACCACATTTGGAAAAGGGGAGATCTTTATGAGAACAGTTGAATTTCTAGATACCAGCCTTCGGGACGGAGAACAGACACCGGGCGTTAATTTTTCAATCAAGGAAAAAATTGCCATAGCAAGACAGTTGGAGAAATGGGGTATTTCAGCCATCGAAGCTGGTTTTCCAGCGGCTAGTCCTGATTCATTTACAGCAGTTCAGGAGATCGCTAAGGTATTGAAGAAAACGGCAGTGACTGGTTTGGCACGCTCTGTCAAGTCTGATATTGATGCTTGTTATGAGGCCCTCAAGGACGCTAAGTATCCACAGGTTCACGTCTTTATTGCTACCAGTCCGATTCACCGCAAATATAAGCTCAATAAGAGCAAGGAAGAGATTTTGGAAGCTATTAAAGAGCATGTTTCTTATGCCCGTTCTAAGTTTGAAGTGGTTGAATTCTCTCCAGAGGATGCGACCAGAACAGAGTTGAATTTCCTCTTGCAAGTTGTTCAAACAGCGGTTGATGCAGGTGCGACTTATATCAATATTCCTGATACGGTTGGATTCACCACTCCAGAAGAGTACGGAGCCATCTTCAAACACTTGATTGAGAATGTCAAGACAGATCGTCAGATTATCTATTCACCTCACTGTCATGATGACCTTGGAATGGCAGTGGCTAATAGCCTTGCTGCTGTCAAGAATGGGGCAGGACGTGTCGAAGGAACTATCAACGGAATAGGTGAGAGAGCTGGGAATGCTGCTCTTGAAGAAATTGCAGTGGCTCTCAATATTCGCCAAGATTACTACCAAGCAGAAACCAGTATTGTTTTAAATGAAACCATCAATACGTCAGAAATGGTTTCTCGCTTCTCTGGTATTCCAGTTCCTAAAAACAAGGCTGTGGTTGGTGGCAATGCCTTCTCTCACGAATCTGGTATTCACCAAGATGGAGTCCTTAAAAATCCTCTTACCTATGAAATCATCACTCCTGAATTAGTCGGTGTTAAGAGTAATAGTCTTCCACTTGGAAAATTGTCTGGTCGCCATGCCTTTGTTGAAAAACTAAGAGAATTGGCCCTAGACTTTTCAGAAGAGGATATCAAACCACTCTTTGCTAAGTTCAAGGCGCTGGCTGATAAAAAGCAAGAAATCACAGATGCAGATATTCGTGCTCTGGTAGCTGGAACCATGGTTGAAAATCCAGAAGGCTTCCATTTTGATGATTTACAACTGCAAACCCATGCAGATAATGACATTGAAGCACTCGTTAGCCTAGCCAATATGGATGGTGAGAAAGTCGAATTTAATGCGACAGGGCAAGGTTCTGTTGAAGCAATCTTTAACGCTATCGATAAGTTCTTTAACCAATCTGTCCGCTTGGTATCCTACACTATAGATGCGGTGACAGATGGAATCGATGCTCAAGCTCGGGTCTTGGTCACTGTTGAAAACAGAGATACAGAAACCATCTTTAATGCAGCAGGGCTTGATTTCGATGTGTTGAAGGCTTCGGCTATTGCCTATATCAATGCCAATACCTTTGTTCAAAAAGAGAATGCTGGTGAGATGGGACGCAGTGTTTCTTACCGCGATATGCCTAGTGTGTAAAGGAGAAGGCTATGACAAAGAAAATAGTAGCTCTAGCAGGGGACGGAATCGGCCCAGAAATCATGGAGGCTAGTTTAGAGGTTCTGGAGGTTCTAGCTGAAAAAACAGGTTTTGACTATGAGATTGACAGACGACCCTTCGGAGGTGCAGGTATCGATGCTGCAGGGCATCCCTTACCTGATGAAACCCTCAAGGCATGTAGAGAAGCAGATGCTATCCTCCTAGCGGCTATCGGTAGTCCTCAGTATGATGGAGCAGCGGTTCGCCCTGAACAAGGCTTGCTAGCTCTCCGTAAGGAACTCAATCTCTATGCCAATATTCGCCCAGTTAAGATTTTTGATAATCTCAAGCATTTGTCACCTCTAAAACCAGAACGAATTGCTGGTGTAGACTTTGTAGTTGTGCGTGAGTTGACAGGAGGGATTTACTTTGGAGATCATATTCTTGAAGAGCGAAAAGCGAGTGATATCAACGACTATAGCTACGAGGAAGTGGAGCGGATTATTCGCAAGGCATTTGAAATCGCAATAAATCGGAGAAAAATTGTTACTAGCATCGATAAGCAAAATGTGTTGGCAACATCAAAACTCTGGAGGAAAGTAGCTGAGGAAGTCGCGCAGGATTTCCCAGATGTAAGCTTGGAGCACCAGCTGGTGGACTCAGCTGCCATGCTTATGATTACCAATCCTGCTAAGTTTGATGTCATCGTGACGGAGAATCTTTTCGGAGATATCTTATCTGATGAATCAAGCGTCCTATCTGGTACACTTGGGGTCATGCCATCAGCCAGTCATTCTGAAAATGGCCCAAGTCTCTATGAGCCTATTCACGGTTCAGCGCCTGATATTGCAGGTCAAGGTATTGCCAATCCTATTTCCATGATTTTATCAGTTGCCATGATGTTGAGAGATAGCTTTGGTCGTTATGAGGATGCAGAGCGTATTGAGCATGCTGTTGAGACAAGTTTGGCAGCTGGTACATTAACGAGAGATATAGGAGGACAGGCTTCGACCAAGGAACTGACGGAAGCTATTATCGCAAGGTTATGAAGTTAGACGAAAAAATTACTCTAGTCCTTTTGATTTGGAATGTCATGATTTTCATCATTTATGGCATTGACAAATCCAAGGCAAGGAGAAGAGCTTGGCGCATCCCTGAGAAAATCTTACTCATTTTATCCTTTACTTGTGGTGGTTTTGGGGCTTGGTTGGCAGGAATCATCTTTCACCATAAGACTAGAAAATGGTACTTTAAAACGGTTTGGTTTCTCGGGATGGTGACCACACTAGTAGCCTTATATTTTATTTGGAGGTAATGGATGGCAGGAAAATCGATTTTTGATAAATTATGGGACCGTCATGTCATCACAGGAGAAGAGGGGCAGCCCCAACTCATGTATGTGGACCAGCACTATATTCATGAAGTGACCAGCCCTCAAGCCTTTCAAGGTTTGCGAGATGCAGGTCGCAGATTGAGACGACCAGACTTGACATTTGGAACCTTTGACCACAATGTCCCGACAGTCAATATCTACGATATTCGAGATGTAATTTCCAAGGCGCAAATTGATAAGCTAGCTGAAAATGTTGAGGAGTTTGGGATTGAACATGCGGCCCACGGTTCTGAAAAACAGGGAATTGTGCACATGGTTGGGCCAGAAACTGGAAGAACTCAACCAGGAAAATTCATCGTCTGTGGAGACAGCCATACGGCAACCCACGGAGCTTTTGGAGCCATCGCCTTTGGAATTGGGACCAGTGAGGTCGAACATGTCTTTGCGACACAGACCCTCTGGCAGGTCAAACCCAAGAAAATGCTGGTAGAATTCACTGGTGTCCCACAAAAGGGAGTCTATTCCAAAGATTATATTCTCGCCTTGATTGCCAAATACGGTGTTGCCTGTGGTGTTGGCTATGTGGTGGAATATCGTGGGCAAGCGATTGATGCACTAAGCATGGAAGAGCGAATGACCATCTGCAATATGTCCATCGAGTTTGGTTCTAAGATGGGAATCATGAATCCGGATCAAACCACCTATGATTATCTCAAGGGACGGGAATGTGTTCCAGAGGACTTTGAAGAGGCTGTGGCGGATTGGAAAACAATTGTCAGTGATGATGATGCTGTTTATGATAAGATTATCCAGATGGATGTTTCAGACTTGGCTCCTATGGTGACCTGGGGAACCAATCCTGCTATGGGGGTTGACTTTGACAGCAGTTTCCCAGAAATTAAAGATATGAATGATGAGCGAGCTTACAACTACATGGACTTAGAGCCAGGTCAAAAGCCAGCTGATATTGAACTAGGCTATATCTTTATCGGTTCATGTACCAATGCTCGTCTCAGCGACTTGCAACTGGCTGCGCGATTTGTCAAAGGAAAGAAAATTGCTCCCAACTTAACGGCTATCGTCGTCCCAGGTTCTCGTCCTGTCAAACGAGCTGCTGAGAAGTTGGGCTTGGACAAGGTTTTCCTAGACGCTGGTTTTGAGTGGCGAGACCCAGGTTGTTCTATGTGCCTAGGGATGAATCCAGACAAGGTTCCTGATGGTGTCCACTGCGCCTCAACCAGCAACCGCAACTTTGAAGACAGACAAGGCTTTGGCGCTAAGACCCACCTCTGCAGTCCAGCCATGGCAGCAGCAGCAGCTATTGCAGGGCGTTTCGTAGATGTTCGGCAAATGCCAGAAGCCCAGTAAGGAGAGGATATGGAGAAATTCACAGTTTATACGGGAACGACCGTTCCTCTCATGAATGATAACATCGACACCGACCAAATCCTACCCAAGCAGTTTCTCAAGTTAATTGATAAAAAAGGCTTTGGTAAGTACCTCATGTATGCTTGGCGTTATCTGGACGATAACTACACTGAGGATCCAGATTTTGTCTTTAACCGACCTGAATATCGCAAAGCCAGTATTCTCATTTCAGGGGATAACTTTGGCGCAGGCTCTTCGAGGGAACACGCGGCTTGGGCTTTAGCAGATTACGGTTTTAAGGTCGTGATTGCAGGATCTTTCGGTGACATTCATTACAATAATGAACTCAATAATGGCATGTTACCAATTGTTCAGCCTAGAGAAGTTAGAGAAAAGCTAGCCCAGCTTAAACCGACTGACCAGGTAACTGTGGACTTGGAACAACAGAAAATCATCTCACCGGTTGGAGAATTCACTTTCGAAATCGATAGCGAATGGAAACACAAACTCTTAAATGGTTTGGATGATATCGGTATTACCTTGCAGTATGAAGACTTGATTGCTGCTTATGAAAAGCAAAGACCAGCCTACTGGCGGGATTAGAAAAAATAGAAAAGGAAATATAGAACTATGACAAAACACATTCAATGGAACGGAACACTTTCACAAGAAGGCTATGACATTTTAAAAGGTGAGGGCGGATGTATCGTTTGCCCTACTAAAGTTGGTTACATTATCATGACCAGTGATAAGGCAGGACTTGAGCGCAAGTTCGCAGCCAAAGAACGTAACCGTAACAAACCAGGTGTGGTTCTCTGCGGTAGCATGGATGAGCTTCGCGCTTTAGCACAACTTAACCCAGAAATTGAAGCCTTCTACCAAAAACATTGGGACGAAGACATTCTTCTTGGTTGTATCCTTCCATGGAAACCAGAAGCCTTTGAGAAACTCAAAGCGTATGGGGATGGCCGTGAAGAACTTATGACTGACGTGCGTGGTACTAGCTGTTTTGTTATCAAATTTGGGAAAGCTGGAGAACAATTAGCTGCCAAACTTTGGGAAGAAGGCAAGATGGTATATGCCTCATCAGCTAACCCATCTGGTAAAGGAAACCGTGGTAAGGTTGAAGGAATCGGAGAACGTATCGAAGGAGCAGTGGACCTTGTCATTGAAGCAGACGACTATGTGGCATCTATCCAACCTGACAAAACGATTGAAACTCGCTATGAGCAAGGTGTGATGGTGTCTATGGTTGATAAGGACGGTAAACTCATTCCAGAACAAGGAGGAACACGTTCAACTTCACCAGCACCAGTTGTGATCCGCAAAGGGCTTGACATTGATAAAATCATGATGCACCTGTCAGATACCTTTAACTCATGGGACTACCGTCAGGGTGAGTATTATTAAGATAGAGAAGGAGTGGAGAGAAAATAATCTCTCCTCTTTCTTTTGTTTTTATAAGTGAAATCCGAACGATATGATTTAATTTATAACATTATTTGACAAAAACTGTACTTTAGTTTATAATGAATTAAGGAAACGTCGGAAAAGGCGTAGTGATGCGAGAGCATAGGTAGGTCATTACAAAAGAAACGAGACATCGATATGTTAAATGAATTTCCAATTTTTGATTACGAAGATATTCAATTGATTCCAAATAAATGTGTCATTAAAAGCCGTGCAGAAGCAGATACAAGTGTCACTCTAGGAAATCACACCTTTAAACTACCTGTTGTGCCAGCTAATATGCAGACGATTTTGGATGAAAATGTAGCAGAGCAACTTGCTAAAGGTGGTTACTTCTACATTATGCACCGTTTTGATGAGGAAGGACGCATTCCTTTTATTAAACGCATGCACGAACAAGGTCTCATTGCTTCTATCTCTGTCGGTGTTAAGGACTATGAGTATGATTTCGTTAGCCAGCTCAAGGCTGATGCTCCAGAATACATCACGATTGACATTGCTCATGGTCATGCAGATAGCGTAATTTCTATGATTCAACACATCAAGAAAGAATTGCCAAATACTTTTGTCATTGCTGGAAATGTGGGAACACCAGAAGCTGTACGTGAATTGGAAAATGCTGGTGCGGATGCGACTAAGGTTGGAATCGGTCCTGGTAAGGTTTGTATCACCAAGGTCAAGACTGGTTTTGGTACAGGTGGTTGGCAGTTGGCTGCCCTACGCTGGTGTGCCAAGGCTGCCCGTAAACCGATTATTGCTGATGGTGGAATTCGTACTCATGGTGATATTGCTAAGTCTATCCGATTCGGTGCCAGCATGGTCATGATTGGTTCCCTCTTTGCAGGACACATCGAAAGTCCAGGAAAAACGATTGAAGTCGATGGTAAACAGTTCAAAGAATACTACGGTTCAGCTTCACAATACCAAAAAGGAGCTTATAAAAACGTGGAAGGAAAACGTATCTTGCTTCCTGCCAAAGGTCATTTGCAAGATACTTTAACTGAGATGGAACAAGACCTTCAAAGTGCTATTTCGTATGCAGGTGGACGTCAGGTTGCTGACCTTAAACACGTTGATTATGTGATCGTGAAAAACTCTATCTGGAACGGGGATGCTTCCCACTAAGACGGGCTATATGGCCAGAAAAAAACTTGTTATTAGAGCAAATTTCTGTTATAATAAAACAAGTTTCCACCCTTAGTGTAATGGATATCACGTAAGATTCCGGTTCTTGAGATGGGGGTTCGATTCCCTCAGGGTGGATGTAAATAGCCTAAAAAAGCCTTTAAATAGGGCTTTTTTCTTTACACCGTCTCAAATTTGCCCCTAAAACTGAAAATCTTTGTCTAAAGAATGTCCAAATCCCCTCCAGTCCCGTTTTAAAGTGACTCAGGAGGCTTTTTTTGATATAATAAAAAGGACTGTTATCAGTTAGAAAGAGGTTGGTATGAAAGAATTACAAACTGTACTAAAGAATCATTTTGCAATCGAATTTGCAGACAAAAAGTTACTGGAGACTGCCTTTACTCATACGAGTTATGCTAATGAGCACCGCCTCTTAAAAATTTCACACAATGAACGCTTGGAATTTTTAGGAGACGCTGTTCTACAGTTATTGATTTCAGAATATCTGTATAAAAAATATCCTAAAAAGCCTGAAGGCGACTTGTCCAAACTTCGTGCCATGATTGTCCGTGAGGAAAGTTTGGCTGGTTTTGCGCGTGATTGCCAGTTTGATCAATTTATCAAGCTGGGTAAGGGAGAAGAAAAGTCTGGTGGTCGCAATCGTGACACCATTCTTGGTGATGCCTTTGAAGCCTTTCTTGGTGCCCTTCTTTTGGATAAGGATGTGGCCAAGGTCAAGGAATTTATCTATCAAGTCATGATTCCTAAGGTTGAAGCAGGCGAGTTTGAGATGATTACAGACTACAAAACTCATCTCCAAGAGTTACTACAGGTCAATGGCGATGTAGCTATTCGTTATCAGGTGATTTCTGAAACGGGTCCTGCCCACGATAAGGTCTTTGATGTAGAAGTTCTTGTCGAAGGTAAGAGCATTGGTCAAGGTCAAGGTCGTTCTAAGAAACTAGCAGAGCAGGAAGCTGCCAAAAATGCCGTTGAGAAAGGGCTGGATTCATGTATTTAAAGGAAATCGAAATTCAGGGATTCAAGTCTTTTGCTGATAAGACTAAGGTCGTCTTTGACAAAGGTGTGACGGCAGTTGTTGGGCCCAATGGATCTGGAAAGTCCAATATTACAGAAAGTCTTCGTTGGGCCTTGGGGGAGTCTAGTGTCAAGAGTCTCCGTGGTGGCAAGATGCCGGATGTCATCTTTGCTGGAACTGAAAGTCGCAAACCGCTCAATTATGCTTCTGTAGTTGTGACTTTGGATAATCATGACGGATTTATCAAGGATGCAGGCCAAGAAATCAGGGTAGAACGTCATATCTATCGCAGTGGAGATAGCGAATACAAGATTGACGGCAAGAAAGTCCGTCTGCGTGATATTCATGATCTTTTCTTGGATACAGGTTTGGGACGAGATTCCTTCTCCATCATTTCCCAAGGGAAGGTTGAAGAGATTTTCAACTCCAAGCCTGAAGAACGCAGAGCTATTTTTGAAGAAGCTGCTGGAGTTTTGAAATACAAGACTCGTAGAAAAGAAACTGAGAGCAAATTGCAACAAACTCAGGATAATCTAGACCGCTTAGAGGACATTATCTACGAATTGGATAATCAAATCAAGCCTCTTGAGAAACAAGCTGAGAACGCCCGTAAGTTTTTAGATTTGGCAGGCCAACGCAAGGCTATTTATTTAGACGTACTGGTTGCTCAAATCAAGGAAAATAAGGCTGAACTAGAGTTGACAGAAGAAGAGTTGGCTCAGGTTCAGGAACTATTGACGAGTTATTACCAAAAGCGGGAAAAATTAGAGGAAGAAAATCATACTCTTAAAAAGCAACGCCAAGATTTACAGGCTGAAATGGCCAAAGATCAGGGCAGTTTGATGGACTTGACTAGTCTGATTAGTGATTTAGAGAGAAAATTAGCCCTATCGAAATTAGAATCTGAGCAAGTAGCCCTGAATCAACAGGAAGCACAAGCTCGTTTGGCTGCTTTGGAGGATAAGAGAAATTCACTCAGCAAAGAAAAATCTGATAAGGAAAGCTCTTTAGCCCTCTTAGAGGAAAATCTAGTCCAAAATAATCAAAAACTCAATCGTTTAGAAGCTGAATTGCTAGCTTTTTCAGATGATCCTGATCAGATGATTGAGCTCTTACGTGAACGCTTTGTGGCGCTTTTACAGGAAGAAGCGGATGTCTCAAACCAACTGACACGCATCGAGAATGAGTTGGAAAATAGTCGTCAGCTTTCTCAAAAACAAGCAGACCAACTAGAAAAGCTCAAAGAACAACTGGCTTCAGCTAAAGAGAAGGCTAGTCAGCAAGAGGCTGAGCTTGAAACTGCCAAGGAGCAGGTTCGGAAATTATTGGCTGACTATCAAGCTATTGCCAAGGAGCAAGAAGAGCAGAAAACTTCCTATCAAGTTCAACAAAGTCAACTCTTTGACCGTCTGGACAGTCTTAAAAACAAGCAGGCCAGAGCTCAAAGTTTGGAAAATATCCTGAGAAATCATAGCAACTTTTACGCGGGTGTTAAGAGTGTTCTCCAAGAAAAAGACCGCCTTGGTGGGATTATTGGTGCAGTTAGTGAACACCTGACCTTTGATGTTCATTATCAAACTGCTCTAGAGATTGCGCTTGGAGCCAGCAGTCAGCATATCATCGTGGAAGATGAAAACGCGGCAACCAAGGCTATTGATTTCCTTAAACGAAATAGAGCCGGTCGTGCGACATTCCTTCCGTTGACGACTATCAAGGCGCGTACGATTTCTAGCCAGAATCAAGATGCTATCGCTGCAAGTCCGGGATTTCTGGGCATGGCAGATGAGTTGGTGACCTTTGATAAGAGACTAGAAGCTATTTTCAAGAACTTGCTAGCTACGACGGCTATTTTTGATACTGTAGAACACGCGCGTGCAGCTGCTCGACAAGTTCATTACCAGGTCCGTATGGTGATATTGGATGGGACAGAGCTGCGTACAGGTGGTTCCTATGCAGGTGGAGCTAATCGCCAGAACAACAGTATCTTCATCAAGCCAGAACTGGAACAATTACAAAAAGAAATTGCTGAAGAAGAAGCAAGCTTGCGTACAGATGAAGCGAGTTTGAAGGCCTTGCAAGATGAGATGGCTAGATTGACAGAAAGATTAGAAGCCATCAAATCTCAGGGAGAACAGGCCCGTATTCAGGAGCAAGGCTTGTCGCTCGCTTATCAGCAGACCAGTCAGCAAGTTGAAGAACTGGAAACTCTTTGGAAACTCCAAGAAGAAGAATTAAATCGTCTTTCTGAGGGAGATTGGCAAACGGATAAGGAAAAATGCCAAGAGCGCCTTACTACTATCGCCAGTGAAAAGCAAAATCTGGAAGCTGAGATTGAAGAGATTAAGTCTAACAAAAACGCCATCCAAGAACGCTATCAGAACTTGCAAGAACAGGTAGCGCAAGCTCGCTTGCTTAAGACAGAACTGCAAGGGCAAAAACGTTATGAACTAGCTGATATTGAGCGCTTAGGCAAGGAATTGGACAATTTAGATATCGAACAAGAGGAAATCCAGCGCCTTCTTCAAGAAAAAGTTGACAATCTTGAAAAGGTTGATACGGAGCTTCTAGCCCAGCAGGCCGAAGAATCCAAAACTCAGAAAACAAACCTCCAACAAGGTTTGATTCGCAAGCAGTTTGAATTGGATGATATAGAAGGTCAGCTGGATGATATTGCCAGTCATTTGGAACAGGCCCGCCAGCAGAATGAAGAGTGGATTCGCAAGCAAACTCGTGCTGAAGCAAAGAAAGAAAAGGTTAGCGAGCGCTTGCGCCATCTACAAAGTCAATTAACAGACCAGTATCAGATTAGCTATACTGAAGCTCTAGAAAAGGCACATGAACTTGAAAACCTCAATCTGGCAGAGCAAGAGGTTAAAGATTTAGAGAAGGCTATTCGCTCACTAGGTCCTGTCAATATAGAAGCTATTGACCAGTACGAAGAAGTACACAACCGTCTGGATTTCCTAAATAGTCAACGAGATGATATTTTGTCAGCGAAAAATCTGCTCCTTGAGACCATTACAGAGATGAATGATGAGGTTAAGGAACGCTTTAAATCAACCTTTGAAGCTATTCGTCAGTCCTTTAAAGTGACCTTTAAGCAGATGTTTGGAGGAGGTCAGGCGGATCTCATTTTGACTGAAGGAGACTTGCTGACAGCTGGGGTTGAGATTTCTGTTCAACCACCAGGCAAGAAAATCCAGTCTCTTAATCTGATGAGTGGTGGTGAAAAAGCCTTATCAGCTCTTGCTTTGCTTTTCTCCATTATTCGTGTCAAGACCATTCCATTTGTCATCTTGGATGAGGTGGAAGCTGCGCTGGACGAAGCTAATGTTAAACGCTTTGGAGATTACCTCAATCGATTTGACAAGGACAGCCAGTTTATCGTCGTAACCCACCGTAAAGGAACCATGGCAGCGGCTGATTCCATCTATGGAGTGACCATGCAAGAGTCAGGTGTCTCAAAAATTGTTTCGGTTAAGTTAAAAGATTTGGAAGAAACAGTAGACTAGTTACCAAACGATAGCATCTCTTAGGGGATGCTATTTTTTAAAACTAACATCTTGAATGATTTTTTAAGGTCAGTTCAGGGGCAAAAAACGACATTTGGGCTTTCCTTTTAGCGAAAAGGCTTTCTCTATGATATAATAGTTTCATGATTACAACAGTACCTATAAAAAATGAAAAAGACATCGCAGTACCTGATAAAACAGTTCTTGTATTAGGCTATTTTGACGGTATTCATAAGGGACATCAGAAGCTTTTTGAAGTAGCTAGCAAGGCTTCAATGAAAGATTATCTTCCAGTTGTCGTGATGACCTTTACAGAGTCCCCTAAGCTTGCTTTGCAACCGTACCAGCCAGAATTAATGCTTCATATTGTCAGCCATGAAGAACGAGAACATAAGATGAAATGGCATGGAGTAGAGGCTCTTTTCTTACTTGACTTTAGTAGTAAATTTGCTAGTTTAACGGGTCAAGAGTTCTTTGATACCTATGTTAGAGCATTAAAACCAGCTATTATCGTAGCAGGATTCGATTACACGTTTGGTTCTGATAAGAAAACCGCAGATGATCTGAAGGACTATTTTGATGGAGAAATCATCATTGTTCCACCTGTTGAGGATGAAAAGGGGAAAATTAGTTCTACTCGTATTCGTCAAGCTATTCTTGATGGGGATGTCAGGGAAGCTGGTCATTTGCTTGGAACTCCTCTACCGTCACGTGGAATGGTTGTTCATGGTAATGCTCGTGGACGGACTATCGGTTACCCAACAGCAAACTTAGTTTTAAGAGATCGAACCTATATGCCAGCAGATGGTGTTTACGTAGTCGATATCGAAGTGCAGCGTAAAAGATACCGTGGAATGGCGAGTGTCGGGAAAAATGTTACTTTCGATGGAGAAGAGCCACGTTTTGAAGTCAATATTTTTGATTTTTCAGATGATATTTACGGTGAAACAGTTATTGTCTACTGGCTAGACCGTGTCCGTGAAATGGTCAAATTTGACTCCGTTGAAGAACTGGTAGACCAACTCCAGAAAGATGAAGAAATTGCTCGGAATTGGAAGGATGCTGAGTAGGAAATCGGAGTTTTATATAAAATTTTCCATACTTTAGATTCTTATTTCTAAATAGAAAAAGTAGCCCTTTCCAGGCTACTTTTTTAAAACACGCGATATACATATGGATTCTCTGGTTTATCGACTTTTGTAAAGCTTTCGATTTCCAAGGTTGGGAGGTTTTGTTTAAGTTCTTTATGATAGTGATTGACCAGTTTTCCTTTGGCTGTTATCCAGGTGTTATTCTCATACTGACGAGTATTTCCCTTGGTCAGCAATCCATAGACACCTGAATCTGCAATACAGTGGATAATGCCGAAGCGGAACAAAAATTGGCTATTGGCATGACTGGGGTCATTGTAGACAAAACCTGTGAACTGGACTGTCTTGCCCTCAAACTCATCTGGATAGTCGTAGATGGCTTCCATGACTTCCATATAGTTTTCATTCGTAATCTGAATGCTATCTTGGGACAAGTATTTATCCGCCGCCGTTCGCATCTCCTTTTCATAGGCTATTTTTGAAAAATAAGAACTGGTATCTGGTTTCAAATATTGGCTTGTCGTCCCTTCGCTGGTCTGAATGGCTTGATCCGTTCCTTCTGATAGCGGAAAATGATAGCCTTTAGCAGAAACGGTCTGAGAATCCAAGCTAACAGTTGGAAAAGTTAAACCAACGACAATTGGAATGGCCAGAAGAGCAATACTCGTCACCTTCGCCACTCGGCTGTTCAGATGACTGTGGGTTTTGACTTGCTTCATCCAGATATACAATTGAACAATAGCCAAGATAAAAGAAAGCACCATGGAAATATAGGCCAGATAGGAATAGTGCATGTTGATGTACTGGTTTAATTTGCCTGACAAATGGAGATAAATGGTCAATTCAAAATAGCCAGCTAAAACTAAAAATCGAATCATAGGATGACTCCAATCAAGAGAGAATAGACTAAAACAACCAGAGTTACAATCGTTATGAAGTGACTGATAAATCGTGCTTTCAAGTAATTTTTCATCATGAGAATATTTTTGATATCCAGCATTGGGCCAATCACAAGAAAGGCCAGAACTGGTGCCAAACCGAAACTTGAGAGAAGAGAAGCACCGATAAAAGCATCCGCCTCACTACAGAGCGAAAGAAGAAAGGCCAGAATCATCAAGAGTAGGATGGCAAAAAGAGGGGTTGCACTGATAGAAGTTAAAATGCGTGTCGGAACGTAGACCTGTATAACAGAGGCAAAGAGACAGCCAAATACCAAGTAACGTCCCGTATCAAAAAATTCATCAATGGCCTGCACAAAGACCTGAAAAATCTTTTTTGCAGAGCTTAAGTGAGAAAAATCGTGCTCATGACAAGCTAGACGATTTTCTTTTTGAATCGGTTCTTTCCAGAAAAATCCTAGAAAAATCCCAAGTATCACAGCTACAAGAATGGAACCAAGAGCTCGTAACAGGGCGACATGGAAGGAGTTGCCAAAGGCAGAATAGGTTGCAAAGAGGACAATAGGATTAATAACAGGTGCTGTTACGAGAAAGGGAACAGCCGTGTAACTGGGGACCTTCTTTTCCAGAAAACGATTGATAATGGGGACGATTCCACATTCACAAGAAGGGAAAAGTATCCCAACGAAGGTCCCAAAAAAGATTCTCCCCCAACGATTGCGAGGGAGAAAATGATAAACTTTTTCAGGTGTGATATAAACCTCAATCAGTCCTGAAACAATACTTCCGATCAGAACGAATGGTAGGGCTTCAATGATTATAGAGAGAAAAATAGCCCCAGTCTGAAGCACACTAGATGGGAGTTGTTGGAAAGCAGTCATCTAGTTTTTCTTTTCTGCTTTGGCTTTTTTCTCTTTGTCATCAGGGAAAGTGACTTGTTTCAAATCAGGGAGTTTCGCAAACTCTTCAAACATCTTGTCCAAGTCGTCCGTTTTTGTAAATTTTACAGCCATAGGTGTACCTCGATTCTAAATTCTACCTCTATTATACTATTATTTTGAGGAAAAGGGAAAAGTTAAAATTGAGTATCTAAGGAATAATAGAGCTTGATATATCCTGATATATGGTTGTGATATAATAGTTATGAAGTAACGGAGGAAATTATGAATCACGAAAAAATCGGTCAGGTTACCGACGAAGTAAAAGAAATTTTTAATATTATTATTGAAGCGAGTGATATCAAGGTTAACAAAGAAGGTTTAAGAAGTCATATGTTGAAACGGCATCATAATGATGTGATTCATCATATCGAAGATCTGGAACTTATACTAGATAATCCAGATTTCGTTGGGGTCAATCCACGAGAGAAAGATGCTAGTTTTGAATATGTTAAAAGATTTGATGATAATGTTCTTGTTGCCATCAAGTTACATAAAAGTGGTGATTTCTTTTATGTTCCGACCATGTATCGTTTACAAGATTACAAGTTACAAAGTCGTATTAAGTCTGGTAGATTGAGAAAACTTGACAAAAAAAGTAGATAGTGCTAGAATAATATTAACGAAAGACATTTGAGGGCAGAAAGGTTCCTGCCGCACCTTGAAAAAGGTATCTGAGATGCTGGGTACACCGACCAGCCAAGTGTCCGTTATTTCAAAGGAGGGAGCTTAAATGCTCCTTTTTTATTTAAAATTTCAAAAAAGATTATCCCCTCCGAAGGCTCAGGCTTGCGATTTTTTATTTGCTCTGAAAATTGATTCGTTAATTTCAACAAATAGCTTTATAAAGCGTTTTGTAAAAAATAAAAACAGTGAAATTACTCATAGATTCTTTTGTAATCTAGTAGAATTCTAAATTGAAACCTTCTCAACTATACGGGTCCCAGAACTGGCTATTATGTCTGATCCATTAAATACTTTTGATGTCATGGGGTGGTTAAAAAAGGAGGTAATGCTCTCTAAGTACAAGTTATTGCACTATAGAATATAAATCTATTCCCCACATATTGTTTTTAAATATTGTAAGAGGTAATTTGAAACGTTTAGCTTATGGTATAATAGATTTATGGATAAAAAATATGAAAAAATCTCCCAAGATTTGGGAGTGACGTTAAAGCAAATTGATACCGTTCTAAGTTTGACAGCTGAAGGGGCGACTATTCCCTTTATCGCGCGTTATCGCAAGGACATGACTGGTAGTCTAGATGAGGTGGCGATTAAGGCCATTATTGACTTGGATAAAAGTCTGACCAATCTCAACGACCGTAAGGAAGCTGTTTTAGCTAAGATTCAAGAGCAAGGCAAGCTGACCAAGGAGTTGGAAGAAGCTATCTTAGCTGCCGAAAAATTAGCAGACGTAGAAGAACTCTACCTTCCTTACAAGGAAAAGCGTCGAACCAAGGCAACCATTGCCCGTGAAGCCGGACTCTTCCCGCTTGCTCGCTTGATTTTGCAGAATGTAGCTGGCCTAGAGAAAGAGGCAGAGAAGTTTGTCTGTGAAGGATTTGCGACTGGGAAGGAAGCCTTGGCTGGTGCAGTTGATATCTTGGTCGAAGCCTTATCGGAAGATGTCAATTTACGTGCTATGACTTATCAGGAAGTGCTGAGACACTCTAAACTCACTTCTCAAGTCAAGGATGAAAGTCTTGATGAAAAGCAGGTTTTTCAAATTTACTATGATTTTTCTGAGACGGTTGGAAATATGCAAGGTTATCGTACCTTAGCCCTCAATCGTGGGGAGAAGCTAGGTGTCTTGAAGGTCGGTTTTGAACATGCAACGGACCGTATTCTTGCATTCTTTGCTGCTCGTTTCAAGGTAAAAAATACCTATATTGATGAAGTTGTTCAACAGTCAGTTAAGAAAAAAGTTTTGCCTGCTATCGAGCGCCGTATTCGGACAGAATTAACTGAAAAGGCAGAAGAGGGAGCTATTCAACTCTTTTCTGACAATCTGCGCAATCTCCTCTTAGTTGCTCCGCTGAAAGGGCGCGTGGTTCTAGGATTTGACCCTGCCTTTCGTACAGGTGCCAAGCTAGCTGTCGTAGATGCAACAGGAAAAATGCTGACAACTCAGGTCATTTATCCTGTCAAACCAGCATCAGTTCGTCAAATAGAAGAAGCTAAGAAAGATTTGGCAGACTTGATTGGTCAATACAGTGTAGAAATTATTGCCATTGGAAATGGGACGGCCAGTCGTGAAAGTGAAGCCTTTGTGGCGGAAGTTCTTAAAGATTTCCCTGAAGTCAGCTATGTTATCGTTAATGAAAGTGGTGCTTCTGTCTATTCTGCTAGCGAACTTGCTCGTCAGGAGTTTCCAGACTTGACCGTTGAAAAACGCTCTGCCATTTCTATCGCCCGTCGTTTGCAAGATCCTCTTGCGGAATTGGTTAAAATCGATCCTAAGTCAATCGGCGTTGGTCAGTACCAGCATGATGTCAGCCAGAAGAAACTGTCTGAAAGTCTGGACTTTGTTGTCGATACAGTGGTTAACCAAGTCGGTGTCAATGTCAATACAGCCAGCCCAGCTCTTCTTTCCCATGTCGCTGGACTTAATAAAACTATTTCTGAAAATATTGTCAAATACCGTGAGGAAGAGGGAAAAATCACTTCACGCGCCCAAATCAAGAAAGTTCCTCGTCTGGGGGCCAAGGCATTTGAGCAGTCTGCTGGTTTCCTCCGTATCCCTGAAAGTAGCAATATCCTTGATAATACAGGAGTTCACCCAGAAAATTACGCTGCCGTTAAGGAACTTTTCAAACGTTTGGACATTACAGACTTGAATGAAGAAGCCCAAAGCAAACTCAAGTCCCTTTCAGTCAAGGAAATGGCGCAAGAACTAGAACTTGGTCCAGAAACCCTTAAAGATATCATTGCTGACCTTCTCAAACCAGGTCGAGATTTCCGTGATTCCTTTGACGCACCTGTGCTTCGCCAAGATGTCCTAGATATCAAGGATCTAGTGGTTGGTCAGAAGCTAGAGGGTGTGGTGCGTAATGTAGTTGACTTTGGTGCCTTCGTTGACATTGGAATTCACGAAGACGGTCTAATTCATATTTCCCATATGAGTCGGAAGTTTATCAAGCATCCCAGCCAAGTGGTATCCGTTGGTGATTTGGTAACGGTTTGGGTCAAGAAAATTGATACTGAACGTGAAAAAGTCAATCTGTCGCTTCTCGCTCCAAATGAAACTGACTGATTACGTTAAGCAGGTTTCACTAGAAGACTTCGGCAGACCTTTTATCCATCATGTTCAGTGGAATAGGCGTCTACGTTCGACAGGTGGGCGATTTTTCCCCAAAGATGGGCATTTGGATTTTAATCCCAAGGTTTATCAGGAACTGGGTCTGGATGTTTTTAGGAAAATTGTTCGCCATGAACTCTGTCACTATCACCTCTATTTTCAAGGGAAGGGCTATCAACACAAGGATAGGGATTTTAAGGAACTGTTGAAAGCAGTGGATGGATTACGCTTTGTACCCTCCTTGACAAATAGCCACTCCAAACCACTCAAACTTTATCGTTGTCAATTCTGCAAGCAAAGGTATCATCGCAAGAGAAGGATTGATACTGTACGCTATCGCTGTGGAGTTTGTAGAGGTAAATTGCTACTAATAAATCAGCCTGAGGACTGATGAAAGCCGAGCCTACCCGTGATATACTGTGTCTAACCTAGTAGAAAGAGGAAAAATCATGAACAGTAAATTTTATAAAATGAGACGAAATCGCATGATTTCAGGAGTTCTGGCAGGTCTGTCAGACAAGTGGAATTTTGATGTAACCCTAGTCCGCTTTCTCTTTGCTATTTTTACCGTGGCAAATTTTGGAATTGGTGTGATTATTTACATCATTCTTGCCTCTATCTTACCAACCAAGGAAGACATAGAAGCCGAAATGTACGGAACAGGACCACGCAAACGCAAGGAAGCCCAAGCCATTGAAGAAAATGATGGATGGTTTTGGTGAGGTAGAAACAGTTATTTTACTGTTAGTCTATGAATTCGACTAATCTATTTTAACATTTCTTGAACCCTTGTATCCGCAAGGGTTTTCTTCTTGCTTTCTTTTTATGGTAAAATATTTTTAATAAAATATCTACATTTCCCCCCAATCTTACAAAAATGTAAGATTAAAGTCTCTTTTGTAAGGTTAGGTTATGGCAAGCAGTCTTTTTTTGATGTAAACTAGACTCATAAAGAACAAAGGAGTAACATCATGAAACAAATCTTACATAAGAAAACTAGAAAACCAAGTCACAAAGAAATCGAGCGTGTTCAGCTGGGATGCGCTATGATGCAAGCAACATTTCATTTGATGGGATATTAAGAAAGGAGATTCTCATGACACTTTTAGATGTAAAACACGTTCAAAAAATTTATAAAACTCGTTTTCAGGGCAACCAAGTAGAAGCCCTCAAGGATATTCACTTTACCGTCGAAAAGGGTGACTACGTTGCCATCATGGGTGAGTCTGGTTCTGGTAAATCAACTTTGCTCAATATTCTAGCTATGCTGGATAAACCAACTCGTGGTCAGGTTTACTTGAATGGAACTGACACCGCAACCATTAAAAATTCACAGGCTTCTAGCTTCCGTCGTGAAAAGCTGGGATTTGTCTTCCAAGACTTTAATTTGTTAGATACTCTCTCTGTAAAAGATAATATCTTGCTTCCCCTTGTCTTGTCAAGAAGACCCATTACGGAGATGATGAAGAAATTGGTGGTGACAGCTGAGAATCTGGGAATTAACCAATTGCAAGAGAAGTACCCTTACGAGATTTCAGGTGGGCAAAAACAGCGTGTAGCAGTAGCCCGCGCCATCATCACAGAACCTGAAATTCTCCTTGCGGACGAGCCAACAGGTGCCCTTGATTCCAAGTCCTCTGCAGCCTTACTTGATGTATTTGATGAAATCAATGAGCGCGGCCAAACCATTCTCATGGTAACCCACTCAACAGCAGCAGCTAGCAGAGCCAAGCGCGTGCTCTTTATCAAAGACGGCATTCTTTACAATCAAATCTACCGTGGAGAGAAGACAGAACGTCAGATGTTCCAAGAAATTTCTGATACCTTGACTGTCATGGCAAGCGAGGTGAATTAGTATGTTTCGATTAACCAATAAGTTAGCGGTATCGAACTTGATTAAAAACCGCAAACTCTACTATCCTTTTGCGCTGGCTGTTCTCTTGGCAGTCACTGTCACCTATCTCTTTTACTCTCTAACTTTCAATCCCAAGATTGCAGAAATTCGTGGAGGGGAAACGATTCAAGCTACTCTAGGATTTGGTATGTTTGTCGTCACCCTTGCGTCAGCCATTATCGTCCTCTATGCCAATAGTTTTGTCATGAAAAACCGTTCCAAGGAACTGGGGATTTATGGCATGTTGGGATTGGAGAAACGTCACCTGATCAGTATGACCTTTAAGGAGTTAGTGGTATTTGGGATTCTAACTGTTGGAGCAGGTATCGGTATTGGAGCCTTGTTTGACAAGTTGATTTTCGCTTTCCTACTCAAACTGATGAAATTAAAGGTAGAACTAGTCGCTACTTTCCAGATGAAAGTTGTCATTACAGTACTTGTTGTCTTTGGTTTGATTTTCCTAGGTCTCGTGTTCCTGAATTCCCTTCGAATTGCCCGTATGAATGCCCTTCAGCTCTCGCGTGAGAAAGCAAGCGGAGAGAAAAAAGGTCGTTTCCTACCTCTACAAACTATTCTTGGTTCGATTAGTTTAGGGATTGGATATTATCTTGCCCTTACGGTAAAAGATCCTCTTACAGCCTTAACAACCTTCTTCCTAGCTGTTTTACTGGTTATCTTTGGAACTTATCTCTTGTTTAACGCAGGGATTACCGTTTTCCTCCAAATGTTGAAGAAAAATAAGAAATATTATTACCAGCCAAATAACCTGATCTCAGTGTCTAATTTGATTTTCCGTATGAAGAAAAATGCGGTTGGACTAGCAACTATCGCTATCTTGTCAACAATGGTTTTGGTGACCATGTCTGCAGCGACTAGTATTTTCAATGCCTCAGAAAGCTTTAAAAAAGTTCTAAATCCTCATGATTTTGGGGTTTCAGGGCAAAATGTTGAAAAAGAAGATTTGGACAAACTCTTGAGCCAGTTTGCAAGTGACAAAGGTTATAATATTAAAGAGAAAGAAGTGCTTCGTTACACTTACTTTGGTGTTGCAAACCAAGAAGGAAATAAGTTAACTATTTTTGAAAAAGGACAAAACCGTGTCCAACCCACAACAGTTTTCATGGTATTTGACCAAAAAGATTATGAAAATATGACTGGTCAAAAACTGTCTCTATCAGGAAATGAGGTCGGACTCTTTGCAAAGAATGAGGGAGTTAAAGAACAGAAAACTCTAACTCTGAACGATCATCAATTTTCTGTCAAAGAAGAATTTACTAAAGATTTCATTGTCAACCATGTCCCAAATCAGTTTAATATTTTGACTGCTGATTACAATTACCTTGTTGTTCCTAATTTGCAAGCATTTTTGGATCAATTCCCAGATTCGGCTATCTATAATCAGTTTTACGGTGGCATGAATGTAAATGCCAGCGAAGAAGAACAACTCAAGGTTGCTGAAGAATATGATAAATACCTCAATCAATTTAATGCTCAATTAAACAAGGAAGGTAGCTATGTTTATGGTAGCAATCTATCAGATGCTAGTGCTCAAATGAGTGCCCTCTTTGGTGGTGTCTTCTTTATCGGTATTTTCCTATCCATTATCTTTATGGTCGGAACCGTTCTGGTCATCTACTACAAACAAATTTCTGAAGGCTACGAAGACCGTGAACGCTTTATTATCTTGCAGAAAGTCGGTTTAGATCAAAAGCAAATCAAGCAAACCATTAACAAACAGGTTTTAACTGTTTTCTTTCTTCCTTTGCTTTTTGCCTTCATACATCTCGCCTTTGCCTACCATATGCTTAGTCTGATTTTAAAAGTGATTGGTGTAATAGATACGAATATGATGTTGATTGTGACCTTGTCTATCTGCGCTATCTTCCTTATCGCCTATGTGCTGATTTTCATGATTACTTCAAGAAGTTATCGCAAGATTGTCCAAATGTAAAAAAGATACCTCGACTTCAAAATCGAGGTATTTCTTATGTTCTAAATGCTGAAAAGTTGTCCTAGCAGAAAGGTAACTCCCATGGTCAAGAGGCCAATAGCTAAGTTCCGAATCATAGCTGTTTTGGTTGGAGCTTTTCCAAGTTTGGCACTAGTGTAACCAGTGAGAAGAAGAGCCACACCGACGATAAGGACAGTAGCAGGGATGCGGTAATCACTTGGGAAAATGGTAATTGAAAGCATGGGTGGTAAGCTACCAAGGAAAAAGGAAATAAAGCTAGAGATGGCAGCGTGCCAAGGATTGGTAAATTCTTCATACTCTATCCCATATTTTTCCTCTACCAGAGCCTTGAGTGGATTTTTAAGAAAGGCCTTGTTGGTCAAGAGTTGGGCAGAGGTTTCACATTCTCCATTTTGGATATAAGCAGTATAGAGGGATTTTTTGGCTAGCTCCATATCTTGGTCTAGCAAGAGCTGCTCACGCGCAACGGCCGCTTCCTCTGTATCTTTCTGAGTTGAGACGGATACATATTCTCCACCAGCCATTGAAAAGGCACCAGCCAAAATAGCTGCAAATCCTGATAAAAAAATAATCCAGATATTGCTGGTAGCACTGGCAACCCCGATAACCACACCAGCAATGGAAATAATTCCATCATTAGCACCAAGAACACCAGCACGCAGGATATTTAAACGACCTGCAAAATTTGAATCGATTTCGTGATTTGTTTCTGACATACTATTCTCCTTTTTATCCAGTATAAAGGAAACAGGTTATGAAATCAATCTTTTAAAAGTATCTGAAAAAAGTTGCACGATTTTAATTTTACGAGTTTTTTAAAAGATAGAAACAGCACTAGCTAGTTGAGAAGGATAAAAGAGAAGCAAAGCTGATAGACTCGTCCTTTTTCTACTCATCTATGGTATAATAGAAGGTAGATTTACTAATCGGAGTAAGAAAGATTTTATGATTAAACTAGTAGCAACAGATATGGACGGAACCTTCCTAGATGAGAATGGACGCTTTGAAATGGACCGCCTCAAGTCTCTCTTGGTTTCCTACAAGGAAAAAGGGATTTACTTTGCGGTGGCTTCGGGGCGCGGATTTCTGTCTCTAGAAAAATTATTTGCTGATGTTCGTGATGACATTATTTTCATCGCGGAAAATGGCAGTTTGGTAGAATATCAAGGTCAGGACTTGTATGAAGCGACCATGTCTCGTGACTTTTATCTGACGACTTTTGAAAGGCTGAAAACTTCACCTTATGTAGATATCAATAAACTGCTCTTGACGGGAAAAAAGGGAGCTTATGTTCTAGATACGGTTGATGAGACCTATTTAAAAGTGAGTCAGCACTATAATGAAAATATCCAAAAAGTAGCGAGTCTAGAAGATATTACAGATGACATTTTCAAATTTACAACCAACTTCACAGAAGAAACGCTAGAAGCTGGGGAAGCTTGGGTAAACGAAAACGTCCCTGGTGTTAAGGCCATGACAACTGGCTTTGAATCCATTGATATTGTTCTGGACTATGTCGATAAGGGAGTGGCCATTGTTGAATTGGCTAAAAAACTTAGCATCACAATGGATCAGGTTATGGCTTTTGGAGACAATCTAAATGACTTGCATATGATGCAGGTTGTGGGACATCCTGTAGCTCCTGAAAATGCACGACCAGAAATTTTAGAATTAGCAGAGACTGTGATTGGTCACCATAAGGACCAGTCGGTTATAGCTTATATGGAGGGCTTATAATGGCAGATATAAAATTAATCGCATTGGACTTGGACGGGACCTTGCTGACTACTGATAAAAGGCTGACGGATCGTACCAAGGCAACCTTGAAAGCTGTGCGTGATCGTGGTATCAAGGTCGTATTGACAACTGGTCGTCCCTTAAAAGCTATGGATTTCTTTCTCCATGAGCTAGGGACTGACGGTCACGAAGATGAGTATACCATTACTTTTAATGGTGGTTTGGTTCAGAAAAATACAGGTGAAATCCTTGATAAAACAGTCTTTTCATATGATGATGTGGCACGCTTGTATGAGGAAACAGAGAAATTATCACTGCCTCTTGATGCCATCTCAGAAGGAACTGTTTATCAAATTCAATCTGACCAAGAAAGTCTTTATGCCAAATTCAATCCAGCTTTGACTTTTGTTCCAGTTGACTTTGCAGACTTATCTAGTCAAATGACTTATAATAAATGCGTGACTGCCTTTGCTCAAGAACCCTTGGATGCAGCCATTCAAGAGATTTCTCCAGAATTGTTTGATCAATATGAAATCTTTA
Organism: Streptococcus mitis; assembly: GCF_002096815.1. GTDB lineage: Bacteria > Bacillota > Bacilli > Lactobacillales > Streptococcaceae > Streptococcus > Streptococcus mitis_AD. Next base: position 521,233 of record NZ_NCVJ01000021.1, read on the forward strand.
AGTCACGTGAAATGTTGCTAGAGTGGTCACCAAAGAATGTTCATAAAGCAACAGGTTTGGCAAAACTGATCAGCCATCTTGGAATTAACCAAAGTCAAGTCATGGCATGTGGTGACGAGGCCAATGACCTCTCTATGATTGAATGGGCAGGGCTCGGTGTTGCCATGCAAAACGCTGTTCCTGAAGTCAAGGCAGTCGCAAATGTAGTGACGCCAATGACCAATGATGAAGAGGCTGTCGCCTGGGCTATCGAAGAATATGTGCTAAAGGAGAACTAAGATATGGGATTATTTGACCGTCTATTCGGAAAAAAAGAAGAACCTAAAATCGAAGAAGTTGTAAAAGAAGCTCTGGAAAATCTTGATTTGTCTGAAGATACAGAAGCTGAGGAAGTTTCTCAAGAAGAAGCAGAAATTGAAAGTTCTGAAGAAGTTGCGCTCCAAGAAGAGGAAAATCAAGATACAGTTGAAGAAAGTCTGGATTCAGAGCCAGATGTAGAGGTTCATCAAGAAAAAGTCGAAGAATTGCTAAACTCAGAAGAAGTCACAGAGGAAGAGAATACTGAGCTCCTAGAGACTGTAGAAGAAAATAGTTCTGAAGTGCTTGAACCAGAAACGTCTCAAGTAGAAGAAACTGTTCAGGAAAAATATGACCGCAGTCTTAAGAAAACTCGTACAGGCTTCGGAGCACGCTTGAATGCCTTCTTTGCTAACTTCCGTTCTGTCGATGAAGACTTCTTCGAAGAATTGGAAGAATTGCTCATCATGAGTGACGTCGGTGTGCAGGTCGCTTCTAACCTAACAGAAGAGCTTCGCTATGAAGCTAAACTCGAAAACGCTAAGAAGCCTGATGCACTTCGCCGTGTCATTATCGAGAAATTGGTTGAACTCTACGAAAAGGATGGCAACTACGATGAACAAATCCATTTCCAAGATGGTTTGACAGTTATGCTCTTCGTCGGTGTGAACGGTGTTGGGAAGACAACTTCTATTGGGAAATTAGCTCATCGTTACAAGCAAGCTGGCAAAAAAGTCATGCTAGTAGCAGCAGATACCTTCCGTGCGGGAGCCGTTGCCCAGCTAGCAGAATGGGGCCGTCGTGTTGATGTTCCTGTTGTGACGGGGCCTGAAAAAGCTGATCCAGCTAGCGTTGTCTTTGATGGGATGGAACGAGCAGTAGCTGAAGGTATCGATATTCTTATGATTGACACCGCTGGTCGTCTGCAAAACAAGGACAACCTCATGGCTGAGCTGGAAAAGATTGGTCGTATTATCAAACGTGTTGTACCAGAAGCACCACATGAAACCTTCTTGGCTCTTGATGCATCAACGGGTCAAAATGCCCTGGTACAGGCCAAAGAATTTTCAAAAATCACGCCATTAACTGGAATTGTCTTGACTAAGATTGATGGAACTGCTCGAGGTGGTGTTGTTCTAGCCATCCGTGAAGAACTCAATATTCCTGTAAAATTGATTGGTTTTGGTGAAAAAATCGATGATATTGGAGAATTTAATTCAGAAAACTTTATGAAGGGTCTCTTGGAAGGCTTAATCTAATTAGAAGTAAAAATCCTGCAAGGTACAAACTTGCAGGATTTTTTGTTATTCTAAACGACCATCTTGACGATAGGCGATATCTGGTTGCCAAGTCCATTTGGCACCGAATTTTTCAAGTAAGTCAAAGCTTGCTTGAGGTCCCATGCTTCCAGCTTTATAGTCATGAAGTGGAGCACCATTTTTAGCCCAAAGCTCTTCGATACGGTCAATCAACTTCCATGATGCACCAACTTCATCCCAGTGACTAAAGTTAGTTGAGTTGTTATTTAAGACATCATAAATTAATTTCTCGTATGGTTCTGGAGAAGCACCAGTTGCGGTCGCGTCTGTACGGTAATCAAGTGAGTTCGGAGCCAAGTTGAATTCTTCTCCTACTTGCTTTCCATTTAGGCTAAGAGAGAAGCCTTCTGTTGGTTGGATATAGATGGTCAAAATGTTTGGAGCAAGTGGTTCTCCAAAGATAGAATCCATTTGTTTAAAGACGATGTTGACATGAGTTCCTTTCTCAGTCAGTCGTTTACCAGTACGGAAGAAGAAAGGAACACCACTGAAGCGATCGCTGTTTACAAAGAAGGCACCAGATGCAAAGGTTTCAGTTGTAGATTCTGGATTCACATTTGGCTCGCTACGATAAGAGATATATTTCATGCCATCAATCTTACCTGAACGGTATTGACCACGGATAAAGTGTTCTTTAAGCTCTTCATCCGTTGGATGATAGAGGTTTTTAAAGACCTTAATCTTTTCAGCACGAATCTCGTCCTTTGTGAAGCTTGCTGGCTTATCCATGGCAAGCAGAGAAAGCAGTTGCAAAGTGTGGTTTTGGACCATGTCACGGAGTGCACCAGATTGGTCATAGTAACCACCACGTTCTTCTACACCCAAGCGCTCCGCAAAGGTAATTTGAACATTATCGATAAAGTCCTTGTTCCAAACATTTTCAAAAATCAGGTTTGCAAAGCGAACTGCAAAGATGCTTTGGATCATTTCCTTACCAAGATAATGGTCAATACGGAAAATTTGTTCTTCGTCAAATGTTGCTAGGAGCTCGTCATTTAACTTGCTTGCAGTTGCGTAATCTGTACCAAATGGTTTTTCAACGATTAAACGTTCAAAACCTTTACCGTCTACAATGTTTTCCGATTTGAGGTGTTTGGCAATAGTTCCAAAGAACTGAGGAGCCATAGACAAGAAGAAGAGCTTGTTGTGTTCAGCTTGGTACTTGTCATTTAGTTCAGCCTGCAATTGACGTAGAGCAATGTAGTGTTCTGTATCATTGACATCATGGCTTTGATAGTAGAAGTGGCTAGCAAACTCCTGAGCCTGTTCGGTACTATCTGCCAAATCAAGGATAGATTCAACTACTACAGATTCAAAATATTCCTTGCTCCAAGGACGACGGGCAGTTCCAATAACGGCAAAGTGCTCGGAAAGATTGCCGGATTTATATAGTCTAAATAGGGAAGGGTAGAGCTTGCGTTTAGCCAGGTCTCCACTCGCACCGAAAATTGTAACAATAACCTTAGATGACATCTAGCTACCTAATTTCTATTTTTATTCCTAGTCTTGCTAGGTATGAGGAAATCTCATTTCATAAACTTAATTCTAACATAATTTTCCGAAAAATCAAAAAATCCAATACGAGATAGAAAAAAACTGCAAGGAAATCCTTACAGTTTGAGTTTAGACGTTTAAGACCTTGTCCAAGAAATCTTTCAGACGTGGGTGTTGTGGGTTGTCAAAGATTTGATCAGGTGTTCCATCTTCAAGGAATTCACCGTCTGCAGTAAAGATAACGCGGTTGGCAACCTGACGGGCAAATCCCATCTCATGGGTTACGATAATCATGGTCATGCCTTGTTTAGCCAAGTCTTTCATAACGTTTAGTACGTCTCCGACCATTTCAGGGTCAAGGGCAGAAGTTGGTTCATCAAAGAGCATGATGTCTGGATTCATTGCTAGTCCACGAGAGATAGCCACACGTTGTTTTTGACCACCGGATAGGCTATCTGGGTTAGCATTAGCTTTATCTGCTAGTCCAACCTTTTCAAGCAACTCCATCCCCAATTTCTCAGCTTCTTCTTTGGTCATTCGTTTGTGTTCAATAGGAGCAAAAGTGATATTCTCTAGAACAGACATGTGTGGGAAGAGGTTGAAGTGTTGGAACACCATTCCGATATTTTCACGGACATGGTCAACATTGGTTGTTTTTTCAGTTAAGTCATAACCGTTCACAGTGATGTGACCGCTAGTGACTTCTTCTAGAAGATTGAGGCTACGGAGGAAGGTTGACTTACCAGAACCCGAAGGGCCGATGATACAAACAACATCTCCTTCATAGAACTTAGTCGTGATTCCTTTTAAAACCTCATTTTTTCCATAATGCTTGTGTAAATCATTTACATCAATTTTTAATTTTGCCATTAACGAATCCTCTTTTCTAAGCGTTTCGCTAGTCTAGTCAAAAGTGTGATAATTACAAGATAGAAGATAGCAAGAATTGCATACATCTTGAAACTTTGGTAGTTACGGGCGATGATAATCTTACCAGTTTGGAAGAGTTCAACCAAACCGATAGCAGATACGATGGTTGTATCTTTAAGTGCGATAACGAATTGGTTGACAAAGTTTGGCAACATCAATTTAGTTGCTTGTGGCAAGATAATCTTACGCATGGTTTTTCCATAAGAAATACCCAAGCTTCGGCTGGCTTCCATTTGTCCAACCGGAACGGCCTGAATACCACCACGAACGATTTCAGCGATATAAGCGGCTGCATTGAGCGAGAGGGCAATAGTCCCAGCTACAAAGTCGTTAATTGGACTTTGTTGGCCTGTGATAGACTCGATGAAGTTTGGAATTCCCCAGAAGATGAAGGCTGCAAGAATCATCAATGGAATACCACGGATAACGTCCACGAAAATCTCAGAGATCACACGAAGAGATTTGTATGGGCTAACGCTAAACATACCGAAGATAATCCCGATAACAATGGCAATAGCAAATGAGATAAGAGCTAAAGCAAGAGTGATACCAAGCCCGCTAAGGAGTTGTTTGTAGTTATTTTGAAGCAAGCCCCAGATAGTTGTCTCATCAACAGTGCTTGTTGAAGCGGTTGAAGACTCATTAGCTAGGTATTTATCAAGAATCTTTTGGAATTCTCCGTTTGCTTTAAGGTTTGCAAGTCCGTTGTTGAACATTTCAATCAATTCTGGATTTGTTCCTTTTTTAACGGCAAAGGCTGTTTCACCGATTGGAGTTCCAGCGATTGGAGTTTTCAATTTTTGCCCTTGGCTGATAGAATATTTGAGGACAGGCTCATCATCCATAACGGCATCAATGGCACCAGTGTTTAAACTGTCATACATTGAAGAACCATCAGCGAAGGTTTTGATTTTGTAACCGTATTTGCTTTGATTTTCTGTTAGGAAGGTTTGAGAAGCAGTTCCGTTTTTAACACCGACTGTCTTCCCTTTCAAATCTTCATAAGAAGCAATGGCACTTGATTCTTTGACACCAAGGATAGTATTGGCAGTGTAGTATGATTCTGAAAAGTCAAAAGTTGCTTTACGAGCATCTGTGACAGACATACCAGCAATGATACCATCTGCTTGACCAGCTTGGACAGCGTTAATAGCGGCATCGAAACCAGGGTTGATGATTTCAATTTCAAAACCTTGGTCTTTAGCGATTGCCTTAATCAAGTCCATATCAATACCAGTGTATTGGTTGCTTGAATTTTGGAAAACAAAAGGTGCAAAAGAAGAATCGCTGGCAATGATGTATTTAGCTTTAACAGGAATAGCTTTTAAGCCCGCTAGAGTAGTTGTAGTTGGAACTGCTGAAGATGATGAAGCAGTCCATTTCTTGATGATTTTATCAAGACTACCATCTTTTTTCATTTCAGCCAAGGCTTGGTTAAATTCAGTGACTAGGTGCTCGTATTTGCTTCCTTTTTTAACACCGAAAGCAAAACTTCCTACAGCTTCACCATCCATTTCAATATGGAGGTCTTGGCCTTGGTTGATGGCATATTCGATAACAGGTTTATCATCCATCATAGCATCAATGGCACCAGCACTCAAGCTGTTGTTCATCAAATCACCAGTGTCAAATGTTTTAATAGTAAAACCGTATTTATCCTTGATACTTTCAAGGAAACGTTGAGCAGCAGTTCCGTTTTTAACACCAACAGTTTTACCCTTTAATTGGTCATACTGACTAATCTTGTGTGACTTTGTAGTTGCAATGACAACTTTTGTATCATAGTAAGTATCAGACATGGTGAAAACTTTTTCACGTTCAGCAGTTTTTGTCATTCCAGCCATGATAGCGTCAGCTTGACCAGCTTGAACCGCATTGACCGCTGCGTCAAATCCAGGATAGGACATCTGAATGTTCCATCCTTTAATCTCAGCGACTTTGTTGATAATGTCAACATCAATTCCTTTATAAGTTTGATCTGAATCTTTAAACTCAAAAGGTGCATAGGCGGTATCAGACACAATCTTAATCGTCTCTGCTTTCGCAATACCTAATGAGAAAATTGGGAATAAAATTAGCAAAAATGCTAGAAATTTTTTCTTCATTTTTAGTCTCCTTTTCCGAATATTTTCCCATTATATCAGAAAAAGTAAAAAAAGGCAAATTTTTATATTTCTGTGTCAGAAAATATAACATTGTTTTTTCTTTTCTTTCTTGAACTGCTACCATAAAGTGCTATAATAATAGTATACAATAGAATAAAAGAGGACAGGGATATGAAGAATAAAAGAATATTTAAAGACTTCCAAGCTTCAAAAATGAGATTAAACATTTACACAAGTCCCTTATTAGCCTTTGTTTTTGTCTTTATAGGAGAGTTTGTGGCTTATACTTTGTATGGTATTAGCTTGTTAGCTCTCATCGGATTTGCTAGGAATTTTGGAGAGACTGGTCAAAATCTTGCAAGCTACTTGCAGACATTGCAGCAGAGCTTGATGGATAAAACAAGTGACTTTCATTTAATTTTAGATTTACTGGCCTTTGGTTTTATACTCAACACTGTGTTCAGATGGACTAAAAAAGTTGAGAAAAGGCCTATTCGAACCTTGGGATTTTATAGAGAGAATTTCCTCAGCAATCTTCTGAAAGGATTTAGCTTAGGTTTGGCACTTTTTCTTCTGACCTTGTTAGGTTTAGTGACCTTGGGGCAATATCGTTTTGAGTCCATTCGCTTGAATCCTTATTCGCTTTTCTTTGTTGTCTTTTCTATCCCATTTTGGATTTTACAGGGGACAGCAGAAGAAGTGGTGTCCCGTGCTTGGCTCCTTCCTCAATTGGCCTCAAGAACCAATCTAAAACTTGCTGTTCTTATATCTAGCATGTTCTTCACCCTGCTTCATATGGGCAATTCGGGTCTCACACCTCTATCTCTAGTGAATCTCTTTTTATTCGGAGTTGCCATGGCTCTTTACCTTCTCAAAACTGATACAGTTTGGGGTGTTGCAGGTATTCATGGAGCCTGGAATTTTGCTCAGGGCAATCTCTTTGGGATTTTAGTTAGTGGTCAACCATCAGGAACGTCTCTGATGACCTTTTTACCACAAGGCAATCAAGGCTGGCTATCAGGTGGTTCTTTTGGCATAGAAGGTTCTATCATGACAAGTCTAGTCTTGTTACTGCTGATTATCTATATCGCTTATCAATTAAAGAAAGAAAATGAAAGGATGTGACTTCGGTCCGTCCTTTTCTTCGTGAAAATGCTATAAGTATGCTAAAATAGGAATAGCACATCGAGAGAGGATTCTTATGATCAATCGCATTACAGATAATCAATTTAAACTAGTATCAAAATATCAACCTTCAGGAGACCAACCTCAAGCTATTGAGCAGTTGGTTGATAATATCGAGGGGGGAGAAAAAGCTCAGATTCTGATGGGGGCGACTGGTACAGGAAAGACCTATACCATGAGTCAGGTCATTTCCAAAGTCAATAAACCAACTCTGGTCATCGCCCACAATAAGACTCTGGCAGGACAGCTCTATGGAGAATTTAAGGAATTTTTCCCTGAAAATGCTGTTGAGTACTTCGTATCTTACTATGATTATTACCAACCTGAGGCCTATGTCCCTTCTAGTGATACCTATATTGAAAAGGATAGCTCTGTCAATGACGAGATTGACAAGCTCCGACACTCAGCGACTTCGTCCCTTCTGGAGCGCAATGATGTTATCGTCGTAGCTTCCGTTTCTTGTATCTATGGTTTGGGTTCGCCCAAGGAATACGCTGATAGTGTCGTTAGTCTCCGTCCTGGTCTTGAAATTTCTCGTGATAAACTCCTGAATGACTTAGTTGACATCCAGTTTGAGCGAAATGATATTGATTTCCAACGAGGAAGATTTCGTGTGCGTGGGGATGTAGTGGAGATTTTCCCAGCCTCTCGTGATGAGCATGCCTTTCGAGTAGAATTTTTTGGAGACGAAATTGACCGTATTCGTGAGGTTGAAGCTTTGACAGGTCAGGTCTTGGGAGAAGTGGATCATTTGGCGATTTTCCCTGCGACTCACTTTGTGACCAATGACGACCATATGGAAGTTGCTATTGCCAAGATTCAAGCAGAATTAGAAGAGCAACTAGTTGTCTTTGAAAAGGAAGGTAAATTGCTTGAAGCGCAACGCTTGAAACAGAGGACTGAGTATGATATCGAAATGCTCCGTGAGATGGGCTATACCAACGGGGTTGAAAACTATTCACGCCACATGGATGGTCGTAGCGAAGGTGAGCCTCCTTATACGCTTCTCGACTTCTTCCCAGATGATTTCTTAATCATGATTGACGAGAGTCACATGACCATGGGACAAATCAAGGGTATGTACAATGGAGACCGTTCTCGTAAGGAAATGCTGGTTAATTATGGTTTCCGTTTGCCATCAGCTTTGGACAATCGACCTCTCCGTCGTGAAGAGTTTGAGAGTCACGTTCATCAGATTGTTTACGTTTCAGCGACACCAGGTGATTATGAAAATGAACAGACTCAGACAGTGATTGAGCAAATTATTCGTCCGACAGGGCTTCTAGATCCTGAAGTGGAAGTCCGTCCGACAATGGGACAGATTGATGACCTCTTAGGTGAAATCAATGCCCGTGTTGAGAAGAATGAGCGTACCTTTATTACCACTTTAACCAAGAAAATGGCAGAAGATTTAACCGACTACTTTAAAGAAATGGGCATCAAGGTCAAGTACATGCACTCGGATATCAAGACTTTAGAGCGAACAGAGATTATCCGAGATCTGCGTTTGGGTGTCTTTGATGTCTTGGTCGGAATTAACCTGCTCCGTGAAGGGATTGACGTACCTGAAGTGAGTCTCGTAGCCATTCTTGATGCTGACAAGGAAGGTTTCCTTCGTAACGAGCGTGGACTCATCCAGACCATTGGACGTGCTGCCCGTAATAGCGAAGGCCATGTCATCATGTATGCGGACACTGTGACTCAGTCTATGCAACGTGCTATGGATGAAACGGCCCGTCGTCGCAAAATCCAGATGGCTTATAATGAAGATCATGGTATCGTGCCTCAGACAATCAAGAAAGAAATCCGTGACCTGATTGCTGTGACCAAGGCGGTTGCTAAGGAAGAAGACAAGGAAGTCGATATCAATAGCCTCAACAAACAAGAACGCAAAGAACTCGTCAAGAAACTAGAAAAACAAATGCAAGAAGCCGTCGAAGTGCTTGACTTTGAACTCGCAGCTCAGATCCGCGATATGATGCTGGAAGTGAAGGCCTTGGATTAGGGGAATTTTATGAATATTTTAGTTATCAATGGACATCCTGATAAAGAAAGCTACTGTCAAGCAATTTTTCAAACGATTGTAGAAAGTATAGACTCAAAGAGACATGAACTTGAAGTGATTAATCTTAATGAGGAAGAGTTTGATCCTGTTTTACGTTATGGTTATCGACAAAGAATGGAGGACAATCCGTTTATTCTACGCTCTCAAGAATTAATCCAGTGGGCAGATCATTTCATTTTTGTTTATCCTATTTGGTGGAGTAGCATGCCTAGTCTATTGAAGGGGTGGATTGATCGTGTTTTTACGCCAGGCATTGCATACTCCGCAAATAATCGTGGAAGCTTTATTTTGAACTACTTGAGAGGTAAACAGTTCAAAAAATTACTAAAAGGAAAAACAGCTAGTATCTATGCAACCTCCATGGCACCAACTTGGTGGTACACAGTATTTTCAGGTCCGATTAACATTCCAGACAGTTATGGAATATCAGTATTAAAGAATGCTGTATTGAATCACTGTGGCATAAAAACAAAGAGGGTTTCAATCTTGGGAGAGTTAGGCCGTGAAGTAAATACAAGTTCAACAAGACAAAAATTTCTACAAAAAGTAGCAAAGGAAGTCAGGGTGTTGAATTAAGGAGAAGAAAATAAATGACGGTTATTATCAAATCAATGGAAACTCCTGAAGAAATAGAAGGTAAGTCCCTCGTTCACTGGCAGACGTGGAGAGAGGCTTATGATGACCTTTTACCTGCAGAATTTCAGGAGACGATGACACTAGAAAGATGTCGATTCTTTAGTCAAAAATATCCAGAAAATACATTGATCGCGATGGATGGCATGAAGGTAGTTGGTTTTATCAGTTATGGAAACTTTCGTGATGAGACTATTAAAGCTGGCGAAATTATTGCCTTATATGTTTTAAAAGACTATTATGGAAAAGGTATTGCACAAAAGTTAATAAAAGCAGCTTTGATTGCTCTTAATCATTTTTCTGAAATTTTCTTATGGGTATTGAAAGATAATAAGCGCGCAATTGCTTTCTATCAAAAAATGGGCTTTACTTTTGATGAACAAGAAAAGATACTTGAACTTGGAAAGCCCATAAATGAAAAACGGATGGTATTCTATTCTAAATAATTTTAAAAAGTAGAAGCTAATGGTACTGGTACCAAGTCTAAAAATTTAATAAATTAGAAAGTGAGTAAATTTATGTCTCGAGCACAATTAACGATTTTAACAAATATTTGTCTGATTGAAGATCTCGAAGCTCAGCGCGTGGTGATGCAGTATCGCGCTCCTGAAACTAATCGCTGGTCCGGTTATGCCTTTCCAGGAGGCCATGTAGAAAATGGCGAATCTTTCGCAGAGTCTGTCATTCGTGAAATCTATGAAGAAACAGGGTTGACTATCCAAAATCCTCAACTTGTCGGCATTAAAAATTGGCCACTAGATACAGGTGGGCGCTATATTGTCGTTTGTTATAAGGCAACTGAGTTCTCTGGTACCCTTCGCTCTTCAGATGAAGGAGAAGTTTCTTGGGTGCAAAAAGGCCAGATTCCAAACTTGGATCTGGCCTATGATATGCTACCTTTGATGGAGATGATGGAAGCATCGGACAAATCTGAATTTTTCTACCCTCGCCGTACAGAAGACGATTGGGAAAAGAAAATTTTCTAATCCTTTACTAAATAACCTAGCTGATCCAAGGCCTCCTCGATATAGTGGAGGTCTTGTTGCGTTTCGGCTTCGACTAGGTGGTAATGGACACCATCTGTCAATTCAGATAAAGGTTTAAAATCAGAATGCTCGACTTGTTCTAGAAAATGTTGAACATCTCTGCGGCAAGACAGTTTAAGCAAGGTTTCAATTTCTCCATAAACGGGATGGTCAATCAAAGTATTCTGGACACGCCCTCCATTATCGACGATAGCAAGGAGTTCTTGACCGATTTCTTCAACTTCATGTTTCACCTTGAAAAGTTTATGGACATAAGGATTGGTATCAATTTGCTTATAGACGTAGCCACGATTAGTAGATAGGATAGGAGCGCCATCGGCTCTCAAAATTGCAATGTCCTGCACAATGACCTGACGTGTGACATGAAAATGTTCCGCCAAACTTTGGCCATTAAGGGCTTTAGGAGCTTCTTTCAAGAGTTGGAGCAGAGCTTGTTTGCGATCTTTTGTCATAGCTTTTCCTTTTAACGGCGTTTTCGAAGCACTTTATAGACAGCTAGTGCTAATGTATAGTCTACCATACTATGTATAATTGTGCCAAATCCAACTAGTACAAATAGAACATAAAACATATTTTCTACATTGGTACCAGAAGTTGCGTAGAAAACGACACAGGCCAATACTTCAGCAAGGGCATGGATAAGTGCTAAAACAAAGTTAAAAATCCAGGAAGATTTTGGTTTATCTAGTGTATCTGGGAATTTTTGTAGGTAAAGAGCCCCCAAAGTACCAAAAAAGATATGGGAAAAAGCTCGAAAAACGATAACCATGGGATAGCCAGCCATCAAAAATCCAAAACTAGAGGCTAGGATGACAAAAACTGCCATCAAGGGCGACAAGAACATGGCAATAAAAATAGCGATGTGACTCCCCAAAGTGTAAGAAGCAGGTGGAATGACGATCTTGAAAGGCATAACAATTGGAATTAAAATTGCAATAGCCGTTAAGAGGGCAGTCATTGTCATAAATTGTGTCTTTTTCCGTGTATTCATAAGAATCTCCTTTTAACTGTATATACACTAGTATAGTATAATAAACAAGACAATAAAGCAAGGATTTACTTGGGTTTATAGGTCGTTTTTTAGTTAAAAGTTGGTAAAGATTTCACTAAAAAGAAACTGTATAGAGCAAAATCTCCACCTTCAAGCTTGAAAGTGGAGATTGTTTTTATTTTTTCAAAGTCTGTAGTCTTGGAACAATGGCTAGGGTTAGAACTGCGGAAATGACTAATTCGGCAATGGAGTTTGTTGAGATAACAGTTGCTAGGAGTTTTTGGATATTACCATCAAAGACATTTCCAAAAAGGTAGAAAATTCCACCAAGTACAAAGACTGTGTTGGTAAGTGAACCAAGGGCACCAGCTAAAATAAGACCAGTTTTATTTTTCATCAGTTTATAGACTAGATAAGGAGTTAAACCAATCAAAATACGTGGGACGATAGCAATGATAGCTGAGTATATGTTTCCGTTTGGTACAAATGGGGAGAAGAGGTAGCTTGTCGGTAGAATTGTAATCGTGTTAACAGTTAAGCTAAGTAGCCCCATCAAAAATCCAAGTGTAACCCCAACTCGTGGACCGTAGATAATGCTGGCAATAATGACAGGAATATGAACGATAGTCGGTTTGATTGGGAATGGAAAAAGGTTAAAGATAAGTGAGCTCAGAAAGTGTATCACGAGCATGGTTGCAAAAAAGATAGCAATAGGTGCAATGTTAGAGCGTTTTTTCATCGATAGTTTCCTTTATTCTTTCTAAAATAATTGTGAGGTCGGCTAAAGCTCCTCGTCCATGGTCGCCACAAGCTAGTAGGGATTCCTTAGGAGCAATCAGCTGATAGCCGTAGCTTTCTAATGTTTTCAGATTAGCCTGAGTTGCCGGATGGTCATACATTTTTGTATTCATTGCTGGTGCGATGAGTTTTGGGATATGACTTGGCAAGGCTAGAGCCGTACTGGTCACCATGTTGTCCGCAAAGCCGTGGGCTAGTTTTGCAATAGTGTTAGCAGTTGCAGGGGCCACGATGAATACATCCGCCTTTTTTCCAAGTTCGATATGATTGACTTGAGCAGGATAGGGTTCCTTCATGACATCTAAGTGGACAGGATTCTGAGAGAGTACCTGTAGTGTCAAAGGTTGAATAAACTCTGTAGCAGCCTGGGTCATTAAAACAGTAACTTGATGGCCTTGTTTTTTTAGAGAATTGACTAAATCTGCCGACTTGTAAGAGGCGATTGAGCCCGTTACAGCCAAGAGAATGTTTGCCATAGCTTTCCTTTCTATGAATGATAGGCTTGAATTTTTTCAAGGAGGAGTTTTGCAATTTCTTCTTTAGTCTGGACTGTTTGAAGCTGATTTTTCTCAACAAAGATAGCACGATGCTGGTTTGCTGAAATTTGAGTCAGGTCATTTGCGATAATCAAGTCTGCTTTGTTCTTGATAAGACTTTTTCTGGCAATCTCGATGAGATAATCCTCAGAGACATCAACCAGCAGTTTGAAACCAATCAGATGAATAGCAGGATTCCATTCCTTGACTAGAGAGATGATTTTGGGTGTCTTTTTTAGGAACAAAACCTGAACCTCGTCAGCTGAAGAAATCTTAGCTTGATGATTTTGCTTGCTTAAAAATTCTTCCAAATTGGAACTAGATTGAACTTCCTCAACCCCTGTCATATAGACAGGAGTGTAATCGGACACCGCCATTGAGTGAATCAAAACCTGATAATCTGCAACACGTTCTTTCATTTCCAGAAGAAGGTTCTTGGTATTGTTAATTTCTCGAATGCTTAGGTTGGGATGGGCTTCTGGCTTCACGGCTCGTTTTGTTGTTATCAAACAAACTTCATGCCCTGCAGCAAGCAAAGTTTCTGTGATGATTTTGCCCAAGCGACCTGTGGAATGATTAGTGATAGAGCGGACGCTATCAATAGCTTCACTGGTACCGCCCGATGTAACTAAAATTTTCATAGCACTATTGTACACAAAAATAAACGGTAAGTAAAATGAAAGTGATAAAATTTTGGTAAAAGGAAAGAATATAGTTTCAAACTATAAAGCCATATAAAATTTAAGAAAGGACTCTAAAAACCTTAAAAACAGGGATATTTACGAACGTTTAGAGAGTTTTTGGATGTTAAAAATCTTGTTTTGTGATATAATGAATTATCATATAAGAGGTTAGAGGAGTTTTGAATGAAAACAGATATTGAAATCGCACAGAGTATTGAGCTGAAGCCAATCGTTGATGTTGTAGAGAAACTTGGTATTTCTTACGACGATTTGGAGTTGTACGGAAAGTACAAGGCTAAGCTCAGCTTTGATAAAATTCGTGCAGTTGAGAGCAATCCAGTTGGAAAATTGATTCTGGTTACTGCCATCAACCCAACACCTGCAGGTGAAGGAAAATCAACCATTACCATTGGTCTTGCGGATGCCTTGAATAAGATTGGCAAGAAAACTATGATTGCTATTCGCGAACCATCTCTTGGTCCAGTAATGGGTATTAAGGGGGGTGCTGCTGGTGGTGGTTATGCCCAAGTCCTGCCAATGGAGGACATTAACCTTCACTTTACTGGGGACATGCATGCCATTACAACTGCCAACAATGCGCTTTCTGCCTTGATTGACAACCACTTGCATCAAGGAAATGAGTTGGGAATTGACCAACGTCGTATCCTTTGGAAACGTGTTGTGGACTTGAATGATCGTGCTCTTCGCCATGTGACAGTTGGACTTGGTGGTCCTCTAAATGGTATTCCACGTGAGGATGGCTTTGACATTACAGTTGCTTCAGAGATCATGGCAATTCTTTGCTTGGCAACGGACATCGAGGACTTGAAACGTCGTTTGGCGAATATCGTTATTGGTTATCGTTACGACCGTACACCAGTTTCTGTAGGTGATTTGCAGGTTGAAGGTGCCTTGGCTTTGATTTTGAAGGATGCTATTAAACCGAACCTGGTTCAGACAATTTACGGTACACCTGCCTTTGTACACGGTGGTCCATTTGCCAATATTGCTCACGGATGTAATTCAGTCTTGGCAACAAGCACAGCCCTTCACTTGGCTGATTACACAGTTACTGAAGCTGGTTTTGGTGCGGACCTTGGTGCTGAAAAATTCCTTGATATCAAGACACCAAACTTGCCAACATCTCCAGATGCAGTTGTCATTGTTGCAACCCTTCGTGCCCTTAAGATGAATGGTGGTGTGGCTAAAGACGCTCTTACTGAAGAAAACGTAGAAGCAGTTCGTGCAGGTTTTGCTAACTTGAAACGCCACGTTGAAAATATCCGTAAATTTGGAGTACCTGCAGTTGTAGCAATCAATGAATTTGTTTCTGATACAGAAGCTGAAATTGTAGCCTTGAAAGAACTTTGTGCCTCAATCGATGTACCAGTTGAGTTGGCAAGTGTCTGGGCTGATGGTGCGGAAGGTGGAGTAGCTCTTGCTGAAACAGTTGTCAAGACTATCGCTGAAAACCCATCTAACTATAAACGTTTGTATGACAATGACATTTCTGTCCAAGAAAAGATTGAAAAGATTGTCACTGAAATCTACCGTGGTAGTAAAGTGAACTTTGAGAAGAAAGCTCAAACACAAATCGCTCAAATCGTTCAAAACGGTTGGGACAAATTGCCAATCTGTATGGCTAAAACTCAATACAGTTTCTCAGATAATCCAAATGCCCTTGGAGCACCTGAAAACTTTGAAATTACCATTCGCGAATTGGTGCCAAAATTAGGTGCAGGCTTTATCGTTGCCTTAACTGGCGATGTCATGACCATGCCAGGCCTACCAAAACGTCCAGCAGCTCTCAACATGGATGTTGAAAGTGATGGAACAGTTCTAGGATTGTTCTAGTATATTGTAATTGACTTTATATTCTTCGAAAATCAAATTCAAACCACGTCAGCTTCACCTTACCGTACTCAAGTACAGCCTGCGGCTAGCTTCCTAGTTTGCACTTCGATTTTCATTGAGTAAAAAATGAGTTTGGAAATACTATCCAAGCTCATTTTTTATCTAGATATAAGAAGTTGCCTTCTAGACGCAATCAATCTAGGTAAAGATATTTTCCCTGAATTCTGATATAATAGAAATATTGACTTCAAGAGTAAGGAAGAGAAGATGAACGCATTATTAAATGGAATGAATGACCGTCAGGCTGAGGCGGTGCAAACGACAGAAGGTCCCTTGTTAATCATGGCAGGGGCTGGTTCTGGAAAGACTCGTGTTTTGACCCACCGTATTGCTTATCTGATTGATGAAAAGATGGTCAATCCGTGGAATATCTTGGCTATTACCTTTACCAACAAGGCTGCGCGTGAGATGAAGGAGCGTGCTTATAATCTTAATCCAGCTACTCAGGACTGTTTGATTGCGACCTTCCACTCCATGTGTGTGCGTATTCTGCGTCGCGATGCGGACCATATTGGCTACAACCGCAATTTCACAATTGTAGATCCTGGTGAACAGCGAACCCTCATGAAACGCATTCTCAAGCAGCTGAACTTGGATCCTAAAAAATGGAATGAACGAACTATTTTGGGGACCATTTCCAATGCTAAGAATGATTTGATTGATGATGTGGCTTATGCTTCCCAAGCTGGCGATATGTATACGCAAATCGTGGCTCAGTGTTACACGGCTTACCAAAAAGAATTGCGTCAGTCGGAGTCGGTTGACTTTGATGATTTGATTATGCTGACCTTGCGTCTCTTTGATCAGAATCCTGATGTCCTGACCTACTATCAACAGAAGTTTCAATACATCCATGTTGATGAGTACCAAGATACCAACCACGCTCAGTACCAATTGGTCAAACTTTTGGCTTCCCGTTTTAAAAATATCTGTGTTGTTGGAGATGCGGACCAGTCTATTTACGGTTGGCGTGGTGCTGATATGCAGAATATCTTGGATTTCGAAAAGGATTATCCCCAAGCCAAGGTTGTTTTGTTGGAGGAGAATTACCGTTCCACTAAAACCATTCTTCAAGCGGCCAACGAGGTCATTAAAAATAACAAAAACCGCCGTCCTAAGAATCTCTGGACTCAAAACGCTGATGGGGAACAAATCGTTTACTATCGTGCCAATGATGAGCTAGATGAGGCTGTATTTGTAGCCAGAACTATCGATGAACTTGGTCGGAGTCAAAACTTCCTTCACAAGGATTTTGCAGTTCTTTATCGTACTAATGCGCAGTCCCGTACTATTGAGGAAGCCTTGCTCAAGTCAAATATTCCTTATACCATGGTTGGAGGAACCAAATTCTACAGCCGTAAGGAAATCCGTGATATCATCGCTTACCTCAATCTTATTGCTAATTTGAGTGACAATATCAGTTTTGAGCGCATTATCAACGAACCGAAGCGTGGAATTGGGCCAGGTACAGTTGAGAAAATCCGTGACTTTGCGAACATGCAAGACATGTCCATGCTAGATGCTTCAGCCAATATTATGTTGTCTGGTATCAAGGGTAAGGCAGCCCAGTCTATCTGGGATTTTGCAAATATGATGTTAGATTTGCGGGAGCAGCTAGACCACTTAACTATTACTGAGTTAGTTGAGGCCGTTCTAGAAAAAACAGGTTATGTTGATATTCTTAATGCCCAAGCGACTCTAGAAAGCAAGGCTCGGGTAGAAAACATCGAGGAGTTCCTTTCTGTTACGAAAAACTTTGATGACACCTCTGATATGCCAGAAGAGGAAACTGGTTTGGACAAACTGAGTCGTTTCTTAAATGACTTGGCCTTGATTGCGGACACAGATTCAGGTAGTCAGGAGACATCAGAAGTAACCTTGATGACCCTGCATGCTGCCAAAGGTCTCGAGTTTCCAGTTGTCTTTTTGATTGGGATGGAAGAAAATGTCTTTCCGCTTAGCCGTGCGGCTGAAGATCAAGATGAATTGGAAGAAGAGCGCCGTCTGGCCTATGTTGGAATTACGCGTGCAGAGAAAATTCTCTATCTGACTAATGCCAACTCACGCTTGCTTTTTGGTCGTACCAACTACAATCGTCCGACTCGTTTTATTAATGAAATTAGTTCAGACTTGCTTGAGTATCAAGGATTGGCGCGCCCAGCCAATACAAGCTTTAAGGCATCTTATAGCAGTGGTGGTCTTGCCTTTGGTCAAGGTATGAGTTTGGCTCAAGCTCTTCAAGAACGGAAACGCAATGCTGCACCAAAATCTATCCAGTCAAGTGGTCTCCCATTTGGTCAATTTACAGCTGGAGCAAAATCAGCGTCTAGCAAGGCAAATTGGTCCATTGGTGACATTGCCCTCCACAAGAAGTGGGGAGAGGGAACTGTCCTGGAAGTTTCAGGTAGCGGTGCTACGCAGGAATTAAAAATCAATTTCCCAGAAGTTGGTTTGAAAAAACTTTTAGCTAGTGTAGCCCCAATTGAGAAAAAAATCTAATTTTTCATCCTTCTCACGAATAATAAAGTGAGGAGGATTTTTATGTACAGTATTTCATTCCAAGAAGATTCACTATTACCAAGAGAAAGACTGGCCAAGGAAGGAGTAGAAGCGCTCAGTAATCAAGAGTTGCTAGCTATTCTACTCAGGACAGGGACACGTCAGGCCAGCGTTTTTGAAATTGCCCAGAAAGTCTTGAGCAATCTTTCAAGCCTAACGGATTTGAAAAAAATGACCCTGCAGGAATTGCAGAGCCTATCTGGTATCGGGCGCGTTAAGGCCATAGAATTACAAGCAATGATTGAACTGGGGCATCGTATTCACAAGCATGAGACCATTGAGATGGAAGGTATTCTCAGTAGCCAAAAGTTGGCTAAGAAGATGCAACAGGAATTAGGGGACAAAAAACAAGAGCACCTGGTGGCGCTCTATCTCAATACTCAAAATCAAATCATCCATCAACAGACCATTTTTATCGGTTCTGCAACTCGTAGTATCGCTGAGCCGCGAGAGATTCTTCACTATGCTATCAAGCATATGGCAACCTCTCTTATCTTGGTCCACAATCATCCTTCAGGAGCGGTAGCCCCTAGCCGAAATGATGATCATGTTACAAAACTTGTCAAAGAAGCCTGCGACCTGATGGGAATTGTCCTCTTGGACCATTTGATTGTCTCACAATCTAGTTACTTTAGTTATCGTGAAAAGACGGATTTAATCTAAAGTTCATTAATGACATAGTCAAAGAGTTTTTTATCTTTGGAACGATTTTCAAATAGAAATTCTGGGTGCCATTGGACACCGAGAAAGGCAACATCATCCGTACTCATGACAGCTTCAATGATACCATCTTTAGGATCATGAGCTGCAATCTTTAAGTTGGGAGCTAAATCCTTGATACTCTGGTGGTGGAAGGAGTTGATATGGGAGATTTCTCCATAGATTTCTCGAAGAACAGTATCTGGTTCGGTCACCAAGCGTTGGGTTGTGTATTCGGCTGAACAATCCTGCCAGTGGTCTTCGATATCTTGGTACAGAGTTCCGCCCATGGCAACGTTAAAGAGTTGAGTCCCACGACAGACAGAGAAAATCGGCTTTTGCTGTTTAATAGCTTCCTTGATGAGGGCTAGTTCGAAGATATCTCTTTGAAGGTGGTAGTCATCGCTATCAATGGTTTTTGGTTCACCATAGAATTTTGGATCAACATTTTGCCCACCTGTCAAGATGAGCTTGTCAATCATACTGATATAGTGGCTAGCCATTTCTTGATCACCAATCGGTAGGATGATGGGAATCCCTCCAGCGTCTTTAACGCCCTCAACAAAGCCTTTTGCTGCGTAGCTCATCATGATGTCATCATCTGGATGAGTTTTTTCGTTTCCTGTAATCCCAATAACTGGTTTTTTCATAAAATGATTTTCGCTTTCTAATCCTCTTTTCGCATGAAATAGAGGAGAGTTTGGAGTTCACTTGTCAAATCGACATATTGAACGACCACGTCTTTTGGTAAATGAAGATGGACTGGTGAAAAACTGAGAATCCCTTTTACGCCAGCATCCACCAAGAGATTGGCAACCTCTTGGGATTTAACGCTAGGAACAGTCAGGATAGCAGTCTTCACATCAGCATCCTTGATTTTATCCTTGATTTGAGAAATCCCGTAAATGGGAATTCCATCAGAAGTTTGGGTACCGACTTCGGGATGGTCATCTAGGTCAAAGGCCATGATAATTTTCATCTTGTTACGCTCGTGGAAGCGGTAGTGGAGAAGGGCATGGCCCATATTGCCAATACCTACCAGCATGACATTGGTAATGGAGTTATCATTGAGCAAATCGGCAAAAAATGTCATCAGTTTTTTGACATCATAGCCAAATCCACGCCGACCTAGTTCACCAAAATAGGAAAAATCCCGACGTACGGTCGCGGAATCAATACCGATAGCCTCTGCAATTTGCTTAGAGTTGGCACGTTCAATCTTTTCTGCATGAAATCTCTTAAAAATTCGATAGTAGAGAGAGAGTCTTTTTGCTGTAGCTTTTGGAATAGCAGACTGTTTATCTTTCACAAAATCACAACCTTTCTATTCTTCTATTTTATAGAAACATTGTGAAAAAATCAACAAAAACAAGAAAAAACTAAGAAAAATCTTAGTTTTGATGTAAAAAATCTGCATGTGATAGAAAACGGTAGAGGTCTCCGACCAGTCCTTGGTAAACTTCTTGCCCTTTAAAGGTCAAAGAAGTTACATAAAGTGTATCTGGCAGAGTCACACATCCTGACAGAGCCAGCATGAGAGCCTCATAATCTTCATATTTGAGTGTACGCTCTACATGATAGCTGTCCTTATAGGTCAGTTCAAACATTTTGGCTTTATCTTTCTGATTTTGTAAAGACACCACGTTCTACCAAGCTATCCATGAGGAAGTAGAATTTTTCCTGATGAATGTGGTGGTCTTCTGATTTGAAAATATCAACTAGGCGTAGCCCAAACTTGTCAGTGATATTGATTTTAGCACCTGTAAGTTCCTTGTTAATGATGATTTTGAGTTGGAATCCCTCACCGCTGTTCGGAACTTTTTCCAAAAGGCGAGTCAATTCATAGTTACCAACCTTAGTCTCAAAAAAGGTATTGTCCTTAAGGGTGAATTTTTTAACAGAAGGGCTAAGAGTGTAGTCGTAACGACAATTTTTTAACTGAATGGTTTTTTCAAATGCCATATGGCTAACCTCCGATAATTTCTTTTAAGGTTTTTGCGAGGGTATGTAGGTCTTCAACAGTATTTTCTGGCGACAAACTGATACGAACGGATTCCTTCAAGCGTTCTGAATTTGCTCCGTACATAGCTTCAAGAACATGGCTGGATTGGACAATGCCTGCAGTACAGGCTGAGCCAGTAGAGATTGAAATTCCAGCTAAATCTAGCCGAAGGAGTAAGAGGTCATTTTTCTGGCCAGGAAATCCAATATTGAGAACATAAGGGAGATGGTGTTCGCCTCTATTCAGGTAATACTGAAATCCTTCTAGCTCTGCCAGAAAGGCAGTTTCTAGATTTTGTATATGTTGAAAATGTTCTTCTTGTTTTTCTAGGTCTTCTTTTAGGGCTGCAACCATGCCTACGATGGCAGCCAAATTTTCAGTCCCTGCACGTTTTTTCTGTTCTTGATCTCCGCCATGTAGATAGGAATCAAAGTCCATGCTAGATGCGTATAGAAAACCGATTCCCTTGGGACCATGGAATTTATGTGCCGAAGCAGTGAGAAAATCAATGCCCAATTCTTCTGGGTGAATAGGGATTTTTCCAATAGCCTGAACTGCATCGACATGATAGGCAGCAGGGTGTTGCTTGAGTATTTGGCCAATTTCAGCAATGGGCAGTAGGTTTCCTGTCTCGTTATTGGCAAACATGGTAGAAACCAAAATCGTATCGTCACGTAAAGCCTTTTGAATTTGTTGGGCTGTGATTTCTTGATTTTCTGGCTGGATAATGGTTGCTTCAAAACCAAAGTGTTGAACCAAGTAATCAATTGTTTCAAGGACGGCATGGTGCTCAATGGCAGTTGTGATGATATGTTTTCCTTGTTCTTGATGACGAAGGCAGTAGCCAATGATGGCAGTATTGTTGCCTTCAGTCCCACCAGAAGTGAAAAAGATATGTTGAGGTTTTGTCCCCAGTAACTGGGCTAGTTCCTGACGGGCTTCTCGCAAGAGTTTACCAGCTTGACGACCATGACCATGAATACTAGAAGGGTTTCCGTGGGTTTCTTGCATAACCTTGGTCATCGCTGAAATAGCAACTGCTGACATGGGAGTCGTTGCAGCATTGTCCAAATAAATCAAAGAATCACCTTATTTCTTTTTATTGTAGGCAAAGAGTGGGCTGACTGGTTTTCTTTCGTGAATACGGACGATGGCATCACCAATTAACTCACTAGCAGTGATGTAGCATACGTTTTTAGGAGTTTTTTCTTTTGTTGCTACTGAATCAGTCACAAGAATTTCTTTAATATTAGTTTTGTCAAGAAGTTCAGCAGCTCCTTCGACGAAGAGACCGTGGCTAGAAACAGCATAAATTTCTGTAGCTCCTTCACGTTCAACGATTTTGGCAGCTTCAGAGAAGGTACGTCCTGTATTAAGGATATCGTCAATTAAAATAGCTTTCTTACCTTCAACATCACCGATGATATAACCTTCGTTGCGAGTTGCATCGTCTTGTGGGTAGTCGATAATGGCGATAGGAGCATCAAGATATTCAGCCAAGCTACGAGCGCGTTTCACACCTGAATTCTTAGGGCTAACAACAACAACATCTGAACCAAGTAAGCCCTTATCGCAATAATGTTTTGCAAATAGGGGAACTGTGAAAAGGTTATCAACAGGAATGTCAAAGAAGCCTTGAACCTGAACGGCATGCAAATCAAGCGTAAGGATACGATCGACACCAGCCTTAACTAGCATATTGGCAACTAGTTTTGCTGTAAGTGGCTCACGAGGTGAAGCGATGCGGTCTTGACGTGCATAGCCAAAATATGGAAGAACAACGTTGATGCTGTGGGCACTTGCACGCACACAAGCGTCGACCATGATAAGCAATTCCATTAGGTGGTTGTTAACAGGGAAACTTGTTGATTGGATGATGTACACATCATAACCACGGACACTTTCTTCGATATTTACTTGGATTTCTCCATCTGAAAATTGACGTGATGATAGTTTTCCAAGTGGGACACCAACAGCTTGAGCAATTTTCTGTGCAATCTCTTGGTTAGAGTTGAGCGCGAAAAGTTTCATATTTTTTCTATCTGACATTATAGACCGTCCTCTGTAAACTTTATAAAACCGAGTTATATCTGCTTTACATATATGAACTAGGTTTTGTGTATTTTTATCTTTTCTATTTTACCAAAAAATAGAGATTATTTCAGCTATTTTTCATGCTTTTGACAAATCGAACCAATTTTGAAGGAGCTTTTTGGTAAGCAATCTGATTTTTCTCTAAAAATTGCTGGAAATCTTGCTTTCCTTGCTCGTGATTTTCCACCTCAAGCTCTAATTCGTAATCTGTAATATCAAAGTACTGACTTTCATCCAGTGCCATGAGGCCAATTGGTGTTTGCATTTCATAGCGAAGAGTTGTTAGACAACCAAGAACCTGCCATTTTTTACTTTGGATACCATGTTTAGCCAATTCATCCAGCACCAGTCCCTGAGGAAGTTCTTCTTTAGCCAGATAATCTTCAGCATCTGTTAGTTCCAATTTTTGGTTGTACTCCATGTTTCCAACACTTTGCGGGACTTTGAGTGTCAATTCTGCCCAGTCTTCAAAAGTTCGAATGCGCATAGCAACCTTCTTTTCTCGCAGTTCAAAATCAGGCGTGTCGATGTAGTAATTTTTTTGAAGAACAGGAGTGACACCTGTGAACTGGTCTTTTAGACGATCATATTCATCTTTTTTCAGGAGTGTTTTCAATTCAATTTCTAAATGTTTCATTTTTCTTACCTTTTCTTTATCGTTGAAAGCGGATTTATGGTATAATAAGCATTGTATTTATTGTATATGAATCTGGAGAAAAAATCAAAGATATTTTTGAAGGATAATATGAGAACAAGGGAGAATATATGACCTTAGAATGGGAAGAATTTCTAGATCCTTACATTCAAGCTGTTGGTGAGTTAAAGATTAAACTTCGTGGTATTCGTAAGCAATATCGCAAGCAAAATAAGCATTCTCCGATTGAGTTTGTGACTGGTCGAGTCAAGCCGATTGAAAGTATCAAGGAAAAAATGGCTCGTCGTGGCATTACTTATGCGACCTTGGAACACGATTTGCAGGATATTGCTGGCTTGCGTGTGATGGTCCAGTTTGTAGATGACGTCAAGGAAGTAGTGGAAATTTTGCGCAAACGTCAGGATATGCGGATCATACAGGAGCGTGATTACATTACTCATCGAAAATCCTCAGGCTATCGTTCCTATCATGTGGTAGTTGAATATTCGGTTGATACCATTAATGGAGCTAAGACCATTTTGGCGGAAATTCAAATTCGTACCTTGGCTATGAATTTTTGGGCAACGATAGAACATTCTCTCAACTACAAGTACCAAGGGGATTTCCCAGAGGAGATTAAGAAGCGACTGGAAATTACTGCCAAAATTGCCCATCAATTGGATGAAGAAATGGGTAAAATTCGAGATGATATCCAGGAAGCCCAGGCTCTTTTTGATCCTTTGAGTAGAAAATTAAATGACGGTGTAGGAAACAGTGACGATACAGATGAAGAATACAGGTAAACGAATTGACCTGATAGCTAATAGAAAACCGCAGAGTCAAAGGGTTTTGTATGAATTGCGAGATCGTTTGAAGAGAAATCAGTTTATACTCAATGATACCAATCCGGATATTGTCATTTCCATCGGTGGGGATGGTATGCTCTTGTCGGCCTTTCATAAGTACGAAAATCAGCTTGACAAGGTCCGCTTCATTGGTGTTCACACTGGACATTTGGGCTTCTATACGGACTACCGTGATTTTGAGTTGGACAAGCTAGTGACTAATTTGCAGCTAGATACTGGGGCAAAGGTATCATACCCTGTTCTGAATGTGAAGGTTTTTCTTGAAAATGGGGAAGTGAAGATTTTTAGAGCACTAAATGAAGCCAGCATCCGCAGGTCTGATCGAACCATGGTGGCGGATGTTGTGATTAACGGTGTCCACTTTGAACGTTTTCGTGGAGATGGGCTAACAGTTTCAACTCCGACTGGTAGTACAGCCTATAACAAGTCGCTTGGTGGAGCTGTTTTACACCCAACCATTGAAGCTTTGCAATTAACGGAAATTGCTAGCCTTAACAATCGTGTCTATCGAACCCTGGGCTCTTCCATTATTGTGCCTAAGAAGGATAAGATTGAACTCATACCAACGAGAAACGATTATCATACCATTTCGGTTGACAATAGCGTTTATTCATTCCGTAATATTGAGCGTATTGAGTATCAAATAGACCATCATAAGATTCACTTTGTCGCATCACCGAGCCATACCAGTTTCTGGAACCGAGTTAAGGATGCTTTTATCGGCGAGGTGGACGAATGAGGTTTGAATTTATCGCAGATGAGCATGTCAAGGTTAAGACCTTCTTAAAAAAGCACGAGATTTCTAAGGGGCTGCTAGCTAAGATTAAGTTTCGAGGCGGAGCTATTCTGGTCAATGATCAACCACAAAATGCGACGTATCTATTGGATATTGGAGACCGAGTTATCATAGATATTCCCGCTGAGGAAGGTTTTGAAACTCTCGAAGCTATCGAGCGCCCACTGGATATTCTCTATGAGGATGACCATTTTCTAGTCTTAAATAAACCCTATGGAGTGGCTTCTATTCCTAGTGTTAATCACTCCAATACTATCGCTAATTTTATCAAGGGTTACTACGTCAAGCAAGACTATGAGAATCAGCAGGTTCACATTGTAACTAGACTTGATAGAGATACTTCTGGCTTGATGCTCTTTGCCAAGCACGGCTATGCCCATGCACGATTAGACAAGCAGTTGCAGAAGAAGTCCATTGAAAAACGCTACTTTGCTTTGGTTAAAGGCGATGGACACTTGGAGTCAGAGGGGGAAATTATTGCCCCGATTGCACGTGATGAAGACTCTATTATCACTAGAAGAGTAGCTAAAGGTGGGAAGTACGCCCATACTTCTTACAAGATTGTAGCTTCTTATGGGAATATTCATTTGGTAGACATTCGCCTGCACACTGGGCGAACCCACCAAATCCGAGTCCATTTTTCTCATATTGGTTTTCCTTTGTTGGGAGATGACTTGTATGGTGGTAGTCTAGACGATGGAATTCAGCGCCAGGCCCTACATTGCCATTATCTATCCTTTTATCATCCATTTTTAGAGCAAGACTTGCAGTTAGAAAGTCCCTTGCCGGATGATTTCAGCAACCTTATTACCCAGTTATCAACTAATACTCTATAAAAACTGATTCAGAGTATAATTATTATCTTAAAGGAGAAAACTCATGGAAGTTTTTGAAAGTCTCAAAGCCAACTTGGTTGGTAAAAATGCTCGTATCGTTCTCCCTGAAGGGGAAGAGCCTCGTATTCTTCAAGCGACTAAACGCCTGGTAAAAGAAACAGAAGTGATTCCTGTTTTGCTTGGAAATCCTGAAAAAATTAAAATCTATCTTGAAATCGAAGGTATTGAGGACGGTTATGAAGTCATCGACCCTCAACACTACGATAAATTTGAAGAAATGGTTGCTGCCTTGGTAGAACGTCGCAAGGGCAAAATGTCTGAAGAAGATGCACGCAAGGTTTTGGTTGAAGATGTCAACTATTTTGGTGTTATGTTAGTATACCTGGGCTTGGTTGATGGAATGGTGTCAGGAGCGATTCACTCAACAGCTTCAACAGTTCGTCCAGCTCTTCAAATCATCAAAACTCGTCCAAATGTAACTCGTACTTCAGGTGCCTTCCTCATGGTTCGTGGTACGGAGCGTTACCTCTTTGGGGACTGTGCCATCAATATCAATCCAGACGCGGAAGCTTTGGCTGAAATTGCAATCAACTCAGCAATTACAGCTAAGATGTTTGGCATCGAGCCTAAAATTGCTATGCTAAGTTATTCTACTAAGGGTTCAGGTTTTGGTGAAAGCGTTGATAAGGTTGTAGAAGCAACTAAAATTGCTCACGACTTGCGTCCTGACCTTGAAATCGATGGTGAGTTACAATTTGATGCAGCCTTTGTTCCAGAAACTGCAGCTCTGAAAGCTCCTGGAAGTACGGTAGCTGGTCAAGCAAATGTCTTCATCTTCCCAGGTATCGAGGCAGGAAATATCGGTTACAAGATGGCTGAACGTCTTGGTGGTTTTGCGGCTGTTGGACCTGTTTTGCAAGGTTTGAACAAGCCAGTTAACGACCTTTCTCGTGGATGTAATGCTGATGATGTTTACAAGTTAACCCTTATCACAGCAGCCCAAGCTGTTCATCAGTAAGATTTAGTCCTCTTTCCCTTGGGAAGAGGCTTTTTAATACTAGGAAAAGGACAGTTAGAGTCTTCTGTGTTATACTAGAGATATGTTAGATTTGAAAGAATACGGTATCGTCATGTGGCCGGATGAGAAGATCATTTCTTTCCGTGAGAAACTTCTTGCCTGGTATGATGAAAACAAAAGAGATTTACCCTGGCGTAGAAGTAAAAATCCTTATCATATCTGGGTCTCTGAAATTATGCTCCAGCAGACTAGGGTGGATACGGTTATTCCCTATTACGAACGATTCTTGGACTGGTTTCCAACAGTAGAAAGCTTAGCGAATACGCCTGAAGAGCGTTTGTTGAAGGCTTGGGAAGGTTTGGGTTATTATTCTCGAGTTCGTAATATGCAGGCTGCAGCCCAGCAGATTATGACAGACTTTGGTGGTCAATTTCCAAACACCTATGAAGGAATTTCCAGCTTGAAAGGGATTGGTCCTTACACAGCAGGAGCCATTTCCAGTATTGCTTTTAACTTGCCTGAGCCAGCTGTAGATGGTAATGTCATGCGTGTTTTGGCACGTCTATTTGAAGTTAATCACGATATTGGGATTCCAAGTAATCGTAAAATTTTTCAGGCAATGATGGAAATCTTGATTGACCCAGAAAGGCCTGGTGACTTTAATCAAGCCTTGATGGACTTGGGCTCAGATATTGAGGCACCTGTAAATCCCAGACCAGAAGAAAGCCCAATTAAGGACTTTAGTGCAGCATATCAGAATGGAACCATGAACCGTTATCCAATCAAGGCTCCAAAGAAAAAGCCTGTTCCTATTTATCTTAAAGCCTTAGTTGTGAACAATTCTCAGGGACAATTTTTACTTGAAAAGAATGAAAGTGAAAAGCTATTGGCAGGTTTTTGGCATTTCCCACTGGTAGAAGTAGGTGACTTTTCGCAAGAGGAGCAGTTTGACCTCTTCCATCAGGTTGCAGAAGAAAGTGTGAATTTTGGACCCAGTCCAGAAGAGAGTTTCCAGCAGGACTATGACCTAGATGTTGATTGGCTTGATATTTATTTTGACACTGTTAAGCATGTCTTTAGTCATCGCAAGTGGCATGTTCAAATTGTAGCAGGTCAGGTGACTGACTTCCATGACTTTTCCGATAGGGAAGTTCGCTGGCTTTCACCAGAAGAGTTTAAGGATTTTCCACTTGCCAAACCCCAACAAAAAATCTGGCAGGCTTATGCAAAAGCCAACTTAGACAGTAGCAAAGATTAGCTATTGTGTTTTCTTGTTATTTTTTTGATATAATAGTAGAGAAAAAGGTGAACAAATGAAAAAAATATTAATTGTAGATGATGAAAAACCAATCTCAGATATTATCAAGTTTAATATGACCAAGGAAGGTTACGAGGTTGTAACTGCTTTTAATGGTCGTGAAGCGCTAGAGCTATTTGAAGCAGAGCAACCAGATATTATTATTCTTGATTTGATGCTTCCAGAAATTGATGGTTTAGAAGTTGCGAAGACTATTCGCAAGACTAGTAGTGTGCCTATTATCATGCTGTCAGCTAAAGACAGTGAATTTGATAAGGTTATCGGTTTAGAACTTGGGGCGGATGACTATGTGACAAAACCCTTCTCAAATCGTGAGTTGCAGGCGCGTGTTAAAGCTCTTCTTCGTCGCACGGACTTGGCTTCTGTAGACAATCAAGAGTCAGATGAAAAGAAAACCCAACCCTTACAAATTGGGGACTTGGAGATTGTGCCAGATGCTTATGTAGCTAAAAAATACGGTGAAGAATTAGACTTAACCCACCGTGAATTTGAACTCTTGTACCACTTGGCATCTCATATTGGTCAAGTGATTACGCGTGAACACTTGCTTGAAACGGTCTGGGGTTATGATTATTTCGGAGATGTTCGGACTGTTGACGTAACTATCAGACGTTTGCGTGAGAAGATTGAAGATACACCTAGTCGTCCAGAGTATATCCTAACACGTCGTGGTGTTGGTTATTATATGAGAAATAATGATTGAATTGATTAGAAAAAATATTCTTACTAGTGATTTTATCTTCATTTTAATTTTATTGGGTTTTATCTTGATTGTTACCTTGCTTTTGCTAGAAAATCGGCGAGATAATATTCGGTTGAAGCAAATTAATCAAAAAGTTAAAGACTTGATTGCAGGAGATTATTCTCAGGTATTGGATATGCAGGGAAGCTCTGAAATCACTAATATTACCAATAATCTCAATGATTTATCAGAAGTAATCCGTTTGACTCAAGAAAATCTGGAACAAGAGAGTAAACGATTACATAGTATCCTCTCTTATATGACGGACGGAGTCCTTGCGACCAATCGTCGTGGCAAGATTACCATGATTAATGACATGGCTAAGAAACAGTTAGGTGTTCAGAAAGAAGATGTTCTAAACAAAAGTATCCTAGAATTGCTTGAGATTGAAGATGAGTATGAACTTCGTGATTTGATTACCCAAGTTCCTGAGCTTATGATTGATTCTCAGGATGCCAATGGTGAATATCTGAGCCTTCGTGTACGTTTTGCCTTGGTTCGTCGAGAGTCTGGCTTTATCTCAGGTTTGGTTGCAGTTTTGCATGATACGACGGAGCAGGAGAAGGAAGAACGGGAACGGAGACTCTTTGTTTCCAACGTTAGTCATGAGCTACGAACGCCTCTGACTAGCGTAAAATCCTATCTTGAAGCCTTGGATGAGGGTGCCTTGTCAGAACCTGTCGCTCCAGACTTTATCAAGGTGTCTCTAGACGAAACAAACCGTATGATGCGGATGGTGACGGATCTTCTCCATCTTTCACGTATTGATAATGCGACCAGTCACCTGGATGTGGAACTGATTAACTTTACTGCCTTTATTACCTTTATCCTTAACCGCTTTGATAAGATGAGGGGATCAGATGAAGAGAAGAAATATGAATTGGTTAGAGATTATCCGATTACCTCTGTCTGGATTGAAATTGATACAGACAAGATGACGCAGGTGATTGATAATATTCTCAACAATGCCATTAAATATTCTCCAGATGGTGGAAAAATCACAGTGACCATGAAGACAACTGATGATCAGATGATTTTGTCGATTTCAGACCAAGGATTGGGTATTCCTAAGCAGGATTTGCCTCGTATCTTTGACCGTTTCTACCGTGTGGATCGTGCTAGAAGTCGTGCCCAAGGTGGAACAGGTTTGGGACTGTCTATTGCCAAAGAAATTATCAAACAACATAATGGTTTTATTTGGGCCAAGAGTGAATACGGTAAGGGATCAACCTTCACCATTGTGCTCCCTTACGATAAGGATGCAGTGAAGGAAGAAGTATGGGAGGACGAAGTAGAAGACTAGAATGAGTGAAACAGGCTTTAAATACAGTATTTTAGCGTCGGGTTCCAGTGGAAATTCCTTTTATCTGGAAACCCCAAAAAAGAAGCTTTTAGTGGATGCAGGCTTGTCGGGTAAAAAAATCACCAGCCTACTTGCTGAAATAAATCGCAAGCCAGAAGATCTGGATGCCATCTTAATTACGCATGAGCATTCTGACCATATCCATGGAGTCGGTGTGTTGGCTCGCAAGTATGGTATGGATTTGTATGCCAATGAAAAGACCTGGCAGGCTATGGAAAATAGCAAGTATCTTGGCAAGGTGGATGCCTCGCAAAAGCATATCTTTGAAATGGGTAAAACCAAAACCTTTGGAGATATCGACATTGAAAGTTTTGGTGTTAGCCATGATGCTGTTGCTCCACAGTTTTACCGCTTTATGAAAGATGATAAGAGTTTTGTCATGCTGACGGATACAGGATATGTCAGTGACCGAATGGCAGGTATAGTCGAAAACGCCGATGGCTACCTAATTGAGTCAAACCATGATGTAGAAATACTTCGAGCAGGTTCTTACGCATGGCGACTCAAACAACGAATCCTATCCGACCTAGGCCACCTCTCAAATGAAGATGGTGCTGATGCCATGATTCGCACACTAGGTAATCGTACCAAGAAGATTTACCTAGGACATTTGTCTAAAGAGAATAATATTAAAGAACTAGCCCACATGACCATGGTCAATCAGTTAGCTCAAGCAGATCTAGGAGTAGGAGTGGATTTTCAAGTTTACGATACGTCTCCAGACACTGCAACACCTTTAACGGATATATAAAAATGAACACCAAGTGGTGTTCATTTTTAATGAATCGTAGTTTTAAATTTATGCTATAATAAATTCATAAGCGATTATAATGGAGAAATATAAATTGAAGAAGACTTGGACATTTTCAGATTACTATGACACAATCATATTATTATTAGCATTGATATCTGTGGTGCTAGTTATTTTTGGATTTATGGATGTTATAGATTTGCATAATCCGCCTTACAATATTATTGATTTAATGATTTGGATAGTGTTTATAGTAGACTATCTATGGCGTTTCTTTACTAGTAAAGAAAAATTTCGTTTCATTATTGATAATATTTTTGATTTATTGGCAATCCTTCCATCAAATGCTATTTTTACAGTTTTCCGTTTGGGACGTATTTTTCGTTTAGCAAAATTAACAAAATTAGTTAAACTTACAAGGTTATTAAGAATAATTGGCTTAAGTGGAAAATTAGAAAGAAAAGCTAGTAGATTACTACGAACGAATGGCTTGCTTTATATCTTATATGTCAATGTATTTATTGTATTTGTTGGAAGCTCAATCTTCTCAGTTGTAGAGGAGAAGGCTTTCTCAGATAGTCTTTGGTGGACTATTGTTACAGTAACAACTGTTGGTTTTGGTGATATAGTCCCAAGTTCAATATTTGGGAAATGGTTAGCAATAATCTTAATGCTAGTGGGAATTGGAACGATTGGGATGCTAACTAGCGCCTTAACTAATTTTTTTGTTAAAGAAAATTCTAATGAAGAATCCAAATTAGATGAACTACAGAATGAATTAGTTATGCAAAGGCGTTTAGTCGAGAAGCAGGCTGAAAGGATTGAAGAACTTCATAAAATGGTACAAGAATTGCTTAAAAAGTATTAGTTTAGAAAAAAACAAAAACCACTCAAACGAGTGGTTTTTATAATCCAGCAAATTCTTTGATTTCTTGAGCTGACATAGAAGAATCACAACGGACCTTAATCTCACCATTTTCAACATGAACAAAACCTGGTACAGTTGGGATTTCGTAACGTGATCGGAAGTCTTGCAATGCATCTAGTTGACTTGGTTCTTCACTATTGATGAAATAGATGTGTGCTTTTGTTTCAGCTACGACACCTGCCAATGTACCTGCAAATTTACGGCAGTAAGGGCAAGTTTTGCGACCGATAAAGAAGGTTGCAGTTTCTTTTTTATCAAGAGCTTCTTGCGCACGCGCAACTGTAGTGACTTCAAGGTCTTTGATATTATCTAAAAATTGTTCCATGAGATTACCTCGCTTTCATTGATAAGTCTAGTATGCCATAAAGTTTCTAAAATTGCTTAGATTTGATACGAAAAAAAGATGAGATTGGTTGGTCTCATCTTTTATAGGGTTTTATTTTACAAAAGCATTGATTTCTGCTTCGATGTTAGCAATTTTAGCTTGTGATTCTTCGTTGGTTTCACCTACAACTGCAATGTAGAACTTGATTTTTGGTTCTGTCCCTGAAGGGCGAACGGCAATCCACGAACCGTCAGCAAGTGTGTATTTCAACACATCACTTGGAGGAGTTGTCAAGTTTGTAACAGTGCCGTCAGCAGCAGTAGCTGTTTGAGCTTTGAAGTCTTCTACGACAGTGATAGCTGTTGCATTCCATTCTTTTGGAGCATTGTTACGGAAT
The DNA here is from genome assembly GCF_002096815.1 of Streptococcus mitis. Classification (GTDB taxonomy): domain Bacteria; phylum Bacillota; class Bacilli; order Lactobacillales; family Streptococcaceae; genus Streptococcus; species Streptococcus mitis_AD. The sequence continues at coordinate 554,557 of NZ_NCVJ01000021.1, forward strand.
TTAGCCATAATCGCTTTGATTTGTTCAGCACCATCGACACCTGAAAGGGTAACAGAGATAGTTTTTTCAGCGTAGTAGCCGTACTCTTTGTAGATTTCTTCGATACCGTCAGCAAGGGTCAAACCACGTGAACGGTAGTAGGCAGCAAGTTCAGCAACGACAAGAACAGCTTGGATAGCGTCTTTATCACGTACGAATGGTTTAATCAAGTAACCGAAGCTTTCTTCAAATCCCATCATGTAAGTGTGATTGTGTTTTTCTTCGAATTCTTGGATTTTTTCAGCGATGAATTTGAAACCAGTCAGAACGTTGAACATAGTTGCGCCGTAGCTTTCAGCAATCTTCGTTACCAAGTCAGTTGATACGATAGATTTGCAAAGGGCTGCATTTTCAGGCAGAGTTCCGGCATTTTTGTGGGCTTCCAAGATGTATTTTGCCATGATAGCACCGATTTGGTTACCTGAAAGGTTGAGGTAGCTACCATCTTTTTGAAGAACTTCAACACCAACACGGTCAGCATCAGGGTCAGTTGCCACAAGAACATCTGCACCAACTTGACGACCAAGTTCTTCAGCAAGGGCAAAGGCTGCTTGGCTTTCTGGGTTTGGAGATTTTACAGTTGAGAAGTCTGGGTCAGGAGTTGCTTGCGCTTCAACGACTTGAACAGAGTCAAATCCTGCTTGGGCAAGAGCACGACGAGCCAACATTTCACCAGTACCATGAAGTGGTGTGTATACAATTTTCATGTCTTTACCGAATTCTTCAATCAAGGCTGGGTTGATGTTTACGTCCTTAACCTCTTTAAGGTATTCTACGTCAACAGCTTCGCCGATAACTTCAATTAAGCCAGAAGCTTTTTCAGCTTCCACATCAGCAACTTCAACTGCAAATGGATTTTCGATTGCACGAATGTATGTTGTCAAAGCGTCTGCATCGTGTGGAGGCATTTGTCCACCGTCTTCACCGTAAACCTTGTAACCGTTAAATGGTGCTGGGTTGTGGCTAGCTGTGACCATGATACCTGCGAAACAGTTGAGGTGACGAACTGCAAATGATAGTTCTGGAGTTGGACGAAGGCTTTCAAATACGTAAGATTTGATGCCGTGTTTAGCAAGAACGGCCGCAGACTCAAAGGCAAACTCAGGTGAGAAGTGACGGCTATCGTAGGCAATTGCCACACCACGTTCTTTTTCATTTCCACCTTTTGACTCGATCAAACGAGCCAATCCTTCAGTAGCTTGGCGAACAACGTAGATGTTGATGCGGTTTGTACCAGCACCAATCAGGCCACGCATGCCTGCAGTACCAAATTCAAGATTCGTATAGAAGGCATCTTCCTTAGTTTTTTCGTCCATATTTTCCAAATCTTGACGAAGATAGTCAGGAAGCTCCGCAAAATCAACCCATTTCTGGTAATTTTCTTGGTAAGACATTGAAATTCTCCTTTTTGTAAATTGTTTTAACCGTTCACATTATAGCACTTTTTAGCGTTTTAGTAAAACGGTAGCATAATTTTCAGAAAAGTGGTGTCATATGCTGGTTTATCAAGTCTTGAATGCCTTAGGGAAACATGCTATACTACTTGTATGATTATTTTACAAGCTAATAAAATTGAACGTTCTTTTGCAGGAGAGGTTCTTTTTGATAATATCACACTGCAAGTTGATGAACGAGACAGGATTGCTCTTGTTGGGAAAAATGGAGCAGGTAAGTCTACTCTTTTGAAGATTTTGGTTGGAGAAGAGGAGCCAACTAGTGGAGAAATCAATAAGAAAAAAGATATTTCTCTGTCTTACTTAGCCCAAGATAGCCGTTTTGAGTCTGAAAATACCATCTACGATGAGATGCTTCATGTCTTTGATGATTTGCGTCGGACGGAGAAACAACTTCGTCAGATGGAGCTAGAGATGGGAGAAAAGTCTGGTGCTGATTTGGATAAACTGATGTCAGATTACGACCGCTTATCTGAGAATTTTCGCCAAGCAGGTGGCTTTACCTATGAAGCTGATATACGAGCGATTTTAAATGGATTTAAGTTTGACGAGTCTATGTGGCAGATGAAAATTGCCGAGCTTTCGGGTGGTCAAAATACTCGTCTGGCGCTGGCCAAAATGCTCCTTGAAAAGCCCAATCTCTTGGTCTTGGACGAGCCAACCAACCACTTGGATATTGAAACCATTGCCTGGCTAGAGAATTACTTGGTAAACTATAGCGGCGCCCTTATTATTGTCAGCCACGACCGTTACTTCTTAGACAAGGTTGCGACAATTACGCTGGATTTGACCAAGCATTCCTTGGATCGTTATGTGGGCAATTACTCTCGTTTTGTTGAATTAAAGGAGCAAAAACTAGCTACTGAGGCAAAAAACTATGAAAAGCAACAAAAGGAAATCGCTGCTCTGGAAGACTTTGTCAATCGCAATCTAGTTCGAGCTTCAACGACTAAACGTGCCCAATCCCGTCGTAAACAACTAGAAAAAATGGAGCGTTTGGACAAGCCAGAAGCTGGTAAGAAATCAGCCAATATGACCTTCCAGTCTGAGAAAACGTCGGGCAATGTTGTCCTGACTGTTGAAAATGCAGCTATTGGCTATGATGGGGAAATATTGTCAGAGCCTATCAACTTAGACCTTCGTAAGATGAATGCTGTCGCTATCGTCGGTCCAAATGGAATCGGCAAGTCAACCTTTATCAAGTCTATTATGGACCAGATTCCTTTTATCAAGGGTGAAAAGCGCTTTGGTGCCAATGTTGAGGTCGGTTACTATGACCAAACCCAAAGCAAGCTGACACCAAGTAATACTGTACTGGATGAACTCTGGAATGATTTTAAACTGACACCAGAAGTTGAAATCCGAAACCGTCTAGGTGCCTTCCTTTTCTCAGGAGATGATGTTAAAAAATCAGTTGGCATGCTGTCTGGTGGGGAGAAAGCGCGTTTGCTTCTTGCTAAATTATCTATGGAAAACAACAACTTCTTGATTCTGGATGAGCCAACCAACCACTTGGATATTGATAGCAAGGAAGTGTTGGAAAATGCCTTGATTGACTTCGATGGAACTCTTCTCTTCGTCAGCCACGACCGTTACTTTATCAATCGTGTAGCAACTCATGTTTTGGAATTGTCTGAGAATGGTTCGACTCTTTACTTGGGTGATTACGACTACTATGTTGAGAAGAAAGCAGAAGTAGAAATGACTCAGGCTGAGGAAGCTTCAACTAGCAATCAAGCAAAAGAAGCAAGTCCAGTCAATGACTATCAAGCTCAGAAAGAAAGTCAAAAAGAAGTTCGCAAACTCATGCGACAAATCGAAAGTCTAGAAGCTGAAATTGAAGAGTTAGAAAGTCAAAGCCAAGATATTTCTGAACAAATGTTGGAAACAAACGATGCCGACAAACTGATGGAATTACAGGCTGAGCTGGACAAAATCAGTCATCGTCAGGAAGAAGCTATGCTTGAGTGGGAAGAATTATCAGAGCAGGTGTAAAAATGGAACATCTTGGAAAAGTATTTCGTGAATTTCGAACAAGTGGCAATTATTCCTTAAAGGAGGCTGCAGGCGAGTCCTGTTCAACTTCTCAGTTATCTCGCTTCGAGCTTGGGGAGTCTGATCTAGCAGTTTCCCGTTTCTTTGATATTTTAGATAACATTCATGTCACAATCGAAAATTTCATGGATAAGGCAAGAAAGTTTCACTATCATGAACATGTTGCCATGATGGGACAAATTGTACCCCTTTACTACTCAAATGATATTGCAGGTTTTCAAAAGCTTCAAAGAGAACAACTTGAAAAGGCTAAGAGTTCGACGAATCCCCTCTATTTTGAGCTGAACTGGATTTTGCTACAAGGTCTGATTTGTCAAAGAGATTCGAGTTATGATATGAATCAGGATGATTTGGATAAGGTAGCAGATTATCTCTTCAAAACAGAAGAATGGACCATGTATGAGTTGATTCTTTTCGGTAACCTCTATAGTTTCTACGATGTGGATTATGTCACTCGAATTGGAAGAGAAGTTATGGAGAGGGAAGAATTTTATCAAGAAATTGGTCGCCATAGAAAACTGGTCTTGATTTTAGCCCTTAATTGTTACCAGCATTGTTTAGAGCATCTTTCTTTTGATAATGCTAGCTATTTCGAGGCTTATACAGAGAAGATTATTGGCAAAGGTATTAAGCTTTATGAGCGTAATGTTTTCCATTATCTAAGAGGTTTTGCCTTGTACCAAAAAGGACAGTGTAAAGAAGGCTGTAAGCAGATGAAAGAGGCCATGCGTATTTTTGACCTACTAGGTCTTCCAGAGCAAGTAGCCTACTATCAAGAACACTACGAAAAATTTGTCAAAGATTAATTTTCCCAAATAAGGGAAAAAGAAAGAAGCTCCTTTCGATTTTGATACAATAGTTTCAAAATTTGAGAGGAGTTTTTATATGAATCGCTACGCAGTACAGTTAATCAGTCGAGGAGCTGTTAACAAGATAGGAAATATGCTCTATGATTATGGGAATAGTGTCTGGTTGGCTTCCATGGGGACTATCGGACAGACAGTTTTAGGAATGTATCAGATTTCTGAGCTCGTCACATCCATTCTCGTAAACCCCTTTGGCGGAGTCATTTCAGACCGTTTTTCTCGTCGTAAGATTTTAATGGCGGCAGACCTTGTTTGTGGGATTCTTTGTCTGGCTATTTCTTTTATAAGGAATGACAGCTGGATGATTGGAGCTTTGATTGGGGCTAATATTGTGCAGGCGATTGCTTTCGCCTTTTCTAGACCAGCAAATAAGGCCATTATCACAGAATTGGTAGAGAAGAATGAACTGGTCCTCTACAATTCTCGTTTGGAGTTGGTCTTGCAGGTTGTCAGTGTGAGTTCTCCTGTACTCTCTTTTCTGGTTTTACAATTCGCAAGTCTCCATCTGACGCTCTTACTAGATGCTTTGACTTTTTTTATAGCATTTGTTCTAGTGGCCTTACTTCCAAAAGAAGAACCAATGGTTCAAGATAAGAAACCTTTTACTGGGAAAGATATTTTTGCGGATATCAAAGATGGCTTGCACTATATCTGGCATCAAAAAGAGATTTTCTTTCTTCTGTTAGTGGCTTCCAGCGTTAATTTCTTTTTTGCGGCTTTTGAGTTTTTGCTTCCCTTTTCGAATCAGCTTTACGGGTCAGAAGGAGCGTATGCAAGTATTTTAACTATGGGGGCTATTGGTTCCATCATTGGGGCTCTTCTAGCTAGTAAAATTAAAGCTAATGTTTATAATCTTTTGATTTTACTAGCTTTGACAGGTGTCGGAGTTTTTATGATGGGATTACCACTGGCAACTTTTCTTTCCTTTTCTGGAAATTTAGTTTGTGAATTGTTTATGACGATTTTTAATATTCACTTTTTTACTCGAGTACAAACCAAGGTTGAGAGCGAATTTCTTGGGAGGGTACTGAGTACAATTTTTACCTTAGCTATTCTATTTATGCCTATTGCAAAAGGATTTATGACAGTCTTGCCAAGTGTACATCTCTCTTCTTTCCTGATAATTGGAAGTGGTGTTATCATCTTGTCTTGTATATCGTTTATTTATGTTCGAACTCATTTTGAAAAATTGATATAAAGCTGCTTGAGTTTTAAAAATAATTCCAATCTAAGTATTTTTTCCGCTCTTCTCGTTTGTGAGGAGGGCTTAGTTTATGGTAAAATGGTCTTATGAATAAAAGAATGAATGAGTTAGTCGCCGTGCTCAATCGTTATGCGACTGAGTACTATACCAGCGACAATCCGTCGGTTTCAGACAGTGAGTATGACCGTCTTTATCGTGAGTTGGTTGAGTTAGAAACCGCCTATCCAGATCAAGTATTAGCAGACAGTCCGACCCATCGTGTTGGTGGCAAGGTTTTAGATGGTTTTGAAAAATATAGTCATCAGTATCCTCTTTATAGTTTGCAGGATGCTTTTTCACGTGAGGAGCTTGAAGCTTTTGATGCGCGTGTTCGTAAGGAAGTGGCTCATCCAACCTATATTTGTGAGCTGAAAATCGATGGCTTGTCTATCTCGCTGACTTATGAAAAGGGGATTCTAGTTGCAGGTGCAACGCGTGGAGATGGTTCTGTTGGGGAGAACATCACAGAAAATCTTAAGCGTGTTAAGGACATTCCTTTGACACTACCAGAAGAGTTAGATATCACTGTTCGTGGGGAATGTTACATGCCACGCGCTTCTTTTGACCAGGTTAATCAAACTCGCCAAGAAAATGGAGAGCCTGAATTTGCCAATCCTCGTAATGCGGCGGCAGGAACTCTGCGTCAGCTGGATACAGCAGTAGTTGCCAAGCGTAATCTTGCCACTTTCCTCTATCAAGAAGCTAGTCCGTCAACTCGTGATAGCCAAGAAAAGGTTTTGAAGCACCTAGAACAGCTCGGTTTTGTAGTCAATTCTAAACGAATTCTGGCTGAAAATATGGATGAGATTTGGGATTTTATCCAAGAAGTAGGACAGGAACGAGAGAATCTACCTTATGATATAGATGGGGTGGTGATTAAGGTCAATGACCTAGCAGATCAAGAAGAACTTGGCTTTACTGTTAAGGCTCCAAAGTGGGCAGTAGCCTATAAGTTTCCTGCTGAGGAAAAAGAAGCTCAACTCCTGTCGGTTGACTGGACAGTAGGCCGTACGGGTGTTGTGACCCCAACTGCCAATCTGACTCCTGTTCAGCTTGCTGGAACAACAGTTAGCCGTGCGACCTTGCACAATGTAGATTATATTGCTGAAAAAGATATCCGCAAAGATGATACGGTTATCGTCTATAAGGCTGGAGATATCATCCCTGCTGTCTTGCGTGTGGTAGAATCCAAACGGGTTTCTGAAGAGAAACTAGATATCCCTACAAACTGCCCAAGTTGTGATTCTGACTTGTTGCACTTTGAAGATGAAGTGGCCCTCCGTTGTATCAATCCGCGTTGTCCTGCTCAAATCATGGAAGGCTTGATTCACTTTGCCTCTCGAGATGCTATGAATATTACAGGCCTTGGTCCATCTATTGTTGAGAAACTATTTGCTGCTAATCTGGTTAAGGATGTGGCAGATATTTATCGTTTGAAAGAAGAAGATTTCCTCCTTTTAGAGGGGGTTAAGGAAAAGTCTGCTGCTAAACTGTATCAAGCCATTCAAGCATCTAAGGAAAATTCTGCCGAGAAGCTCTTATTTGGTTTGGGAATTCGCCATGTTGGAAGCAAGGCCAGTCAGTTGTTACTTCAACATTTTCACTCGATTGAAAATCTGGCCCAAGCAGATCCAGAGGAAGTGGCTAGTATTGAGAGTCTGGGTGGTGTGATTGCCAAGAGTCTTCAGACTTATTTTGCGATAGAGGGCTCTGAAATTCTTCTCAGAGAATTGAAAGAAGCTGGGGTCAATCTGGATTATAAAGGTCAGACAGTAGTAGCGGATGCGGCCTTGTCAGGTTTGACCGTTGTATTGACTGGGAAATTGGAACGTCTCAAACGCTCAGAAGCTAAAAGTAAACTCGAAAGTCTGGGTGCAAAAGTAACAGGCAGTGTTTCTAAAAAGACCGACCTCGTTGTGGCAGGAGCAGATGCTGGAAGCAAACTTCAAAAAGCACAAGAACTTGGTATTGAGGTTCGAGATGAAGCTTGGCTAGAAAGTCTGTAATGATAGTTTAAAACCAGAGTTTAGAAAGTATAACTAGTTTGTTAATCGGAACAAAATCGGTCAAGAATTTTTTAGTGAAACAAAAATAAATTAAGAATAGAAAATGGAAAAAACAATGTATAACTACCCTATGCGCATTCATTACCATCGCAAGAATGGTGAATACGACACTTGCTCTTTTGTAAAAAGTCAGGACCAGCGAATTGATTTGCTGAGCTACAAAGAAGATTATTTTGGCGCCTTATTTAGTTTTGAACACCCAAGTGCTCATGCCCTAGAAAGCTTGAATTTTGTGGTTCATACAGGTCAAACCAGTAAAGAATATGCTATCCGTTTTAATCACTATCCTCTTTTAACAGAGGTATGGATTTTGGAAGGGGATGACAGGATTTATTATTCTGAAAATCCTGCTATTGCCAGTCCTTTCTATAAGAATCAAAATCCTTTTGCCTTTGATAAGGCTATTAACAGTGCCAGTTTTGACCATCATTGGGGTTACCAAGGAGAATTGGGTTGCCGTGTAGAGGACAATCAGGCTCATTTCGCTCTCTGGGCTCCAACAGCGACAGAAGTGCAGGTTGTCGTTTATGAATCAGCTACTAATGATGCACCTGTTTGGAAAACTTTTGAGATGGAGCGAGGCAATAGCTACTCTTATAACCATAAAGACAATACAATCGGTGTCTGGAGTTTGGATGTTGAGGAAGATTTGACTGGTAAGGCTTATCAGTATCAAGTCCAATTCCCTCATCACCAAACCTTGACACGCGATCCTTATACCATCGCGACCAGTCCTGATGGCAAACGTTCAGCTATTCTAGGCCATGCAGAAAAGCAAGTTGAAAACTTCGAGGTCAAGCACGGTTCTGAGGCTACTTGGCGCTTGGAAAATCCATGTAAGGCAGTTATTTGCGAAATGCATATTCGTGATTTGACTAAATCACCGACCTCAGGTGTGGATGAACATCTTCGAGGAACTTTCTTGGGTGCTGCTCAGACTGGGACAGTTAACCAGTATGGCCAAGCAACTGCTTTTGATTACATCAAGAAGATCGGCTACAATTATGTTCAGTTGCAACCAATTGCAGATCGTCACAAAGAATACGATGAGGATGGAAATGTAACCTACAACTGGGGTTATGACCCACAAAACTATAACGCACCAGAAACAAGTTTATCAACCAATCCAAATGATCCAGCTCAGGTCATTCGTGATTTGAAGACCATGGTTCAAGCTTATCACGATGCGGGTATTGGTGTTATTATGGATGTGGTCTATAACCATACCTTCTCAGTTGTTGATGCACCTTTCCAAACAACTGTCCCTGATTACTATTATCGTATGAATCCAGATGGTACCTTCCAGAATGGAACGGGTGTTGGAAATGAAACTGCCAGTGAACACGAAATGTTCCGCAAGTATATGATTGATTCTCTTCTATACTGGGTACAGGAATACAATATTGACGGCTTCCGTTTTGACTTGATGGGGATTCATGATGTCAAGACTATGCAGATGATTCGTCAGAGTTTGGATGAAATCGACCCTAACATTATCCTCTATGGAGAAGGATGGGATATGGGAACAGGCCTAGCGCCTTATGATAAGGCTAAGAAAGACAATGCCTACCAGATGCCAAATATTGGTTTCTTTAATGACAATCAGCGTGATGCTGTCAAAGGTGGAGAAGTTTATGGTGCTATCAAGTCAGGTTTTGTTAGTGGTGCTGCTACAGAGCCAATTCTAGCCAAAGCAATTCTAGGCAGTCGTGAATTAGGATCATATATTCGTCCAAATCAAGTTCTAAACTATGTCGAGGCCCATGATAACTACAATCTTCACGATTTGTTGGCAACCCTTCATCCAGACCAAACTTCCGAGCAAATCATGCGCAAGGTCGAAACTGCCACAGCCATGAATCTGCTTATGCAAGGGATGGCCTTTATGGAAATCGGTCAAGAATTTGGCCGTACCAAGCTGCTTGCGACAGGTGAAAATGGTGAGTTGACTCATGATGATAGAGAGCGTGCAATGAATAGCTATAATGCTCCTGACAGTGTGAATCAAGTCAACTGGGATTTGATCAATGAACGTCAAGACAGCATTGAATTCATTCGTCAAATTATTCGATTGAAGACAGAAACCAGTGCCTTTTCTTACCCTACTTATGATGAAATTTACCATCATGTCTTTGTTCATTCAGCTCACGAACATAGTGGTTGGATTGTCTATGAGATTCAAGGGGAAGAACATTTATTGGTTGTATTTAATGCTAAAGGGCAAGACTTCCAGTTTGAAAATGCAGGGAACCTAGAACTCTTGGTGACCAATAGCCATTTAAGTGATAAAGACATGGTTGGTGGCGTAAGTGCCAGCGTCTTTAAAGTTTTGTAGAATAGATTTACAATTTTATTTTTGTATGTTATATCAGAATATTTTTAAAAAATTAAAGGCTTTTCTATGGATAGTGATGTTTTTTTAGATTATTTTTTGAAATCACTTAGGTTTCATCTTGGTGATAGGTGTAAGGATATTGGATTTATAGAGTTTGTTAAAGATGAAAATAATAGTTTTATTATTATAAAGGATTATATTTTAGAATCATTAGTAGTGTTGTCAAATATTTTGAGTAAGGAGAGGATTGTGTTTTCTTGTGGGGTTATTCATAGTAAGGGGGGAGTTACTGGAGTAGAAGTATGTATGAATGTATTAGAGTTAGAAAGATTAAATAATTTGTATAAGATATAGTTTTGAAGAATATTAAAAAACATAATGGCAACTGTCTATGTAGGATGTGTGGAGTTGATAGTATCAATGTTTCCTAACGAAGTAAAGTATAGTGCGTTATACTTTACTTGGAAGAGGTGCCGAAAATATGCTAAACTACTATAAAAACAATAAAATCAGGAGATTCGTTTCCTGATTTATTTTTTTACTTAAAATTATATTTTTGTTAGCTAAATAACGAACTTTATGATAGTATTATAAAAAACAATTCGTTTTCAAAGCGTTTCTGAAAATTTCTTGATTTACAAGTGAACACATCAGTGAATTTGTTGAAGACTTTCAAAAGATTTCTTTGCAAATTCCGTAATTTACTTGAATCTTCCCTAAAAAGGTAGTATAATAAATCTATAGAAAACGCTTACAGAATTAGGAGGGTGTATGGATAAGAATAATGCTTTAAAAACCTTTATGACAGGTGAAAATTTTCACCTCCAGCACTATCTGGGAGCTCATAGGGAAGAAAAAAATGGAGAGTATGGCTATATTTTTCGTGTGTGGGCGCCTAATGCTCAGGCTGTTCACTTGGTAGGGGATTTCACCAATTGGGTTGAAAATCAAATTCCGATGGAACGGAATGAATTTGGAGTCTGGGAAGTCTTTACAAGTTCTGCTCAAGAAGGCCAAATTTACAAGTACCATATCACACGTGCAAATGGTCATCAGCTTATGAAGATTGACCCTTTGGCTGTACGGTATGAGGCACGACCTGGGACTGGTGCTATTTTAACAGATATTCCAGAAAAGAAATGGAAGGATGGTCTCTGGCTAGCCCGTAGAAAACGCTTGAGCTTTGAAGAGCGTCCTGTCAATATTTACGAGGCTCATGCTGGCTCTTGGAAGAGAAATCCTGATGGCAGCCCCTTTAGTTTTTCTCAATTGAAGGATGAGCTGATTCCTTACTTGGTTGAGATGAACTATACTCACATTGAGTTTATGCCCTTGATGTCCCACCCTCTCGGTTTGAGTTGGGGTTACCAGCTTATGGGGTACTTTGCTTTAGAGCATGCCTATGGTCGTCCTGAAGAGTTTCAAGATTTTGTTGAGGAATGTCACTTAAACAATATTGGTGTTATTGTAGACTGGGTACCTGGTCATTTTACTATAAATGATGATGCCTTGGCTTATTATGATGGGACTCCAACTTTTGAGTACCAAGACCATAATAAGGCTCACAACTATGGTTGGGGAGCTCTCAATTTTGACCTTGGAAAAAATGAAGTCCAGTCCTTCTTGATTTCTAGTATTAAGTTTTGGATTGATTTTTACCATTTAGATGGTATTCGTGTGGATGCAGTTAGCAACATGCTCTATCTTGATTATGATGATGCACCATGGACGCCTAACAAGGATGGTGGCAATCTAAACTACGAAGGCTATTATTTCTTAAAACGCTTGAATGATGTCATTAAACAAGCTCATCCAGATGTTATGATGATAGCTGAGGAAAGTTCATCAGTTACTCAGATTACTGACACCAAGGATTCAGATGGTCTAGGATTTGACTACAAGTGGAATATGGGCTGGATGAATGATATCCTCCGTTTCTATGAAGAAGATCCGATTTACCGTAAATATGACTTTAATCTGGTGACTTTCAGCTTTATGTATGTCTTCAAGGAGAATTATCTCTTACCATTCTCGCATGATGAAGTGGTTCATGGTAAGAAGAGTATGATGCATAAGATGTGGGGAGATCGTTATAATCAATTCGCAGGCTTACGCAATCTTTACACTTACCAAATTTGTCACCCTGGTAAGAAATTGCTTTTCATGGGTAGCGAATACGGCCAATTCCTAGAATGGAAATCTGAAGAACAGTTGGAATGGTCTAACCTAGAAGACCCAATGAATGCGAAGATGAAGTATTTTACATCTCAGCTAAACAAGTTCTACAAAGACCACCGCTGTCTGTGGGAAATTGATACCAGCTATGATGGCATTGAAATTATTGATGCGGATAATCGAGACCAGAGTGTTCTTACCTTCATCCGTAAAGGTAAGAAGGACGACATGCTAGTCTGCGTCTTTAATATGGCACCTGTTGAACGAAAAGATTTTACAATTGGACTGCCTGTCGCAGGGATTTATGAAGAAGTCTGGAATACTGAGTTAGAAGAGTGGGGAGGTGTCTGGAAAGAGCATAACCAAACCGTTCAAACGCAAGAAGGACTATGGAAGGATTATGAGCAGACCTTGACCTTTACCCTACCGGCTATGGGAGCAAGTGTATGGAAAATCAAGCGCCGCTTGAAACCTACTAAAATTGTCACAAGTAAAAACCAAAAAGGAGTAGAAAATGAAGAATGAAATGTTAGCTTTGATTCTTGCTGGTGGGCAAGGAACTCGTCTCGGTAAACTCACTCAAAGCATTGCAAAACCAGCTGTGCAATTTGGTGGGCGCTACCGTATCATTGACTTTGCTCTTTCAAACTGTGCCAACTCAGGAATTCACAATGTTGGAGTCATTACACAGTACCAACCACTTGCTCTCAACAACCATATCGGGAATGGTTCAAGCTGGGGACTAGACGGTATCAATTCTGGGGTCTCTATTCTTCAACCTTATTCTGCAAGTGAAGGAAATCGTTGGTTCGAAGGGACTAGTCACGCTATTTACCAGAACATCGACTATATAGACAGTGTCAATCCTGAGTATGTCTTGATTCTTTCTGGGGACCACATCTACAAAATGGACTATGATGATATGCTCCAGTCTCACAAGGATAATAATGCCAGCTTGACAGTAGCGGTTTTAGATGTCCCCCTTAAAGAAGCAAGCCGTTTTGGTATCATGAACACAGATGCTAACAACCGTATCGTTGAATTTGAAGAAAAACCAGCTCAACCTAAATCTACAAAAGCTTCTATGGGAATCTATATCTTTGATTGGCAACGTCTTCGCAATATGCTTGTTGCTGCTGAAAAGAGCAATGTCGATATGTCAGACTTCGGTAAGAATGTCATTCCAAATTACCTTGAGTCAGGTGAAAGTGTCTATGCCTATGAATTTAATGGCTACTGGAAAGACGTTGGTACGATTGAATCGCTTTGGGAAGCTAACATGGAATATATTTCACCAGAAAATGCCTTGGATAGCCGTAACCGTCAATGGAAGATTTATTCAAGAAACTTGATTTCACCACCAAACTTCCTTGGTGCAAATGCACATGTTGAAGATTCTTTGGTTGTCGATGGCTGTTTCGTAGATGGAACTGTTAAGCATTCTATCCTTTCAACAGGGGCGCAAGTTCGCGAAGGGGCAGAAGTAGTAGATTCAGTTATCATGAGTGGAGCAATTGTTGGTCAGGGAGCTAAAATCAAACGTGCCATTATTGGTGAAGGTGCAGTCATTTCTGATGGTGTCGAAATTGATGGAACAGAAGAAGTACAAGTTGTAGGATATGATGAAGTAGTGGGGGTAGCAACAGATGAAGATTGATAAATATTCTGCCATTTTAGGAAACACAGTTGGTTTTCATGATATGTCAACATTGACCGACCACCGTCCAGTAGCTAGTTTGCCATTTGGTGGTAAATATCGCTTAATTGATTTCCCGCTTTCAAGTCTTGCTAATGCTGGTGTCCGTAGTATTTTTGGTATTTTCCAACAAGATAATATCAGCTCAGTCTTCGACCATATCCGTTCTGGGCGTGAGTGGGGCTTGTCAACTCTTCTTAGCCACTACTATCTAGGTATTTACAATACCCGTGTGGAAAGTAGTACAGTTGGAAAAGAATACTACCAACAGCTTCTTACTTATTTGAAACGTTCTGGCTCAAACCAAACAGTATCACTTAACTGTGATGTTTTGATTAATATTGATCTGAACCAAGTATTCCACCTACACAGTGCAAATAAGGGGCCTATCACTGTAGTTTATAAAAAACTACCTAAAAAAGATATTTCAGAAGTAAATGCAATCTTGGAAGTGGATGAAACAGACCATGTTCGTTCTCACAAACTCTTTGATAGTAAATCAACAGATGAAGTTTACAATATGTCCACAGATATCTTTGTCGTTGATACACCGTGGTTGATTGAACGCTTAGAAGAAGAAGCTAAGAAAGAACATCCAGAGAAATTGCGTTATGTTTTACGGGATTTAGCTGCAAAAGAAGGGGCTTTTGCCTACGAGTACACAGGTTATCTAGCAAATATTCATTCTGTAGAGTCTTATTACAAAGCTAACAAAGATATGCTTGAATCACAAAAATTCTACTCTCTCTTCTCACCAAATCAAAAGATTTATACAAAGGTCAAGAATGAAGAACCGACCTACTATGCTAACACATCGAAGGTAAGCACGTCTCAGTTTGCTTCTGGTAGTATCATTGAGGGGGAAGTGGATAATTCTGTTCTATCACGTAATATTCATGTGCATAAGGATAGCTTGGTTAAAGATAGCATCTTATTCCCTCGTGTTGTTATTGGAGAAGGTGCTCAGGTAGAATATGCTATTTTGGACAAGGGTGTTGAAGTTGCGGATGGCGTTGTGATCCGTGGAACTGCAGAACATCCAGTCGTCGTTAAGAAAGGTGCTAAAGTAACAGAGGATATTCATTCATGAAAATTTTATTTGTAGCAGCGGAGGGTGCACCCTTTTCAAAAACAGGTGGTTTGGGAGACGTCATTGGCGCTCTTCCAAAATCACTGGTAAAAGCAGGACATGAAGTTGCAGTAATTCTCCCCTACTATGACATGGTAGAGGCTAAATTTGGAAATCAGATTGAAGATGTTCTTCATTTTGAGGTGAGTGTTGGTTGGCGCAGACAGTACTGTGGAATTAAGAAAACAGTACTAAATGGTGTGACCTTCTACTTTATTGACAATCAATATTATTTCTTCCGTGGTCATGTTTACGGTGATTTTGACGACGGAGAGCGCTTTGCATTTTTCCAACTTGCTGCCATTGAGGCTATGGAAAGGATTGACTTTATTCCTGATCTTCTCCATGTTCATGACTACCATACAGCTATGATTCCTTTCTTGTTGAAGGAAAAATACCGTTGGATTCAAGCCTATCAAGGAATAAAAACTGTTTTAACTATTCATAATTTAGAATTCCAAGGACAATTTTCAGAAGGAATGTTGGGTGATTTGTTTGGAGTTGGCTTTGAACGATACGCTGATGGCACCCTTCGCTGGAATAACTGTCTGAACTGGATGAAGGCAGGTATTCTCTATGCGGATCGTGTGTCAACCGTTTCACCTAGTTATGCTCATGAAATTATGACTAGTCAGTTTGGATGTAACTTGGATCAGATTCTTAGGATGGAGTCTGGTAAAGTTTCTGGTATCGTGAATGGGATTGATGCTGACCTTTATAATCCTCAGACGGATGCCCTTTTAGACTATCATTTTAATCAGGAAGATCTGTCTGGAAAAGCCAAGAATAAGGCAAAATTACAAGAGAGAGTTGGCTTGCCAGTTAGAGCTGATGTTCCTCTGGTGGGAATTGTTTCTCGTTTGACACGTCAAAAAGGTTTTGATGTGGTGGTGGAAAGTCTGCACCATATCTTGCAAGAAGATATTCAGATTGTTCTTTTGGGAACTGGCGATCCAGCATTTGAAGGAGCTTTCTCATGGTTTGCTCAAATCTATCCAGACAAGCTATCAGCAAATATCACTTTTGATGTCAAACTAGCTCAAGAAATCTACGCTGCTTGTGACCTCTTCCTCATGCCGAGTCGTTTTGAACCGTGTGGCTTGTCTCAGATGATGGCTATGCGTTACGGAACCTTGCCATTAGTCCATGAAGTTGGTGGCTTGCGAGATACCGTTAAAGCCTTTAATCCAATCGAAGGAAGTGGTACTGGTTTTAGCTTTGACAATCTATCTCCTTATTGGTTAAATTGGACTTTCCAAACAGCATTGGACTTGTATAGACACCATCCTGACGTTTGGAGAAATCTACAAAAACAAGCTATGGAGTGTGATTTCTCATGGGATACAGCCTGCAAGTCATACCTTGACTTGTACCACAGTTTAGTTAATTAATAGATAAAATCGTATGATGACTTCATACGATTTTTGGGCTGTTTAGAGAGGAGAACTAATGTCTCAAGTAAAAGGCTTGTGTGTTATGGATGTTGATGGAACCTTAATCCTAGAAGAAGTGATTGACCTTTTGGGAAGAGAGGTAGGTCGTGAGGAGGAAATTTCGCAGATTACAAGTCGGGCAATGAGAGGAGAGTTAGACTTTGAAAGCAGTTTAAGAAAAAGAGTTTCCTTCTTGGAAGGCCTTCCTATTTCGGTATTTGATAAAGTCTTCAATTCTATTCATCTAACGCCAAATGCCCAGGAATTCATTTCCATTCTCCAAAAGAATGGTATCCTAGTTGGTCTGGTGTCTGGTGGCTTTACGCAAATAGTTGAGAGACTAGCAAAATCACTTGGTATTGCCTATTTCTCTGCCAATCAACTTGAAGTCAAAGATGGTCTTCTAACAGGAAAATTGATTGGACAAATTATCAGTCCCCAGGTCAAAAAAAAGACTTTGGAAAAATGGAGAGAGAAACTAAAACTTCCTAAAGAAAGAACGATTGCAATCGGTGATGGGGCCAATGATCTATTAATGTTGATGTCAGCAGGACTAGGAATCGCCTTTTGTGCCAAAGAAGTGCTCAAAAAAGAAATACCGAATCATGTTGATAAGAGGGATTTTTTAGAAGTTCTTCCTTTGATTGACTGGTTAGAATGAGGTAAAATATGAAGATTGTAATTGCACCAGATTCATTTAAGGAAAGCTTGACAGCTCAACAGGTAGCTGAAGCAATAAAAAGAGGCTTCCAACAATCGATAGTAGATGTAGACTGTCTCCTCTGCCCTGTTGGTGATGGGGGAGAAGGTACTGTAGATGCTATCCGACATTCTCTTGACCTAGAAGAAAAATGGATCCAAGTGACAGGACCTTTTGGACAAAAAGAAGCCATGCACTATTTTCAAAAAGGGAAACTGGCACTATTCGAAGTTGCTGATTTGGTTGGCCTTGGAAAGATTCCGATAGAGAAACGAAATCCACTTCAAATCCAAACTCGTGGTATCGGAGAGTTGATTCGCCATCTCATTGCTCAAGAGATTAAAGATATCTATATCGGTGTTGGTGGCACGGCCAGTAATGACGGAGGAATTGGGATTGCTGCTGGTTTAGGTTATCGATTTTATGATAGGGATGGAAATGTCTTGCCGGCTTGCGGTCAGTCCTTATTAAACTTAGCATCGATGTCAACAGAAAATCGCTATGAAATTCCTGAAGATGTTCAAATTCGTATTTTAGCAGATGTCGTGAGTCCCTTATGTGGTCCTCAAGGTGCGACCTACACTTTTGGCAAACAAAAAGGTTTACATCCTACTATGTTTGCAGTCGTAGATCAGGCAATCCAAGATTTTTATGAAAAAGCCTCATCTGTAACATTGGAAATTAAAGGAGCAGGAGCTGGTGGAGGCATTGCTGGCGGTTTGTGTGCCTTTGCTCAGGCAAATATCGTGTCTGGAATTGATACGTGCCTGGACTTGATCAACTTTGATAAGAAAGTTTCAAATGCTGACTTGGTTATTGTTGGAGAAGGAAGACTAGATTGTCAAAGCTTTGCTGGGAAAGCGCCTATAGGCGTAGCAAAAAGAACCCCTGTCGGAGTTCCTGTCATTGCTATTTGTGGTAGTCTTGCTGAAGATTTACCTTCCCTACCATTTGAAAATATCCAAGCGGCTTTTTCAATTTTGGAGAAAAGTGAACCTCTAGAAGATAGTTTGAAAAATGCCCGTCTCTATTTGGAGCACACGGCTGCCAATATAGGGAATTTATTAAATATGCGCAAGATTTAGCCAAACCATTTCTTCCAGATGGATGTTTTGGCTGGTTCTTCCTTTTTAACTTCCCAAAGTTTTGCAAAAGCAAGTCGAAGGTCCTTTTCTTCTACTTGTACTGGTGCATTGCTATGAATAATCAGGCCAAAAGGAGAAGAAGTATGCTCATCAGATACAATGGTAGCTTGACTATCAGTTTCTTTAGCTTCTTTTAAGTAGAAAACTTGTTTGTCAAATTCGATATTTGGTGAAATCTTCACAAATAGTGGCTCTGCTTTTTCCTGAAGGTTTTCTAAAATAGATAAAAAACCTTTTTCTAACTGAGGGCTATTTGCTGTGTCAATATCTGCATATCCAAGAACTCTTTCCTCAAAAGTGCCAAGATAGCGTCTTTGCTCATCCGGATTTAATTTTGGCCCACCATGAGCTTTTTCAAGTAATTGTTTTGATAAATCTGTCATGAAAACAGTATATCATAAAAGTTAGAATAAAACAGACAAAAGAAAGCGATTACTTTATAAAGTTAAGGAAAATTTGCACAAAGATAACGTTTTTTCTTGAAAAAGGAGGGGTTTTAAGGTATTATAGAGGTGTAAAAAATTTAACTCATAAGGAGAGTAAAAAATGTCAATTATTACTGATGTTTACGCTCGCGAAGTCCTAGACTCACGCGGTAACCCAACACTTGAAGTAGAAGTTTACACTGAATCAGGTGCTTTCGGACGTGGTATGGTTCCATCAGGAGCTTCTACTGGTGAACACGAAGCAGTTGAACTTCGCGACGGTGACAAATCTCGTTACGGTGGTCTTGGTACACAAAAAGCTGTTGACAACGTAAACAACATCATTGCTGAAGCTATCATTGGCTACGATGTACGTGATCAACAAGCTATCGACCGTGCTATGATCGCTCTTGACGGTACTCCTAACAAAGGTAAATTGGGTGCAAACGCAATCCTTGGTGTGTCTATCGCTGTAGCTCGTGCTGCTGCTGACTACCTTGAAATCCCACTTTACAGCTACCTTGGTGGATTCAACACTAAAGTTCTTCCAACTCCAATGATGAACATCATCAACGGTGGTTCTCACTCTGACGCTCCAATCGCTTTCCAAGAGTTCATGATCTTGCCAGTTGGTGCGCCAACATTCAAAGAAGCTCTTCGTTACGGTGCTGAAATCTTCCACGCTCTTAAGAAAATCCTTAAATCACGTGGTTTGGAAACTGCCGTAGGTGACGAAGGTGGATTCGCTCCTCGTTTCGAAGGAACTGAAGACGGTGTTGAAACTATCCTTGCTGCGATTGAAGCTGCTGGATATGTTCCAGGTAAAGACGTATTTATCGGATTTGACTGTGCTTCATCAGAATTCTACGATAAAGAACGTAAAGTATACGATTACACTAAATTTGAAGGTGAAGGCGCTGCTGTTCGTACATCTGCAGAACAAATCGACTACCTTGAAGAATTGGTTAACAAATACCCAATCATCACTATCGAAGATGGTATGGATGAAAACGACTGGGATGGATGGAAAGCTCTTACTGAACGTCTTGGTAAGAAAGTACAACTTGTTGGTGACGACTTCTTCGTAACAAACACTGACTACCTTGCACGTGGTATCCAAGAAGGTGCTGCTAACTCAATCCTTATCAAAGTTAACCAAATCGGTACTCTTACTGAAACTTTTGAAGCTATCGAAATGGCTAAAGAAGCTGGTTACACTGCCGTTGTATCACACCGTTCAGGTGAAACTGAAGATTCAACAATCGCTGACATCGCAGTTGCAACTAACGCAGGACAAATCAAGACTGGTTCACTTTCACGTACAGACCGTATCGCTAAATACAACCAATTGCTTCGCATCGAAGACCAACTTGGTGAAGTAGCAGAATACCGTGGATTGAAATCATTCTACAACCTTAAAAAATAAAATAGTTCAGTGAACTATTTTATCCCGAACCTTGAAATTCAAAAGTTCGGCCGTTGATTTAATAACGTTTCTAGCCCCTCGGATTTTATCCGAAGGGCTATTTTTGTATTTAGGGGGCAAAAAAGGGGCAGTATTTATGGTATAATAGACAAAAATACGTGAATTAGAAAGAAATCATGTCTAAAGAAATTGATATTGAGTACTACCACCAGCTAGCCTTACAAAAGCAGAAGGAGCATCGAAAAGTTTTAGCCAATTTAAAGAAAAAACCTCCTAAAAATCTAGACAAGATAGCCCAGCAGATTCACCAAGAAGTTTTTGAGGAGATTGATTGCACTGCCTGTGCCAACTGTTGCAAGACATTGGGACCCGACTTCAAGGAAGCAGACATCACTCGTATTGCTAAGTACTTTAAGATGAAATTACCTGCTTTTGAAGCGGAGTTTCTGCAGGTAGATGAAGATGGTGATAAGGTTTTTAAATCCATGCCTTGTCCCTTTTTAGGAGGAGATAATCTCTGTTCCATCTATGACGTTCGTCCAAAGGCCTGTCGTGAATTTCCTCATACAGACAGGAAAAAGATCCATCAAATCAACCATTTGACGATTAAGAATACTTTGACCTGTCCAGCAGCCTATCTCTTTGTTGAGAAATTAAAGGATAAGTTATAGAGATTTAAAGGATAAAAAATCTCTAATAATAACTAGAGATATGAAGGGAGAACTCTATGCCAAGACCTAAAACAAAAGAGGAGCTAGTACTGGCCTCTAAGGAAAACTATGAAAAGCTTAATCGTTTCATCTCCCAACTAAGTGAAGATGAGCTACAGACTCCATTTGATTTATCAAGAGACCCAAAGAAAAAAGAAGCTCACTGGAAAAGGGATAAGAATCTAAGAGATGTCCTGATTCATCTTTATGAATGGCAGCAGTTACTTTTGACTTGGGTACATTCTAATCAAGAAGGTCTCGAAAGACTTTTTCTCCCTGAATCTTATAATTGGAAAACTTATGGAGAAATGAATGTCGCTTTTTGGAAGAAGCACCAGAAAACCTCCTTAGAAGAAGCGACTAGACTCCTAGAACAATCACATAGGAAGGTTTTAGAGTTGATAGAAGTTTTTAGCAATGACGAACTCTTTACCAAAGGTGTCTATAAGTGGACAGGTGGGACAAGTCTAGGTTCCTACTTTGTCAGTAGCACCTCCAGTCACTATGATTGGGCTCTGAAAAAACTCAAATCACATCAGAAGAATTGTAAGCGTCGCTAGTTAAAGTGGGTATGGATTTTAGAAAAGGTTCTTCTAAGCTTCGAATAGCTTAGTTATCTTCATTTTTGAGTTCTTCTAGCTTTAGAATCCTTCAAAAACTAAAATTTAAGGTAATCAATGGCTTAGAAGAGTGCCAAAACATTTATTTTAATGTAATTCTAAGTTTAGAATTGCATTGATATTGAAGCAGAATGAACTATTCGATTCTTAGAATGCCTTAATTCTGAGAAATGTTGATGATAAACTGGTTCGAATGGTTTTTTCTGATTTAGGATGATAGATTGATGGGTGTGATGATGAAAATACAAAAAGAGAAAGTTAGAAAAGAGTTGGTATCCCTCTGTTTGGGGGAGCTTACAGCAGTCCTAGCCTTTTGCTTTTGTTTCTTTCTTTTAAAAAATCGACTTGTTGATTGGAAGAGTGTTGCTGATTTTAAGGAATTTAGCTCAATACAAATATAGAACACATCTCAGGATGTTATATTGATCGAGGTATAAGTATATTTTTTTTTTAAAAACTGATCTCTGGGCTTGTGGTATAATCGAATTATAAAAAATTATTTCTGCTATTTTTGTAATGATTTATAAATATAAGATTAAGAAAGCTAAAGGTGTTTAGTGGTAAAAAATTTTTTCCTAGGTGTAAATTATCGTAGAATAATTAGCTATACATTGGTTGCATATACAATCATTTGTTGGTTGTTTAAAATTAATATATTACAACCGTATTCTGGACATAAGATGATTATTGCTGTAGTGACAATATTGTCCTTTTACTTTTTAAGAAATAAAAAGAAGGATGAATTTCTATTTGTAACTATATTATATGTACTGCTCCAGCCCGCGTTGGATTATCTAATTACTATAGCCAATATCGACTTAAATGTATTACTAATGGCTAGTGCAATATTGATTTCTGGGAGTTGGCGGATAGACTCTATCAATAAAATTAATACAGCAGCAGATAATTCTCAGTCAAACATAGACTATTTCAACTTAGTATATCTCAATTCGGCTAAGTCTTATGAAATTGCTACCTTAATTGATGATACTGTCAAGACAACTATTCAGAAGGAAAATAGCAGTACAACAAGTCACAAAAACTTTTTTGAAATTGGAACGAGAAATGGTTTGTATTCAGGATATGGAAATAGCAACGAATTAACTACGGAAAGTAAAATTAGTGAAAGTTTCGAAGTTAAAAGCACTAAATCTACGATTTTTAGAAAAGTCTATGAAATGTCCAAAAATTTTCAAGCTGAGAACATAGAGCAAGGAGATTTAATAAAATTTGACAGTGTAACTCTTAATCCCGTAAATGCACAAGATATTCCACTTATATTGCAAGTGTTACAGGCTAGCAAGTTGGACAATCCCAGTACGGAGGGAATTGAGTTAAATATGTCAAACCTACTTTCTACTTTCTTGACTGACTACACGATTGATTATAGTTTCAAACAAGGTAATGAAAAATTCTTGATTCGTTTCCCCTATGGAGAAGTTGAAGGTTTTGAGAATGGGTATAGACATAGTGATTTTCAACTTGGAAAACTTAACTTAGTCGGAATAGATAGAGGTAAGATTAATTTTTCTGAAGTTGATACCATGTCAACAAAATTTTTAGAGTTTATGAGTAAGCAAACCAAGAAAAATAACGTGACGAACAATGTAAAAGATATTATCCCAAAATCCTCATCATCTGAAAAGAGCGATGAATCTGGGTCGGAATTCGAAATAGATTTCAACTATGAAAAGTTAAATGGAACATATCATTTGATAGATGTGATTGCTGTTGTTCAAAAAATCAATGTGGAGAGTGAGTCGTGATTTATTTATATGATGTTACAAGAATAGATGATTTAAAAGAACATTTCTTGGAAAGTAAAAGGATTGATATCACTCGTATTCTATCTTACGATTTCACTAATTTGAGTGAAATAGAAGATATATGCGAGGAGATTGATGCTGTAGATGGATTGGTCATAGATTTATCAGCCTTGATGAATTTAAACGCCTACAATAGTCAGTATATAGGTCGAGTTTTCTTTTCGCTAAGTAGAGTGTCTAACTCCTTTATTTTTTGGCTAAATAAGTTAAAATACGAAAGTGTACTGAAAGAGTTGCCACTTCTATTTGAAGATGAAGAGATAAACAAAAATTTTGCTAATCCAGAAGTTCAAAATTTTAATTCTGACGACGAAACGAAAGATAGTAGTGATACTGAGTTTAGCAATAAAATACAGGAGGTTGCTAGCAACCTAATTGGTCATGATTTATTTAAGGAAGATTTTATACAGAAGTATGAAAACTTTATACTTCTCGAAAGAATAGGAGTCCGGAAGATTTTTTCCGTGTTTCTGATTGGTGAATCTGGAATAGGTAAAACAGAATTTGCTAAGATTTTATCAAAGTCACTCTATCCAGATGAAGAGCTTACCAAAATTAATTTTGGAAATTACTCGACAGAAGGGGTGTTGAATAGTTTAATAGGTTCTCCGCTCGGATACGTTGGAAGCGATGAGGGTGGCGAACTGATTAGAAAAATTAATTCATCCAAATCTAAAATTATTTTGATTGATGAATTTGAAAAGGCGACACCAGCCGTGTTTAATTTTTTTTATGAACTACTAGAAGACGGTAAATTTACAGATAGGCGTGGCATCGCTCATAATCTAAATGGTTATACTATTGTCTTTACTTCCAATATGACTTCTCAGCACTATCTGCAATATATTCCAGCTTCCCTAAGGTCTCGGTTTGATTTACTTAGCGATTTTCAGATTCCTAACTTGGATGAAAAACGCTTATTCATCCAAGAACAAGCAGATAGTCTGGTGGATAAGTTAAATTCTATCAAAAATACTACCTATGAAATTAGCGACGAATTAATGAAAAAAATTCTGAGTTTTTCAGAAGAAAATAATCTTCGTCATATAAAACGCCTTGTTCAAGATGCAATTGCGGAAGATTTCAGAAAAAAATATTGATAAAATTGATATCCTACCTTTCTAGATGAATTAAAATAACAATCACGGTAGAAACCGCAATTGTTTGCGTTTGTTTATAAATTTGCGTTAATTTGTACTGCTGTCTAGGCTGTTAGGGTATAATTAATCTATCAAATTTTTTGAATAACTACTTGGAGTGAGATAGATATGCAAATAAACTACAATAGAAAACAGAAATCAGATATTGTTATTTCTAAACCGTCAGCCAGTGAAGTAGAAAAATACTTGAAAACGTGGAAAAATCTTAAAAATTATAAGTTGCAAGAAGATGCTTTAGATAAATTATTTTTTGAGCTGTTACCAAGTAACGAAGAAATTTCTGACATCTTATTAAAGGTTGCTACGTTGAATGATTTTTATAGTACAAATATTTTTTCAGTTTATCCAGTTGCAGAGCATATTCTGAGTCTTAAAATTGACGAGAGATTGAGACAAGGTGATGTAACTTTAGTCAATGAAATTCAGAATGTCACTATCAATGGAGTAACTAGAAAGTTCTATTCTTTTTCTACCAAATACTGTTCCCATCATAATCCTAAAGAATACCCTATTTATGATAGCTATGTAGAAAAGGTATTGAAATACTTTAGAAAAACAGATAAATTTTCTAAATTTAAGAATGCAGATCTAAAAGATTATCAAAAATTTAAAAATATAATTATTGCTTTTAGAGAATACTACGGATTAGACGAATTTAATCTTAAAGAGATTGATCAGTATTTATGGCAGTTGGGAAAAGAATATTTCCCAAATAAATATTAGCGACTTTTTCTCACTCAGAAAGGAAAACACCAAATTGTCCTACAAATTTCTACTTTTCGACCTTGACCACACTCTTCTTGATTTTGATGCTGCTGAGGATGTGGCTTTGACGCAACTTCTAAAAGAAGAAGGAGTTGAGGATATTCAAGCCTATAAAGACTATTACGTTCCCATGAACAAGGCTCTCTGGAAGGACTTGGAGCAAAAGAAAATTAGTAAACAAGAGCTGGTTAACACGCGCTTTTCTCGTTTATTTTCTAATTTTGGACAGGAAAAAGACGGTAGTTTTCTAGCCCAGAGTTACCAATTTTACCTCGCCCAGCAGGGGCAAACCTTTTCAGGTGCTCATGAACTATTAGATAGCCTCATCGAGCGTGATTATGACTTGTATGCTGCGACAAATGGTATTACTGCCATTCAGACGGGACGTTTGGCTCAATCTGGTCTGGCACCTTATTTCAATCAAGTCTTTATCTCTGAACAGCTGCAAACACAAAAGCCTGATGCTGTCTTTTATGAAAAGATTGGTCAACAGATTGCAGGGTTTAGCAAAGAAAAGACGCTGATGATTGGAGACTCTCTAACCGCCGACATTCAAGGTGGCAATAATGCGGGGATTGACACTATCTGGTACAACCCTCATCGCCTCGAAAATCACACACAAGCCCAGCCGACTTACGAAGTCCATTCTTACCAAGACTTGCTGGATTACTTAGATAAACTGTAAAAAGTGGTTTCCATAGCCACTTTTTGCTATAATAGAGGCAGTAAAAACGAAGGAATGGTTAACGATGTTAAGGACAGAACTTTCTCTTTATGAACCATTGTATACACTAAAGGAAGTTGATCAAAATATTTGGATAGTGGATGGTGATTTGATTCAAATGGATATGAAGATCTTCAAACTTCCTTTTCAGACACGCATGACGGTGATTAAGTTAAATGATGGCAAACTTTGGCTTCATTCTCCTATTGCGCCAAACGAGAAACTCTTTACTGAACTGGACGCTTTGGGCAGAGTCGCTTACCTGATTTCACCAAATAAGATTCACTACGCCTATATTGCAGATTGGAGAAAAAGATATCCTCATGCGCAAGCATGGTCTAGTCCAGGAGTTGAAGAAAGAGCGAAAAGTCAGAATGTCAAGGTGGAATTTGATGCTGCCTTAACAGATAAGGCTCCTGACCTATGGTCTGATGAGATTGATCAGCTTATTTTTAAGGGAAGTTCTGTCATCGAAGAGGTCGTGTTTTTTCATAAATCAACTAAAACACTCATTGTAACAGACCTTATAGAGAATTTTGAACCTGAAAAAATAGCTAGTCCAATCCGCAGAAAATTCTATCGTTTAGCTCGTGTAACAGCCCCTGATGGTCAAACTCCTATTGATTATAGGATGACTTTTTTAGGAAGACAAAGGGAAGCAAAGGTTTCCTTTTCCCGTATGTTAAACTGGAAACCGGATAAGATTATACTTGCACATGGTTTATGCTTTTTTAAAAATGGTACAGATGAATTAAGACGTGCTTTTAGATGGATAAGATAAAGGAGGGAAAGATGCAACACTCGTCTTGGCATGCTTTGATTAAGGAGCAATTACCTGAAGGTTATTTTACGAAAATCAATCAGTTTATGGAGCAGGTCTATTCTCAGGGAACTGTTTATCCACCTAAGGAAAAGGTTTTTCAGGCTCTCTTGACAACTCCTCTGGAAGAGGTTAAGGTAGTGATTCTAGGGCAAGACCCCTATCACGGGCCAGGTCAAGCGCAGGGCTTGAGTTTTTCTGTACCTGACTCTATCCCAGCTCCGCCATCCTTGCAAAATATCTTGAAGGAATTGTCAGATGACATTGGTGTTAAGAAATCCCATGATTTGACGGCTTGGGCTGAGCAAGGAGTCTTGCTTCTCAATGCTTGTTTGACGGTTCCTGCTGGTCAGGCCAATGCTCATGCTGGGCAGATCTGGGAGCCATTTACAGATGCTGTGATTCAGGTGGTCAATCAACTAGATAGACCAGTGGTCTTTGTACTCTGGGGAGCTTATGCACGCAAGAAGAAGGCCTTGGTTACCAACCCTCATCACTTGATTATCGAATCAGCCCATCCTAGTCCTTTATCAGTTTACAGAGGATTTTGGGGTTCCAAGCCTTTTTCCAAGGCTAATGCATTCTTAACAGAAACAGGACAAGAGCCAATCGATTGGCTTAGATAAGGAGAAAATATGCCTCAGTTAGCGACGATTTGCTACATTGATAATGGAAAAGAACTGCTTATGCTCCATCGTAATAAGAAGCCAAATGATGTCCATGAAGGGAAATGGATTGGTGTAGGTGGTAAGCTGGAGCGTGGTGAGACTCCACAGGAATGTGCAGCGCGTGAAATCCTTGAAGAAACAGGGCTCAAAGCTAAGCCAGTTCTGAAAGGTGTTATCACTTTTCCTGAATTTACACCAGATTTAGACTGGTACACCTATGTTTTTAAGGTGACGGAGTTTGAAGGTGAGTTGATTGACTGCAATGAGGGGACGCTTGAATGGGTTCCTTATGATGAAGTTTTGAGCAAGCCGACTTGGGAAGGTGACCACACCTTTGTTGAGTGGCTTTTAGAGGACAAACCCTTCTTTTCAGCCAAGTTTGTTTATGATGGGGATAAATTGTTGGATACCCAAGTTGATTTCTATGAATAAAGGAGAAAGCAGATGCTACTAATCAAAAACGGTCGTGTAATGGATCCCAAGTCTGGTTTAGATCAAGTGTGTGATGTCTTGGTTCAAGATGGGAAAATTGTCAAAATTGCTCCGGAAATCAAGGAAGAAGGTGCAGAGGTGCTTGATGCTAGTGGTCTAGTCGTTGCGCCTGGTTTGGTCGATATTCATGTTCATTTCCGTGAACCTGGTCAGACCCACAAGGAGGATATCCATACTGGTGCCCTAGCAGCCGCTGCAGGTGGTTTTACAACGGTTGTCATGATGGCTAATACTAGTCCAACTATTTCAGATGTGGAGACTTTACAAGAAGTTCTCCAGTCAGCTGCCAAAGAAAAAATCAATGTCAAGACAGTTGCGACCATTACTAAGAATTTTAATGGCCAAGACTTGACTGATTTTAAGGCACTTTTAGAAGCTGGTGCGGTTGGTTTCTCAGACGACGGTATCCCACTTGAAAGTAGTAAAGTTGTCAAGGAAGCCATGGAGGAAGCTAAAAAGCTTAATACCTTTATTAGTCTTCATGAGGAAGATCCAGGTTTGAATGGGATTCTTGGGTTTAATGAAAACATTGCTAAAGAACATTTCCATATCTGCGGAGCGACTGGGGTGGCTGAGTATGCTATGATGGCGCGTGATGTCATGATTGCCTATGCAACCAAGGCTCATGTTCACATCCAGCATTTGTCTAAGGAAGAAAGTGTTAAAGTAGTGGAGTTTGCTCAAGGATTGGGAGCGCAAGTAACAGCGGAAGTAGCGCCACAGCATTTTTCTAAGACCGAAGCGCTCCTTTTGACACAAGGTAGCAATGCTAAGATGAATCCGCCGCTTCGTTTGGAATCAGACCGTCGTGCCGTGATTGAAGGTCTCAAGTCAGGTGTCATCACAGTTATCGCGACTGACCACGCGCCTCACCATGCGGATGAAAAAAATGTTGAGGATATCACCAAAGCGCCATCTGGTATGACTGGTTTGGAAACCTCTCTGTCTCTCGGTTTGACTTATTTGGTGGAAGCTGGGGAATTGACCTTGATGGAATTGCTAGAAAAAATGACCTACAACCCAGCCAAGCTTTACAACTTTGAAGCAGGTTACTTGGCTGAGAATGGTCCAGCGGATATTACTATTTTTGATGCTAAGGCTGACCGCCTTGTGGACTCCCATTTTGCTTCGAAAGCAGCTAATTCACCATTCATCGGTGAAACCCTAAAAGGGCAGGTTAAATATACCATCTGTAAAGGACAAATCGTCTATCAAAACTAGGTGGGAGTCTGCTCTGAAAATTAGAAGAATAGAGAGCCTATATGTACCAAACCCATCATTTCAAAGACAAGTTTATCTTATTTTTAAAGATATTTTTCCCTATCCTGATTTATCAATTTGCAAATTATTCTGCCTCCTTTGTTGATACGACTATGACAGGTCAATACAGCACTATGGACTTGGCTGGAGTATCAATGGCAACCAGTATCTGGAATCCTTTTTTTACATTCCTAACAGGAATTGTTTCAGCCTTGGTACCCATTATTGGTCACCATCTTGGGAGAGGCAAAAAGGAAGAGGTTGCGTCTGATTTTTACCAGTTTATCTATCTGGCCTTGGGTCTATCTGTGGTCTTGCTGGGACTAGTACTTTTCCTAGCATCACCAGTTTTGAATCATATCGGACTAGAAGCACCAGTAGCAGCAGTTGCGGTTCGCTATCTTTGGTTTTTATCTATCGGAATTATTCCCTTGTTACTTTTTAGTGTCATTCGCTCCTTGCTGGATTCGCTGGGCTTGACTAAACTGTCCATGTACCTCATGCTTTTGTTACTCCCTCTCAATAGTGGATTTAACTATCTCTTGATTTACGGTGCATTTGGTGTTCCAGAGCTGGGAGGTGCTGGCTCTGGTTTAGGTACTTCATTGGCTTATTGGGTCTTGCTGGGGATTTCTATTCTAGTTTTATTTAAACAGGAGAAGCTTAAAGCTTTACATCTTGAGAAGCGCATTCCACTTAATATGGATAAAATCAAGGAAGGGGTTCGCTTAGGTCTGCCTATTGGTGGAACTGTCTTTGCGGAAGTGGCTATCTTTTCCGTGGTTGGCTTGATTATGGCTAAGTTCTCGTCCTTGATTATCGCTAGTCACCAGTCAGCTATGAACTTTTCAACTCTCATGTATGCCTTTCCTATGAGTATTTCATCGGCTATGGCCATTGTCGTTTCTTATGAAGTGGGAGCCAAACGATTTGATGATGCGAAAACCTATATTGGTCTAGGAAGATGGACTGCCCTCATTTTTGCGGCCTTCACCTTAACTTTCCTTTACATTTTTAGGGGAAATGTGGCTAGTCTGTATGGTAACGACCCAGAATTTATTGATTTGACAGCGCGCTTTTTGACTTACAGCCTTTTCTTCCAGTTAGCAGATACATTTGCGGCACCGCTTCAGGGAATTTTACGGGGTTATAAGGATACAGTGATTCCTTTTTACCTTGGTTTGGTTGGTTATTGGGGTGTAGCAATCCCAGTGGCTATGCTATTTGATTCCCTAACAGATTTTGGAGCTTACTCATACTGGATCGGTTTGATTATTAGTCTAATCGTGAGTGGGGCGCTATACCGATGGCGTCTAACTGTGATTATGAAGAGATTTGAATCTTTAGAAAAATATAAATGATAAAAAGTTTGTGAAAAAATATTCTTAATAAGAAAATCCCTTGTTCTCATTGGGTTTTCTTTTTTATTTTGTGAAATTTTCTTGAGAAAAACTTTGACAGTGCTTTCTAAAAACGGTAAAATAGTAAGGTAAGAAGAAAGTTAGAAAGGCAAGAAGATGTCAACTTTAGATAAAAATCTTTTGCTAGAAGTGTTCCGTAAGATGGAAGAAATCCGTCGTATGGACTTAAAAATTGCACAATTAGTAAAGAAAGGGAAAGTGCCAGGAATGACGCACTTTTCTGTTGGAGAAGAGGCAGCTAACGTGGGTGCTATGTTAGCTCTCAACTCAGACGATTTGATCACATCAAACCACCGTGGTCACGGGCAAGCTATTGCTAAAGGAATTGACCTCAACGGAATGATGGCTGAAATCCTTGGGAAATACACTGGAACCTGTAAAGGTAAAGGTGGCTCTATGCATATCGCCGACCTTGATGCTGGTAACCTCGGTGCCAATGGTATCGTAGGTGGTGGTATGGGAATCGCTGTCGGTGCAGCCCTCAGTCAGCAAATGCAACATACTGGTAAAATCGTTGTCTGCTTCTTTGGAGATGGTGCGACCAACGAAGGTGTCTTCCACGAAGCAGTGAACATGGCTTCTATCTGGAATCTGCCAGTCATTTTCTACTGCATTAACAACGGCTATGGTATCTCTGCGGATATCAAGAAAATGACCAATGTAGAACATATCCATCAACGTAGTGCTGCATATGGAATTCCTGGAATGTTCATCGAAGATGGCAACAATGTCATTGACGTCTATGAAGGATTTAAGAAGGCAGTAGACCATGTTCGTGGTGGCAATGGACCAGTCTTGATTGAAAGTGTAACTTACCGATGGCTAGGTCACTCATCATCTGACCCTGGTAAATATCGTACCCGTGAAGAAGTGGAATTGTGGAAACAAAAAGACCCAATCGAAAATCTTCGCAAATACCTCATTGAAAACAATATTGCAAGTGCAGAAGAATTGGAAGAAATTCAAGCACAAGTCAAGGAAGCAGTAGAAGCTTCTGTTAAATTTGCGGAAGAAAGTCCGTTCCCACCGCTTGAATCAGCATTTGAAGATATTTACGCGGACTAAGGAGAAAGAGATAAAATGGAAACAAAAACAATGTCCTTCCGTGACACCATTATCCTTGCTATGTCTGAGGAAATGCGTCGCGATGAAAATGTGTTCTTGATGGGAGAAGACGTTGGTGTCTTCGGAGGAGACTTCGGAACATCTGTTGGAATGCTTGAAGAATTTGGTCCAGAACGTGTTCGTGACTGTCCGATTTCTGAGGCTGCCATCTCTGGAGCAGCAGCAGGAGCAGCCATGACAGGGCTTCGTCCAATCGTCGATATGACCTTCATGGACTTCTCTGTTATTGCCATGGACAATATTGTCAACCAAGCCGCTAAAACACGTTATATGTTTGGTGGTAAAGGTCAGGTTCCAATGACTGTCCGATGTGCAGCAGGTAACGGGGTTGGTTCTGCAGCTCAGCACTCTCAGTCTCTAGAGTCTTGGTTTACTCACATTCCAGGACTTAAGGTTGTAGCTCCAGGTACACCTGCGGATATGAAAGGACTGCTCAAGTCTTCTATCCGTGATAATAACCCTGTTATCATTCTTGAGTACAAGTCAGAATTTAACCAAAGAGGGGAAGTTCCAGTTGATCCAGACTACACAATCCCACTTGGAGTTGGCGAAATCAAACGCGAAGGTACGGATGTAACAGTTGTTACTTATGGAAAAATGCTCCGTCGTGTGGTTCAAGCAGCTGAAGAATTAGCTGAAGAAGGAATTTCAGTTGAAATTGTGGACCCTCGTACTCTTGTTCCGCTTGATAAGGATATCATCATCAACTCAGTGAAGAAGACTGGTAAGGTTGTTCTGGTCAACGATGCTCACAAAACAAGTGGCTATATCGGAGAGATTTCAGCTATTATTTCAGAATCAGAAGCATTTGATTATCTAGATGCACCAATCCGCCGTTGTGCAGGAGAAGATGTGCCAATGCCTTACGCACAAAACCTAGAGAATGCAATGATTCCAACCGTTGAAAGCATCAAAGAAGCAATCCGAAAAACATATAACAAAGAATAGAGTTACATAAATTAAATTATGTAAAATATTTGATTTTTTAACTTTACTAACTTGAGATACGTGTTGTATCCAAGTTGCTTGTAGAGTTGAATTCGGACGGAGGTCTGCGAAAAAAAAGATTGATTTCCTTGTGTTCATCGAACACATCGTCAATCTCCTATTTTTTCATTGCCCTCTTCATCCTTAATATCTTATATTAGAGCACGGGCTAAAAGCTCGGAAAAAAGATAAATCTCCTTGACTTCATCGAAGTCTGCGTTGATTTCCTATTTTTCGGTCGCTTTTAAACGCCCTTTGTATCATTTAATTGAATTCGGACGGAGGTCTGCGAAAAAAAGATAGATTTCCTTGTGTTCATCGAACACATCGTCAATCTCCTATTTTTTCATTGCCCTCTGAGTCCTTAATATCTTAGTATAGAATTGGAGAGGTCATGGCTGATGACAAGCTAAGAGCGACTCCTGCGGCTAGAAAGTTAGCGGATGATTTAGGGATCAACCTCTACGACGTTTCTGGCTCAGGTGCAAACGGTCGTGTCCACAAAGAAGACGTGGAAACTTATAAAGACACAAATGTGGTTCGCATTTCGCCACTTGCAAAACGAATTGCCCTCGAACATAACATTGCTTGGCAGGAAATTCAAGGAACGGGTCATCGTGGTAAAATCATGAAGAAGGACGTTTTAGCCTTTCTTCCTGAAAATATCGAAAACGATACCATCAAGTCTCCTGCTCAAATCGAAAAAGTGGAAGAAGTTCCAGACAATATCACTCCTTATGGTGAGATTGAGCGTATTCCAATGACACCAATGCGTAAGGTTATTGCCCAACGTATGGTTGAATCTTACCTAACTGCACCAACTTTCACACTCAACTACGATGTCGATATGTCAGAAATGTTGGCTCTTCGTAAGAAGGTTCTTGAGCCAATTATGGAAGCAACTGGTAAGAAGACTACTGTAACAGACCTTCTTTCACTCGCTGTTGTGAAGACCTTAATGAAACACCCTTACATCAACGCTTCATTGACCGAAGATGGCAAGACAATTATCACTCACAACTATGTCAACCTTGCCATGGCGGTTGGTATGGATAACGGTCTAATGACACCAGTTGTTTACAATGCTGAGAAGATGAGCTTGTCAGAGTTGGTCGTTGCATTTAAAGACGTGATTGGTCGTACCTTGGATGGCAAATTGGCTCCAAGTGAGTTACAAAACTCAACCTTCACAATTAGTAACTTGGGAATGTTTGGTGTTCAGTCCTTTGGTCCGATTATTAACCAACCCAACTCAGCAATCCTCGGGGTGAGCTCAACAGTAGAGAAACCTGTAGTTGTCAATGGTGAGATTGTTATTCGTCCTATCATGAGCCTAGGATTAACCATTGACCACCGTGTCGTAGATGGTATGGCTGGTGCTAAGTTTATGAAAGACTTAAAAGCCTTAATTGAGAACCCAATCTCAATGTTGGTTTAAAAATACAGTATTTATTTTTAGAGATATAGATAAAGGAAGTAAGACATGGCCTTAGAAGTAATTATGCCAAAAGCCGGCGTGGATATGACAGAAGGACAAATTGTCCAATGGAATAAGAAAGTCGGAGAATTTGTAAAAGAAGGAGAAATCCTTTTGGAAATCATGACTGACAAAGTCAGCATGGAATTGGAAGCCGAAGAAGATGGGTACTTGATTGCCATCCTTAAAGGAGATGGGGAAACTGTCCCTGTAACGGAAGTCATCGGGTACCTCGGCGAAGAGGGAGAAAATATCCCAACAGCTGGAGCAGCAGCACCAGAAGCTAGCCCAGCGCCTGAAGTTAGTGCTTCAAACGACGATGGTAAGAGTGATGATGCCTTTGATATCGTTGTCATTGGTGGTGGTCCTGCTGGTTATGTTGCAGCCATTAAAGCTGCCCAACTCGGTGGTAAAGTTGCCCTTGTTGAGAAATCTGAACTCGGTGGAACCTGCTTGAACCGTGGATGTATTCCAACCAAGACCTACCTTCACAACGCTGAAATCATCGAAAACATCGGTCATGCAGCAAACCGTGGTATCGTCATCGAAAATCCAAACTTTACTGTAGATATGGACAAACTTTTAGAAACAAAATCTAAAGTTGTTAATACTCTTGTTGGTGGAGTTGCAGGTCTTCTTCGTAGCTACGGAGTTACTGTTCATAAGGGAATTGGCACAATCACTAAGGACAAGAATGTCTTGGTAAATGGTTCAGAATTGCTTGAAACTAAAAAAATTATCCTTGCTGGTGGTTCAAAAGTCAGCAAGATTAACGTTCCTGGTATGGAATCTCCACTTGTCATGACCAGTGATGACATTCTTGAAATGAACGAAGTTCCAGAGAACCTCGTAATCATCGGCGGCGGCGTTGTCGGTATCGAACTTGGTCAGGCTTTCATGACATTTGGTTCAAAAGTGACTGTTATCGAAATGATGGACCGTATCGTACCAGCTATGGATGCGGAAGTGTCTAAGAATCTTCGCTTGATTCTTGAGCGTAAAGGTATGACCATCTTAACTGACACTAAACTTCAAGAAATCATTGAAGAAGATGGCAAACTTCGTATCAAGGTTGAAGGAAAAGACGATGTCATCGCAAGTAAAGCTCTTCTTTCAATCGGTCGTGTGCCAGACCTTGAAGGTATTGGCGATGTTGAGTTTGAATTGGATCGTGGACGTATCAAGGTCAACGAATACATGGAAACTTCTGTTCCTGGAATCTACGCACCAGGTGACATCAACGGTACGAAGATGTTGGCGCATGCAGCCTTCCGCATGGGTGAAGTTGCCGCTGAAAATGCCCTTAAAGGAAATCATGCTGTTGCCAAATTGAACTTGACTCCAGCAGCTATCTACACTCTTCCTGAAGTAGCAGCAGTAGGTTTGACAGAAGAACAAGCCCGTGAGAAATACGATGTTGCCATCGGTAAATTCAACTTTGCTGCTAACGGTCGTGCCATTGCATCAGATGCAGCTCAAGGTTTCGTAAAAGTCATTGCAGATAAGAAATATGGAGAAATCCTTGGTGTTCACATCATCGGTCCTGCAGCCGCAGAATTGATTAACGAGGCATCAAGCATTATCGAAATGGAAATCACTGTTGAAGAAATGCTGAAAACTATCCACGGACACCCAACTTACTCTGAAGTGATGTATGAAGCATTTGCAGATGTTCTAGGAATGGCCATCCATTCACCTAAGAAAAAATAAAATGAAGATAGATTAGACTGGAATTTTTTCCAGTCTCTATCGTATAAAGGGATATCATGAAATATATTATCAATCATTCAAACGACACTGCCTTTAATATCGCCTTGGAAGAATATGCCTTTAAACACCTCCTTGATGAGGATCAAATCTTCCTTCTTTGGATTAACAAACCATCTATCATTGTTGGTCGTCACCAGAACACTATTGAAGAAATCAACCGTGATTATGTTCGAGAAAATGGTATTGAGGTAGTCCGCCGTATCAGTGGTGGTGGAGCTGTTTATCACGATTTAAACAACCTCAACTACACCATCATTTCAAAAGAAGATGAAAACAAGGCCTTTGACTTCAAGAGCTTTTCTACTCCAGTTATTAATACCTTGGCTCAACTCGGTGTTAAAGCTGAGTTCACAGGTCGTAATGACTTAGAAATTGACGGTAAGAAATTCTGTGGCAATGCTCAAGCTTATATCAATGGCCGTATCATGCACCACGGTTGCTTGCTCTTTGACGTTGATTTGTCAGTTCTTGCTAATGCCCTCAAGGTTTCAAAAGATAAATTTGAATCAAAAGGTGTCAAATCAGTTCGTGCCCGTGTAACCAATATTGTCAATGAATTACCAGAAAAAATCACAGTTGAAGAATTCCGTGATTTGCTCTTGGAATACATGAAAAAAGAGTACCCAGAGATGACTGAATACGTCTTTTCAGAAGAAGAATTGGTTGAAATCAATCGCATTAAGGATACTAAGTTTGGAACTTGGGACTGGAACTACGGTAAATCACCTGAATTCAACATCCGTCGTGGTACAAAATTCACTAGTGGCAAAGTTGAAGTCTTTGCTAATGTCGTCGAATCAAAAATACAAGATATCAAGATTTATGGAGACTTCTTTGGTATCGAGGACGTTGCAGCTGTAGAAGATGTCCTTCGTGGCGTCAAATATGAACGCGAAGATGTTCTTAAAGCCTTAGACACTATTGATATTACACGCTACTTCGCTGGTATTAGCCGTGAAGAAATCGCTGAAGCGGTAGTGGGATAAAAAGAAAAGAAGTTGGTTGTTTGACCAGCTTCTTTTTTGAGTTTTGTTTTACATAATTTATTTTATGTAGTTTACAAACTATCCAGAGCATTCTTTTGTTCATCGTTGACGATATGGGTATAGAGGTCAGTGACTTGTGTGCTGGCATGTCCTAGCTGGTGACTGACCAAAACTTGTGATTTAGTGGCATCATAGAGCCTGGTTGCTAGGGTATGGCGCAGTTTATGTGGAGTTACACGAACTTTGAAGTCCTCAGAGTATTTAGCAACCATCTTTTCCACGCTGGAAGCATCGATACGATTGGGAATACCTCTATAGAGTGTCAAAAAGAGGGCTGTATCTGTTTTTTCCGTCTTATAGCGTTGATTTCGAATAGCTAGATAATTCTCTAGATAGGGCTTTGCAAATGCAGCGACATTGACCGAGTCACGTTTATCACCTTTTCGAGTGACATCAATAACCATCATTTTGAGATTAAGGTCTCTTAGATCCAGATTAACAGCTTCAGATAAGCGGACACCAGACGCTAAGAGAAGGGCAATAATGGCTAAATCACGTTCTTTATTCTTATTAAATGATGAGAGAGCGCGATTTGAGAGCTGTTGTGGGTACTCTTGGTCGATATAAGTCAGAAAACCTTCTGTTTCATCACCTAGAAAGAGTTTTTGCTTGATGTTTTCAGCTCTAGCAGCAAGTGTTTCTTTCTTTTTCTTGGTCGAAACTTTCTTCATTACATTACGATAGAAATAAGGTTCTCCCTGGTTATTTTCGACTTCCTCGGTCAGATACTTGTAAAGACTAGAAAGGGCTGACAAGGTCCGATTGATGGTTGTCTGAGAAACACCTTGTTTGCTTGTATTGGCGTTCAGCAAAGGACGTTCACGTAGATAAAGGATAAAGGATTCCATGTCTTTTTTTGACATATTTTCCAAGACAGATAAAGGGATATCAGACATTTTATCAGTGTTTGAGATACCAGACTCCAAAACCCAGCTGAAAAATCGATCGTATTCCTTGAGGTATTCATATAAGGTTGTAAAACTGTAAGGTACAGCAAGCTTAGATTGGTAGTATTCCAGAACATACCAGGGCATGATTTGTTTTAGCTTGTCGATTCGTTCCAGTAAAATCTCGCGTTTCATGTATTTTCTCCATAATTAAGTCTACAAGTAGTATAGCATAGACTTGCATATTTTTCAAGAAAATTATAGTTTTTCGGAAAGATGTTGTGGGAGTTTTTTAAAGTGTTTTTTATAAACTTTTAATTTATCTGATCTTTATATAACTGGAAATTTTTTTCATTAAGAAAATAGTCAATTTCATATTTTATAAATACTACTAGAAATAGGTCATTAGACTAAAAAAGACCTGATTTTATGTTAAATAAAAACCAAGTCTTTTTTGTATATTTGTATATATGAATCCATTAAAAAATTTTTAACGTTTTCCTATTAA
Organism: Streptococcus mitis; assembly: GCF_002096815.1. Taxonomy (GTDB): domain Bacteria; phylum Bacillota; class Bacilli; order Lactobacillales; family Streptococcaceae; genus Streptococcus; species Streptococcus mitis_AD. The sequence continues at coordinate 593,010 of NZ_NCVJ01000021.1, forward strand.
AATTAGAAAAAATTATTCTTATAATTCAATTTCTCTAAAAAATTTCAATTGCCAATTTTGTGTTGCTAGAGCCGTTGTATTTAAATTTGTGCACCAAGGTGGATAAAATCTCATAGACATTTTTCCATTGTTGTCTTTTGTTGATAGAATTTTTCTACGGATTGCCTCTTCATTTGAAATAATAAAAAGTCCGCTCTTATCATTATCGATAACAACAATAACGAGTTCATCTCCTAAATCTTCATTGGTATAAGGAATGTTCTTGTTATTTTGGTCTTTTTTCCAAAATGCTGTAAAATATCCTTCTTTTTTCGGTGTTCTTTTTGCTAAGCGACATCTTTTATATTCTTTATCTTCATCTTCCTTTATATTGATGAGGATGCCTTCGTATTTTTCATTACACTTTTCTTCAATGAATTCAAAATCACCATAAAACTTATGTAGAACATCAAGTATTTTCATTATGATGTAGAGGTCCTCCTTGGAATTTTCTTAATGATTTTATTTGCGTAATTTAAATTATGTAAATAAATGTTACAACAACAAATCTTTGATTTTTCCAATTTCACTTTTTGGAATTACGAGATGAATCATATCACCGAGATACATTCTGGTTGAGCCGTTAACTGTTTGACTCTTACCGTTATGAACTTGGGTGGTGATGAGGACGTTGTGTGGCAGGTTGAGTTCGTGTACTTGTTTTCCAGCGATTTTGTCAGATACAGGGATTTCAATGAGAGTGACTTCTCCTTCATCTGTCGCTTCTTCTGGCAGCATTTTTTCCAACATGGCCTCATAGACTGGCGCACCTTTAAGTAAATCCATGATGATATAGGCAACTAAGGTTACTAAACCAAGTGGCATGAGGTTGCGAATATCTCCTACCATCTCAGTTACGAGTATCATAGCAGTTAAGGGAGCCTTGGATATTGCTCCAAAGTATCCACTCATTCCCAGAATGACAAATATAGGAAATTGTTCCTGACTGACAAGTCCAATATTCACACAAATGACACCAACTAGGGCACCAAGTAAGGAACCAAGCGCCAAAATTGGTAGGAAAATTCCTCCTGGAAGACCACTTCCATAGCTAATCATGCTCCAAACAAAGCGGATCAAAAAGTAAGCTAATAGAACTTGGAAACTAAAATTTTGCTCAGTTAAGGAAAGAACCAGCTGATTTCCACCACCAAGGATTTGCGGTAAGAAGATCCCAACTGGTATGATGAGAATAAAGGCGAAAATTGGGTAATAAGCTCTATCCAAACGGATTTTTTGCCCAATCCAGTCATAAACTCTACCAACATTGAGTACAGCTTTTTCATAAAGAAAACCAGAAAGTCCTAGAAAAATTCCCATGAGGAGGTAAATCCAATACTGATCTAGGGTCATGAGTGGGATATTATCTGGCATATCCAGTACGGGTGTTAGGCCAAATATGAGCAGAGAAACAAAGTTTGCTACGAGACTGGCTGCTAGAGTTGAGACCCAGAAAAAGCGTGAAAAATGGTGATAAACTTCTTCTACGACAAAGAGGAGGCCTGCTATTGGTGCATTAAAGGCTGCGGCTAATCCTGCTGCAGCTCCACTCGCAATCAAGGATCGTTCCTCTACTGGACTGGATTTAAGCCACTTAGCAATACCTTTACCACCGACCGCCCCAAGTTGAATACTTGGCCCTTCACGCCCCAGCATAAGGCCACTTGCAATAGCAAGAATTCCTAGAATATATTTTTTCCAAAGTACGCCCCACCAGTTTAGGGTCATGAGCCCTTTCAGTTCGGCTTCGACTTGAGGAATTCCTGAACCCTTGATATCTTTTTCTGACCGAGTTAATTTCACACTGAGCCAACAAACTATTAAATAAAATAGACCAACGATAAAAAGATTGCGCACTAGGTGCGCTTGATCTTGATAAAGTCCTTGTATCAGGTGGAAGCCTTTTTCGATTGAAAACCGAAAGGATCCGACGATGAGTCCGACGACGAGACCAACAATGATTCCTCGTCCAACTTGGGATAATATAGTGCTTGAGGCAAAGGCAAATTCTTTCTTGGAACTGAGTGTTTCTGACTGTTCCTCCATAATCATTCCTTCTAACTTAACTTTCTTTTTCTCCTGAAACCAGTGATTTAACGGGTTCAAAGCTGGTCCGGTGAATTGGGGTAACTCCTAGTGTTTCAAGTCCTTCCAGGTGTTTAGCTGTGCCATAACCGGCATTAGCAGCGAAATCATAGCCAGGGAACTGCTGGTCGTATTCCTTCATCAATTCATCACGTGTCACCTTAGCTACTATAGATGCTGCTGCAATCGAGAGGGAATTGGCATCTCCTTTGATGATAGATGTTTGTGAAATGGGCAATTCTAGTTTCATGGCATCGATCAAGAGATGCTCAGGTTGCGGACTGAGCTGGGAGATTGCTTCCTTCATGGCCAGTTTGGTTGCTTCATAGATATTGACTTGGTCGATGACCTGATTATCCATGACACCAATCCCGATTGACAAGGCTTGATTTTGAACGGCTTGATAAATTTCCAGATGTTTCTTTTTAGGAATTTTCTTGCTATCGTTGAGGCCTTTAATCTTACAATTTTTAGGTAAAATAACGGCTGCAGCGACTACAGGACCAGCCAGAGGACCACGGCCAACCTCATCAACACCAGCAATTAAGGTCAAACCTTGCTTATACAGTTCTTTTTCGTAGGAAAGCATGATTTCCAAACGAAGATCCTCATCTAATTCAGCTTGAATGGCTTTTTTACGTTTGCTGATTTCTTTTTGAACTCCAGAGCGACTATCCTTTTCGAGTTCTAAAAAAACGGGACTTTCTAAATTCTTGACTGTTGCAAGGAGTTCTTTGATTTCTTTAATCGTCGCCATCGAGGTCATCCAATGTATCTAAGGTATAGTTACCGAGTTTGCCATCGCGGACTTCCTTCACGAAGAGACTGTAAAAACGATCATAGTCATCACGGAAACCGAGAGCACGGGTCATATCCATAATAATAACAGGCGCTTCTTCTTCAATTTTCATTTGTTTGAAGCGTTCAGCCAGCTTTTCTGGATAATGTTCTTTGAAATAATTGATACCAAAAATGGTCACCTCATCCATAGGAAGCAACTGGTCTTTGATAGCTCCAGTCAAGGCCAGTTTCAGTGCAACAGTTTCATCCTCAAATTTAGGCCAAAGAATCCCTGGCGTATCTAAGATTTCCAAGTCTTTGTTGGTTTTAAGCCATTGTTGCCCCTTGGTAACACCTGGTTTGTTGCCGACAACGGCAATCTTCTTACCAGCCAAACGGTTCATGAGAGTTGATTTACCAGCGTTTGGAATCCCAATAATCATGGTACGCAAGGTTTCAATTTTGATACCACGTTCTTTCTGACGAGCAATCTTATCAGCCATGAGCTTTTTGGCAGCATCTGTTACGACTTTAACAGTCACTTGCTCTTTAGAGTTGATAGCCAGCGTCTGAATTCCTTGTGATTCAAAATACTGACGCCATTCCTTGGTCATTGCTGGATCAGCCAAGTCCGCCTTGTTTAAAATCAAGAGTTTTGGTTTGTCACCAACAATCTTGGTCAACATAGGATTTTGACTAGATAGAGGTAAGCGTGCATCCACCAAAATCGTCACAAAATCAACAAATTTTAAATTTTCCTGCACCTGTCGACGCGCTTTAGACATGTGACCAGGAAACCATTGAATAGTGGCCATAATATATCTCCTTCGGATTGAAAAAACTGTAAAAACGTTTTCTTTCTTATCCTCTATTCTATCATAAATTATTCTTTTTTGCACAAGCTTTTATTTGTAATAGCTACTTTATAAAGGAAGGCTGATTTCAAATTCACTTAATTTATATATTAACTTTATATAAAATTCTAAGACTTATATATTTAGTTTTAGATGAGTATTCGAGATAAAAATGGGACTATACAATTTGTCAAAATTCCTTCTATCCAGCTTTCTTGTGCTGAGGAGAGATGCTCTGTTTGAAGGCTTTCTTTTAGAAAATCTCGAACTTGTTCTGGTGCGATTTCAAACTCAAAGGCTTTCATTTTATAGAAAAAGTCGAGCAGATGGTCTGACAGATATTCAGTTGAAAATGGCACTTCTCCACTTTTTCGATATTCTAATAAAAGCCTAGAAAATCGAGCTTTTTCTTCAGGAAACTCACGAAAATAGGAATTGAGGAGCCAGGTCTGCTTCTGCTTTCTTTCAATTGGATCTTGACTAGCAATTCGTTGGTCTTTTTCCAACTCTTTTTGGTATTGTTTGGCCTTGATAGCCCGTTCTGTTCGATTTTTACCAAAAAGTATTTTCTCCCACTTGCGTTCTTCTTGAGTCAGGGTCTCTGTAAAGCCAAAGTAATCTTGGTATGCACGCTCTGCTGGTCCCATAGCTAGAACTAGATTGTCTGCATATTGTTTGGCGATTCTATCTCTTTTCTTGCGCTCTTTCTCTGCCTGGATACGGAGTTCCTGTTCGTAGTCAATTTTTTCCTTTCCTAGCTTGACAAGGTAGAGTTGGTCATCTGATTTGCCAAGTAAAAAGGGTTTGATACACTTTTCAAGGACTTCTTCCATCCGAGCCTTCTTCTTGGGCTCTGCCTTGATCCAACTTCCTCCTTGAAAGACTTCTAGGAAGAGCTGGTAGTCTTTCTCAGGTGAGAACTGATTGCCACGATTGGGTTTAAAAACACCTTTTTCCCAGAGCCATTTTAGAAGACGCTCGTCAAATTCACTCTTATTGACTTTGATTTTTTCCTTTTTCTGGGCTTTTCTGGTTAGATTTTCAACCTTTCTGAGCAGTTTTTCTTCCTCTTCCAGTTGCTGGTCAAGGGTCAATCGATGAAAGTGTCTGACGCAGTCGCTACCGATGGGAAAGAGGCGTTGGCCTGTGATACCGTTAAAGAGTTCGTAGGCGTATTTGATAGCATTTCCACAGACACAATTGCTACGGCCGATACCGTTAAAAATCAAGGAAACTTCATTCCATTCCTTGGTAGCTTGTTCCCAAGTATCAGCTTTTGAAGCCTGTAACACCGCATCATGCAGGGATTTTCTAACTGGAAGTGTCATGAGGTCTCCTTTCTAGATTATACTTTTACAACTTGAACCTCGTCTTTACCGAGTAAAATCAAGTATTTCTCAATATTTTCAATCGAATAGGCTCGAGATAAAGCCTCTCCGTATAGGGCTAACTGACCACGATAGCGGTCTATGAGTTGACTTGGTTCATCATAGCGGTCTGTCTTATAGTCGAACAGAACAATTTTGTCTTCGTAAAGTAGATAGCCATCAAGGATACCACGGACAACAAAGTCTTCCTGACTCTTTTGATCTCGTTTGAGCATGGAGAAAGGTTGCTCGCGATAAAGATGGTTGGTATTGGCAAGAATTTCCTGACCGAGTTCTGTGTCAAAGAATGCAAGAATTTTCGCAAGATTAATCTTGTCTCTGACAGCTGGGTTGGTTTGAACTTGTTTGAGAGTTTCTGTCAGGCTAGCAAGCGTTGGTCGCTGGCTGAGGTCAATTCTCTGCATGAGTTCGTGGGTAGCACTACCAATCTCAGCTCCTGTTACCTTTTCTTTGGTTGAAAAATCTGGCAAATCAAAGCTGATTTTTTTGTCTACTGACTGGCCTTGACCTGCAATCTCGACACCTTCCATATCCATAACTGGTTCGTAGAATTTCTTGATTTGACTTGGGGTTTGAACACTAGGAAGTTCAATGGCTGCGCGGTGAAGAGTATTATAAACTTCCACCTCTTTCAGCATTTCAAGGGCTTCTTTGATGGTTTCTGACTGACGGTTATCTGCTTGAGAGCTATCTTGGAGAGGGCTCTTGTTTTCCAACTCTCCGATAGCTTCTCTGGTCAACTGATCTTCTCCAACAAAACGATAACTAAAGTTGAGATGATCCTTGGCAAATACTTTACTGATAGCCCACATCCAATCTTGGAAATTCTTGGCTTGAAGTCTAGTGTTGCTATTTAGTTTTCCATTTTTAGCTGCTGGATATTCCTTGGCTTCCAGCTTTTCACGAGAACCCTTACCGACAAGATAGAGCTTTTTCTCAGCCCGCGTCATAGCAACATACAGTAGACGCATTTGCTCAGAATAGCTTGCCAGCTGCAGTTCTTCCTCATTCTGACTATAGGTCAAGCTAGGAATAGAGAGTTTAATGGTTTTAGGATAGTGATCTTCCACTGCTCCTGTCTCCATCTTGGCAATGTACTTGACACCAAGACCATTCTGACGACTGAGAATTACTTCTGACATAGAGTCTTGCTTGTTGAAATCTTGATCCATGTTAAGGATGAAGACGTAAGGAAACTCCAGGCCTTTACTCTTGTGGATGGTCATGAGCTCTACTGCGTCCTTAGGTGGTGCGACAGCCACGCTTGCAAGATCGTGCTGGGCTTCTAAAACTTGGTCAATCATACGAATAAAACGCGACAAGCCCTTGAAATTGCTCTTTTCAAATTGATCAGCACGCAGTGCTAGGGCATAGAGATTGGCCTGTCTAGCAGGACCATTTGGCAAAGCTCCCACATAATCATAATAAAAACGGTCATTGTAAATCTTCCAAATCAGGTCATAGAGGGAGTGGGTTTTGGCATACAAGCGCCAAGAAGCCAATATATCCATGAATTGCTTTAGTTTCTCGGCTAGAGCTGAGTGAATCAAGACTTTTTGGCATGTTACCATTTTTTGTGCATTGACCAGTTTCTCATAGAGATTTTCTTGGACTTTGTCCTCATCTTTCTGAAGAGACAAACGTGCTAACTCGTCTTCATCAAAGCCAAACATAGGAGACTTCATAAGGGCAAGCAAGGCATAGTCTTGTAAGGGATTGTGAATGACACGAAGGGTTTCCAGCATGACTTGCACTTCTAGGGATTGGAGATAATTGTTTTGCTCTCCATCAGTTTTGACAGGAATTCCGTATTCAGACAGGGCGAGGAGAATCTGGTCATTACGACTGCGGCTGGAGGTCAGAAGGGCAATTTCCTTAAAGGAAACACCTTTTTCTTGATGAAGTTTCAGAATCTCCTTGATGACTAAGCGCATTTCCCCTGTTAATTTCGTTTCTACTTGGCTCTCTTCTTCCTCACCTGTATCGTCCTTGTCGTAGATGAGAAATTCTGCCTTGTTGTCTGGATTGGGAGTCAGTTTGGTATTGGCAAAAACAAGTTGGTGCATATTATCATAGTTGATTTCGCCGACCTCTTGGTCCATAAGGCGTTTAAAGACATCATTGGTTGCTGACAGCACTTCTGAACTACTACGGAAATTTTCTTTAAGCAAAATCAGCTTGCCTTCGTCTGGATTTTGCGCATAGCGTTGGAACTTTTCATTGAAAATCTGCGGATCTGCCTGACGGAAACGATAGATAGATTGCTTGATATCTCCCACCATAAAGCGATTGTGTCCATTAGAAAGTAATTCCAGCATCCGTTCTTGAATATGGTTGGTATCCTGATACTCGTCTACCATGACTTCATGGAAACGTTCCTGATAAGCTTCACGGACTTGCGGGAATTTCTCTAAAATCTCAATGGTGTAATGGCTGATATCAGCGAATTCAAAGGCGTTTTCCTGATGCTTACGTTCACGATAAGCTTCCACAAAATCACTCATGAAGATTTGGAAAGTCTTAGCTAGTTCCCAGGTATCTCCATGATAACGTTCTTGATAGTCGAGAATCGTTATCTGGTCTGACAGTTGTCCTAGTTTAGCAAACTGGGTCTTTCTCTCTTCGTTGTAGGCATCGGCCAGTGGCTTCAAATCAGCCTTACGACTGGCATTAGTCAGAGCTCGGCCGTTTTTCTCCTTAGAGATGGAGACAACACGCGCAAGCACTGCCTGATAAGCCTGACTATCGGACTTTTGATTTAAGGAGCCAATTTCATCCAGAATCAACTGAACATTTTCTAAATAGGCAGCCTTGGGAAACTCCTTGGCATCATTATCCAGATGATAACGGAAAAAGCTTTCCAAATCCCAAAGGGCTTGTTGGATTTGTTCAGTTAGTTTTTCTTTTTCACTGCTAAAATCAGCTTTTTCAAAGCCTTTGAGGAAAGATTCACTCAGCCACTTTAGAGGATTACTGGTGGATTGGAGGAAGTCATAAATTTTATAGACTTGCTGGCGCAGCCCCCGTTCATCCTTGCCACGCCCAGCAAAGTTTTTCAGCAAATGACTAAACTTCTCTTTCTGTTTACCTTGATAATGGGATTCAAAGACCTCATGGAAGACTTCATTTTTTAGAAGGAGTTGCTCGCTTTGGTTTTGTAAAATACGGAAATTAGGCGCAATGTCAATCAGATAACCATGTTTACCAAGGAATTTTTGTGTAAAAGAGTCCATGGTACCAATAGCCGCGTTGGGTAAGTCTGCCAACTGGCGACCCAAGTGTTGTTTGAGGTCGACATCATCCGTTTCTTGAATTTGTTGGCTGATTTTTTTCTCCAACCGTTCCTTAAGCTCAGTGGCTGCCTTAACGGTAAAGGTTGAGATGAAGAGTTGAGAAATTTCCACACCACGCGCCAATTGGTCCAGAATGCGCTCTGCCATGACGAAGGTTTTCCCAGAACCAGCAGACGCTGAAACCAGGATATTTTGACCAGAAGTGTAGATGGCTTCGATTTGTTCGGCAGTTTTCTTTTGTTCCTTGCTCGAATTTGCTTCTGCTTCTTGCAGTTTTTGAATTTCTTCCTCAGTTAAAAAGGGAATAGGCTTCATCGATTCAACTCCTCTCTTATTTTTTCAAACCAAGCTTGCTTGAGTTTTTCTCCGACCAGACGCTTACCATCAGCTAAGTCCAACTTTTCTAGGAAACGAGCTTGTCCTAAGTGGTAATTGGCTTCAAAGCCTGTAATAGCCTGATGTTGCTGAACATACGGTGCAATGCTTCTACCATTTTCAGTATAAGGATTAATGGCGAACTGGCCTGCTAAAATCTTCTTAGCTGCTTTTTTATAAAGATGGGCATTGTAGTCCAGTAGGAGCTGGAATTCCTCATCTGTCAGCTGATTAGCCTTGTTTTTATTGTAAAATTCGCCCAAATGACTGCTTTCTTTTTCTAAGAAGAGGCCTTGGTATTTCATAGACTTGCTGGCTTCTACTACTGCACCTGCCAGACTTTTAACGGCCATCAGAGATTGGACAGGCTCAGTCATTTCCAAGTACATAGCACCAAAAAAGTTCTGCTCTCCTTCTCTTTTTAGGGCAGCTAAATAGGTTGGCAGTTGGGAATTGAGGCCATTAAAGAAATGAGGAAACTGGAACTGAGTCAGACTAGACTTGTAGTCTACTACTCCTATCGCCCCATCAGCTTTCAAACGATCAATCCGGTCCACCTTACCTCGTACAAAGACACTGCGTCCATTATCCAATTGAATAAAGGCTTGCTCTTTCCCACCGAAATTTGCCTCTTCTTTAATGGTTTCGATGGCTGGATTATGGCGGAGAATATGTCCAGTTGTCCGTGCAACATCAAGCAAAACTTCCTTGGTAAACTGGGCTTCCAAACTTTCTTGATAAATGGCTTCAAATTCGCGTTCTTGACTGGTTTCTTGGATAGCTTGTTCTAAACGTTTGTCAAAAGAATCTTCGTCAGGCAACTGCAAAGCGCGTTCAAAAATGCGGTGCAAGAAATTTCCGTGACTGCGGGCATCAGGACGCAGGCGCAATTCCTCCTGCAAGCCTAAAACGTAGCGAAGAAAATAACTGTATTCATTGCGATAAAACTCCGTCAAACCAGAGGTAGACAGGTAAAACTCCTGATCAATAGGATAGAGAGATTGTAAAGTATCCTTGGCTAAGGGCTTGCTACTAGGGCTGGTTGGAAGGGCTGGATTTGCAAGACCTTGCTGGTCTAGTTTTTTACCCATGACACGCGCCAGAACCTTAATAAATGTCAAATCTTGCTCAGTATCACTCGTCTCGCCCTGCTGGTGATAGGCAACCAGACTAGACAAAAGACTGTGATAGGACCCCATATCTTCCTTAGATAGCCCTTTGTGATTCATCCTCTTCTCTTTCCTGCAAAATCCAAAATGGACCAGCTCTTGAAGATAGGCTGACTCCTTGCTTTCACTTTCGTTAAAAAGGCTTGGAGCCGACAAAACCAACTGCTTACGAGCAGAATTAACCAAGGAAAGCATAGTATAGCGATTTTTCTTTAGATTTTCACTGCTGGCAATCAGTAATTGTGCCCTTTCCTCTGTTGCTTGGTTTAAGCTTTGTCTTTCTTCATCAATTAAAAGGCTAGTATTTTGCGCAATTTTTGGTAAATTGTCCTGAGTCAGTCCAATGGCGTAGACAAAGTCAGCTGTCAGAGGGGCAATCAAATCGTAACTCTGCACCAGAACAGTGTTCACTGTTGCTGGAATGGTACGGTATTGGGACAAACTCATTCCAGAATGGAGCAAGGCTAGGAAGTCCTCTAAACTAACTTGCGAACCAGCAAAAACAGTCGCAAATTGTTCTAAAACATGACAGAAAGCCTTCCAAACTTCAGCTTGTCTTTCCTGTTCTACAGCTTCCATAGTGGCTGTCAAATCTTGGAGCTGCTTGGTCACTGAACTTTCTTTTAGAAAGCTATTCCACTTTTGCAAGAGGTTTTCAGCCTTTTGTTTTCGACTGGCAAAGAGGGTTTCAAGAGGGGTTATAATACGCAAACGAAGGGCATTTAAACGAACCAAATCAAATTTTCCGTGGTGGGATTTGGTAAATGTTTGCTGAAAGGCTGGCAAGCCATTGATACCAAGATAGCGGAGATATTGCTCAAAAGTATCGATATCAGCCTGACTAAGGTCGGTATAGAGACCTGTTCTAAGAAGGTTAATCAAATCCTCCTGACGGAAACGATAGCGTTTTAAAGCCAAAATAGACTCAACAAACTGAGTTAAAGGGTGGTGCGCCATGGACTCGCTTCTACCAAGATAGAAAGGAATCTGATACTGGTCAAAAATCGTTTTTAGAGATAATTGATAAGACGCTACATCCCCCAAAAGAATACGGAAATGCTTGTAGCTCAGGTCTGAGTTCTCATGCAATTTCTGACGGATGCTACGGGCTACCAACTCTAACTCTTCTTTTTGCGTCAAGCAAGACCAGATTTGTAAGTTTTCACGGTCTTTCTCATCGACATCCAAAGCGAGTTCTGAAAAGTCATAAGAAGACTCCAACAAACGAGATGCCTTGTCAAAACTATCCATCTGCTCATGAGTTTGAGAACAATCCAGAGCAGGAGTTTGATATTTAGCAGCTAAATGATGGAGAAACTCTACACTAGCTTGGTAGAGATTACCCTCAGCGAATGGACTGGTATAAGCTTTCTTACTAGCATAAGCCCCAATGACAATCTCAACACCCTTGCCATGAAGTAAGTCCACAATCCGCTCTTCCTCAGCAGAAAAATGGGTAAATCCATCAATAACCAAGGCGATTTGAGTAAAATCACTACTTACCTTGTCATTCTCAATAGCTTCAATCAAATGGGATAACTGACTTCCTTGAGACAACTGACCCTGATTGAGATAAGCCGTTACTTTCTCAAAAATCAAGAGCAAGTCTGCTCGCTTGTCCTCATCTGCCAAACTCTCCAAGTCTAAAAAGCTCATCTGAGCAGTCGTCATCTCGTGATACAGTTCAATCAACTGCTGAATAAATTGAGGATCCTGCTTAATCGCACCATAAACACGCAAGTCCTTGGGGTCAAGTTCCGCAAGGCATTTATAAAAGGCCATCCCAAGACCGATATCATCAAGACTGGTCTTGGCAGGCAGGTCATTCAAGACCAGATAACGAGCCATTTGAGCAAAGCGCGTAACGGTAATCGCAAAAGAAGCCTGCTGGGACAAGCATTCCAGCACGGCGCGTTCCTTTTCAAAAGAAAGAGAGTTGGGAGCGATGTAGAAGACCCGCTTGCCAGCAGCAACTAACTCCTCCGCCTCTCTTGTTAGAATTTCAGTCAAAGAAGTCCGAATATCAGTATAAAGTAATTTCATTTCTGCCTCGTTGGAATTTTTCATTACCTTTTATTATACCATGATTAGCCCGAAGATTCCTCCTCCTTTCCTCTAAAATATGCTATAATAATACCAAAAGATAAAGAAGGAAAACCTATGATTAAACTACTAGCCTTGGATATGGACGGAACCCTCCTCAATGAAGCCAAGGAAATCCCACAAGCTCACATTACTGCTATTCACAAAGCCATTGAAAAAGGTGTCAAACTTGTTCTCTGTACGGGTCGCCCGCTTTTCGGTGTCCTCCCCTACTACAAAAAACTGGGACTTGACCTCCAGAATGAGTATGTCATTGTTAACAACGGTTGTTCAACTCACCAGACAAGTAACTGGGGACTAGTTGACTGGCAAGAACTCAGTCCAGCTGATATCGAATACCTCTATGACCTAGCAGAAAAAAGCGATGTCCAGTTGACCCTTTTTGATGAGGAACATTATTTTGTCCTCGGTGGCAAGCCCAATCAAGTCATCCAAAATGATGCCGACCTAGTCTTCTCAGACCTGACTGAAATTTCTCTTGAGGAAGCGACTAGTGGCAAGTACCGTATGTTCCAAGGGATGTTTTTGGGGACAAAAGAGCAAACAGATGATTTTGAGCAGCGTTTTGCTGAGGAGATTTGCCAACGATTTAGTGGCGTTCGTTCGCAGCCTGTCATTTATGAAGCCATGCCACTTGGAACGACAAAGGCTACTGCTCTTTCACGACTGGCAGAGATTCTGAAGATTGATTCCTCAGAAATCATGGCTATGGGCGATGCCAATAACGATATTGAAATGCTCCAGTTTGCAGGCCTAGGCATTGCAATGGGAAATGCCAGCGATTATGTCAAATCCCTAGCTGATGACGTTACAGCCAGCAACGAAGAAGACGGCGTTGCGCGTGCCATTGAGAAATATATTTTATAGTAAAGAAGCCCAGTTCATGTCAACTGGGTTTTGATATTTAAGAATTCTAAAACTTTAGAAACTCTTTAGAAATCCTTGAGCTTTCTTTGATTTCTATGCTTTATACTAAAGTTAACAAAATAAATCAAAAGGAGAGAATCATGAAAACAGTACTTGACATTCATGGATTGTCCAAAAACTTCGATAAACAAGCTATCCTTCAGGATCTTCATCTAACGATAAGAGAGGGAGATATTTATGGGCTTATCGGGAAGAACGGAGCTGGGAAAACCACCTTGATAAAAATTATTACGCAACTACTCTTTGCGGATAAAGGAACAGTTTCCCTCTTCTCTAGCCATTCGGAAAATGAATGGAGCAAGTCTCTATCTCGAGTAGGTTCAGTTATCGAATCACCTGTAGCTCATAATCACTTAACAGCCTATCAAAACCTGAAATATTACTGTATGATTCGTCATATTCCAAATGCTGATCAAGTCATTCGAGAAACCCTGGACTATGTAGGTTTGGCAGATACAGGTAAGAAAATCTTTCGTGATTTCTCGCTAGGAATGAAACAAAGACTTGGTATCGCCATTGCCCTTCTATCCAAACCAGACTTCCTAATCTTAGATGAACCTATCAACGGTCTCGACCCAATCGGTATCAAAGAATTTCGTCTGATGATTCAACGGCTCAATAAAGAAAAAGGAATCACCATTCTCATCTCTAGCCATATCTTGTCAGAACTCTATCTCCTAGCTAATCGCTTTGGTATTTTAGATCAAGGCAAGATTATCCGTGAAATCAGTAAAGCTGAATTTGAAACACTAAGTGAGGATTATATTGTCCTTAAGACAGCTGATAAAGAGAAAGCTTGTCAAGTATTGAAAGAACAAATCCAGCTCCAGTTCAAGGTTGTTAATCCAGAAAATGAAATCCATATCTTTGGTCAGGAACAAGATGTCAAACAGATTCTTAAGGAGTTAACCTTGTCAGATGTTGCCATTGACGAGATTTACTATGCTCGTCAAAACCTAGAAGAATACTTCACTCAATTGGTCCAATAGGAGGAAAATCATGATACATACCATTCAAGCAGACTTTTACCGTCTTTTCCGTTCCAAAGGATTCTGGATTACAGAGTTCATTCTCTTTGTACTCATGTTAATGGGGGCTATTTTTGGGGCTACTGGCCATCTGATGGCAATCCAGACACAAGAGCCAGAAATTCCAACCCATGGCTGGGACGGTGTACAAGCCCTGATTAACGCATCTAGTCAAGGTTCAAACCTCGTTTTTCTCTGCATAGTTCTAGCCTGCCTCGTTCTTGGAGTTGATTTAATCGGCAAACTCTATAAAAATAATTTAACAGTGGGTGTTTCTCGTACCGAGTTTTTCCTTGCAAAAGCCTTTGTACTGACTTGTATTGCACTCTTGCAAGTTATCATCAGCCTTGTGATTGCCTTTATTCCAGCAACTATCTTAAATGGATTTGGCACTATGCCTGATGGCTTTATTGGCAATCTACTGATAACCATTTCCCTTCAATTCCTTTGCCTCCTTGCTTGGCTTTCCATTGTTTCCTTCATCCTCTATGTTAGTCATTCTTATCTTGCGGTATTTATTGGTTATTTGGTCAGCTCTATCATCCTTTCTATGCCAATGCTCATCTTCCCAAGTATCAAAATTTTGCCATATTTATCATTGCAGTTTTTCTATGCTATGACTGCTAATAGTGAATCCATTTTCTATACACTTATAGTTAGCTTAGCTGTTATTGTAATCTTTAATCTAAGTGGACTGGCAGTTTTCAAAAAGAAAAGCCTATAAAAAATGACCTCCTCTAGCCTACAGAGGAGGTTTCTTTTTGTTAAAAATAAATGAAAACCGACAACCATTTCCCATCTGTGCTTAGTTTCATCTCTGCACCGAGAAGATGGCATAATTCCTCAGTGATATAAAGGCCTAAACCAGAGGATTCTTCGGTGTCTGATAGATTTTCAGAATAAAAACGGTTGCTGAGATTTTCTATTTTTTTGATGGGCTGTTTAACAAGGTTTGCAATCTCTAAGACAAGCTGTTCCTTTTCCTTTCTCAAAGATAGACGCGCTTCTTCCTTGCCATGTTTGAGGACATTTCCAAGTAAATTTTGTAAAATACGATCCAGCAAGTCTTCATCAGTCCTCGTTGTTAAACCAGCTTCAACCTTAAAATCAAGTGTGATATTTGCCGCTTGAAAAACATCATAATAAGCCAGAGTCTTTTTGGTAATAAAAGTCGAAAAATCCACTTCTTCCAGTTTTGGTTTGACAGCTCCTTCCATCAAACGACGATATTCAAGGAGAGCCTCCAAACGTTTGGAAACTAAATCAAGATGCTGGGCGATTTTTTGTAGGTTTTCTGTTTTGTTTTCAGGAGACTTTATCAATTGTTGGGTGTAACCTGAAGCGATAGTCAGAGGCGTCCGAATATCATGGGCGATATTGCTGATGGCCATATCCAGAGTCTGCTTTTCCCTTTTCATCACCAACCGAGATTGTTCTACTTCCTGAAATAGATTTTCAATCTGCTGGTAGAGCTGTAAAAAATGTTTGGAAAAAATGCTGACTCCGACTCTTTTCATACTACCCGTAAGAATCTTGTCTTCAATCTGTTGACTCAAGTTTTTAAGTGCTAGATGGTAGCGAATTAATGCAATCGATAAAATAATTAGGAGTACCAGTAGAAAAAAGATTATCATGTAGGTCATTGCTTGTCTCCTTTTAATCTTACCCCAACTCCCCAGATGGTTTCAATATATTCTTGATTTGGGTCAAGCTGGTTTAATTTTTTACGCAGATTACTCAAATGCGTATTGAGAGTATTATCTCCAGGTAGATAGCTCTCCTCCCAGACCAATTCATAAAGTTCTTCCTTGGTAAAAATTTTCTTAGGGTGTTTAAGGAGAGTTTGGAGAATCAAGCATTCTTTCTTAGCAAGGCGAATCGTTTCCTGACTATTTTTGATTTCAAAACTTTCTGTATCAAACTGGATATTTTTCAAGTTTTGTGGCAGATTTTCAGTTTTTCCTATTTCCATAGGCTGTTTTTCTGCGCTTTGGCGTAATTGAACAGTAACTCTGGCAAAGACTTCGTCCAAATCAAAAGGCTTGACGATGTAATCATTGGCACCCTCTAAGAGGTATTGACTGATCAACTTCTTATCGCTCAAAGCCGTTAGCATAATGACTGGAGTTTGACTTTGCTCCCTGATAGTTTTTAAAACCTGATCCCCATTTTTCCCAGGAAGCATGATATCTAGCAAAACGAGGTCAATCCCCCCTTGGTCAAAACGCATGATTCCTTCTGTACCAGAAAAGGCTTGAATTACCTCATGCTCCTCAGTGAGAAGAGTTCGCAAAATTTCTTGAATGTCACTATTGTCTTCAATAACCAATATCCTAGCCATAAATACCAACCTTTCTGCAACTATTATAGCATGTTTTATTGATAAAGCTTAAACAGAAAAGCTCCTCGCATAAAAGCGCGAGAAAGCCTTGGAGGGTTAAAATATAAAATCCACTTACTAGACAACATAGTATCCTTATAGTTGAAAATAAGAAGTTAATCTAGCAGAATGAATCTCTCATTTCTCTCCTACTAGTCCGTAATACGTTGATACTTTTCTGGTCTTCTATCTCGAAACAAGCCCCAGTTTAGGCGTTCGCTTGCTCCCTTATCAAGGTCATAAGTTGCTAACAGAACAGCTTCTCCTTGTCTCTCAGCTTGCTCTAGAATAGCTCCTGTTTCATCCGTCATAAAGGATGAACCGTAGAAGTCAAGACTGGAACTCTGTCCACCATTTTCCTCACTAGGCGTGATCTCTTCCAAGCCATAGCGATTGGCGGCAATAACTGGGACAATATTTGCTGCTGCGTGGCCTTGCATAGTACGTTTCCAGTGACCACAACTGTCTGTATCCAAAATCGGCTCTGAACCGATGGCTGTAGGATAAAAGAGCAATTCAGCACCATTTAACGCAAGACAGCGCGCTGTTTCAGGGAACCATTGATCCCAACAGATGCCGATGCCAATCTTGGCATAGCGAGTATCCCAGACCTTGAAACCTGTGTTGCCAGGTGTGAAATAAAATTTTTCTTGATAATAATGGTCATCTGGTATGTGGGTCTTTCGGTAAACGCCCAGCACTTCCCCATCTGCATCAATAACGGCAATAGAGTTATACAAGACATTGCCATCTTTTTCATAGAAACTGATTGGTAAAACAACTTCTAGTTCTTTAGCAAGAACTTTAAAATGCTGAATAGCTGTATTGTCTGTCACCGACTGGGCATACTGGTAGTAGTCATACTGGCGTTCCTGGCAAAAGTACGGACGTTCAAACAACTCGGGTAAGAGAATAATTTGTGCGCCTTGTCCTGCAGCCTGACGTACTAATCGCTCTGCTGTTTGAATATTTGTTGCCACATCTTTGGCACATTGCATCTGAATGGCTGCAACTTTTACATTTCTCATCTTTTTCTCCTATTCTGGGATTTGTTGGGTGATACAGTGGATATTGCCACCACCTAAAAGAATATCTCTGGCTGGTATTCCGACAACTTTACGGTCTGGGAAACACTTACTGAGGATATCTAAGGCTACTTGGTCATTTACGTCTTGAAATTGGGGAACAAGGACAGCCTTGTTGGCGATATAAAAGTTTACGTAGGAAGCTGCTAGTCGTTCACCTGCGTATCGCTCTTCTTCTCCTTCTTCATAGATGTAGCCTGGCAAATCCTCTTCGGTTACAACCTGACGAATAGCTGGGATAGGAAGCTTATGAATGGTGAAGTGACGACCTTTTGCATCTGTTTCTTGCTCTAATAGTTCGAGATCTGCTTTTGACATGGCATACTGAGGATCGCTTTTGTCGTCTGTCCAAGCCAAGACAAGTTCTGCAGGACCAACAAAGGCTGCAACGTTGTCAACGTGTTCATTGGTTTCGTCCTGATAAATACCATAAGGAAGCCAAATAACTTTTTCAGCGCCTAGATAGTCCAATAATCTTCTCTCAATTTCTTCTTTACTTAGATGAGGGTTGCGACCAGGACTAAGCAAGCAACTTTCAGTCACGAGAATGGTTCCTTGGCCATCGCTATGGATTGCTCCGCCTTCTAGGACAAAAGGTTTGGCATCATAAACAGGCATTTCCAAGGCCTCGGCAAAACGACTAGCTACTTGGTCATCATCTTCATAGTTTTGGTAGAGACCATCAACAGCTCCACCCCAAGCATTGAAAGACCAATCCACGGCTAATTTCTGGCCTTTATCATTGACAAGAATAGTCGGACCAGTATCACGCGCCCAGGCATCATTGGTGGGAATATCTAAATAAACAACGCTATCTCCAAGGTAGTCTTGGGCCTCAGATAGATAATCCTGCTCCACCAAAAGATAGACTCTTTCCCCTTCTGCTATGGTTTTGATAATCTGGCTAAATGCTGCTTTAGCAGCTTTTCCTTGAAAAGGCCATGATCCTGGTCGAGCCGGCCATATCATGAGGGTACCATGATGGGGTTCGTACTCTGCTGGCATGCGATAGCCTAATTTTTTTGGACTGACCATCATGATAATCTCCCTTTAAAATCGTGATAGCCGAAGGCTTTGACTAAGCTGCAATCACCTTGCTCGTCCATGAGATAGAGACTTGGCAATCCAATACCATTAAAGGTATTATTTTTAACAAATGAGTAAATAGCCATGTCTTCAAAATAAAGTCTATCACCGATTTGGACTGGATTTTCAAAACTATAATCACCAATTACATCGCCCGTCAGACAGGTATTAGAAGAAAGTCTGTAGGTATGGGCTTTTTCCTGTGCCTCAAAGCCATTTCTCAAAGGTGGACGATAGGGCATCTCAAGTACATCAGGCATATGGCAGGTCGCAGAGGCGTCTAAAACCAAGATTTCCATACCGTTTTCTACAATATCCAAAACTTCAGTTGCTAGATAACCCGCATTGAGCGCAATGGCTTCACCCGGCTCGATATAAACTTCAAGATTGTAAGTTTCTCGGATACGCTTGATTTCTGAAATCAGCAAATCTACATCGTAACCTTCTCTTGTGATGTGGTGTCCTCCACCCATATTGAGCCATTTAACTTGATGCAAATAGGAACCAAACTTCTCTTCTACTGCTTTCAAAGTTGTTTGTAAATCATCTGCTCCCTGCTCGCAAAGGGTATGAAAATGAAGACCATCCACTAAATCCAACAAATCACTAGGAATCTTGTCTGAAGTTACTCCAAAACGGGAGCCAGGTGCACAAGGGTCATAGAGCGCGTGGTCACCCTGTGTTGAACATTGAGGATTGAGACGTAAACCAACACTGACACCAGCCTCCCGACAACGGGCCCCATGTTTACGCAACTGTCTCTCTGAGTTAAAGACGATATGGTCCGTTATCTCTAGCAATTCCTCCAAGTCTGCATCCTTAAAAGCAGGTGCAAAGACATGGACTTCACCTGGGAACTCTTCTCTAGCTAGCTTGGCCTCATAAAGACCACTGGCTGTCGTACCAGATAGATACTGGCTAATCAAGGGATAGGTTTTGTAGAGGGAGTATGCCTTCTGGGCAAGTAAAACCTTGCAACCAGCTTCTTCTTGAACATATTGTAGAATGCGGCAGTTTGCTTCTAACTTGGTCAAGTCAATGACATAAGCTGGAGTTGGTACTTGTTCTAACTTCATCAGTCCACCATTTGTGGATTTTCAACCACAACCCATGGCAAACCATACTCATTCAAAGCTTCCATGAATGGATCTGGATCCAATTCTTCAAGGTTATACACTCCAGCTTGTTTCCAAGTACCGTTCATAACCAATTTTGTCCCAATCATGGCTGGAACGCCTGTCGTGTAAGAAATGGCTTGTGAACCAACTTCTGCGTAACATTCCTGATGGTCGCAAACATTGTAGATGTAGATGGTTTTTTCAACGCCATCTTTGACACCTGTAAAGATACAACCAATATTGGTTTTACCAACAGTACGTGGGCCAAGGCTGGCTGGATCTGGAAGCAAGGCTTTCAAAAATTGAATCGGAACGATGTCTTGTCCATTGAAGTTAATGGTATCCGTACGAAGGAGACCGACATTTTCCAAACATTTCATGTGCGTCAAGTATGATTGACCAAAGGTCATAAAGAAACGAATGCGTTTGACACCTGGAATGTTCTTGGCCAATGATTCGATTTCTTCATGGTGAAGGAGATACATGTCTTTTTGTCCAACTTGAGGGAAATCATACTCGCGCTTGATTGACATAGCTTCCACTTCGACCCATTTTCCATCTTCCCAATAAGAACCCGGTGCTGAAACCTCGCGTAGATTAATTTCTGGGTTAAAGTTTGTTGCAAACGGATAACCGTGGTCACCACCATTACAGTCCAAAATGTCGATATAGTGGATTTCATCAAAATAGTGTTTGAGAGCATAGGCAGAAAAGACGCTGGTCACACCTGGGTCAAAACCAGAACCAAGAAGGGCGGTCAAGCCAGCTTCTTTGAATTTCTCCTGATAAGCCCATTGCCATGAGTAATCAAAGTAGGCTGTAAATCCAAGTTCTTTACAACGTTTCTCATAGATAGCACGCCATTCAGGATCTTCTGTATCCTCAGCCTCGTAGTTAGCAGTGTCGATATAGTGGACACCTGTAGCCAAACAAGCATCCATAATGGTTAAATCTTGATATGGTAAAGCTACGTTCAAAACAGCTTCTGGTTTGTAGCTTTCAATCAGGGCAATCACTTCTTCTACCTTGTCAGCATCAAGAGCAGCTGTCTCAATCTTTGTACTTGTTTTGCCTTCTAGCTTCGCTTTCAAGTCATCACATTTTGACTTAGTACGGCTAGCAATCATAATTTCTTTAAACGTTTCGCTATCTTGGCAAATCTTTGAAATAGCAACTTTGGCAACGCCCCCACATCCAATAACTAATAAACGACTCATTTTTTTCCTTCCTCTTCTTCTAAAATGTCCTCAACATACTTGGGCAACATAAAGGCTCCCACATGTAAGTTTGCAGTATAGTATTCTGTGAAAAGCTGGCGTTTTTTCCAGCCTTCCTTGTCAAAATCTTTGACAGGGTGGTATTTTTTCGATGCAAATCCAAACAACCAATAGCCCGCTGGACTGGTTGGGATATGTGCCTGATAAACCCGACTGATTGGAAAGGCTTGATTGACCTTGCGGTGCATGCTTCGGCAAGCTGACTCATCCTCGTCAAAGAAGGGGCTCCCATGCTGATAGATCATGATTCCGTCCTCTTTCAAGGCTCTGTAACTATTTCCGTAAAATTCCTTGGTAAAGAGACCTTCCGTATGTCCAAATGGATCTGTCGCATCGTTGATGATAATATCGTAGTCATCTTCACAGTTTCGCAAAAAGCGTAGTCCATTTTGGTAGTAAATGGTAACACGAGGATCGTCTAGCCCTGCGGCAAAATCTGGAAAATACTCACGACAAACCTCAACCAACATCTCATCAGGTTCTACAATATCTATTTGTTCCAGCTCAGGATAGAGTGTTAATACTTGGGCAACACCACCGTCACCACCCCCAATAACCAAAACTTTCTTGGGATTTGGGTGGACAGCCATGGGAACGTGGACGGTCATTTCATTGTAGACAAAATCATCCGCATCTGAGAATAAAACATGCCCATTTAAAATCAAAATCTTTCCAAAAGCTGGCGTATCTAAGACTTCGATATCCTGCCATTCACTTTTACCAGCGTAGAGTTGCTTGGCTGTTCTCAGGGACAATTTGACATCTGGAGTATGAACTTCAGAAAACCATAAATCCATCTAGTTCTCCTTTCTCTTAATGACGTTGATGTGATTGACCTCTGGATCTTCCGTCCCTTGGAGGGAGCAACCACGTTCCTTGGCAAATTGGATATAGTCGACAATTTCTCGTGTAATGCGTTCACCAGGAGCCAAGATAGGAATCCCTGGAGGATAGCACATGACAAATTCACCACAGACTTGTCCAACAGACTCATCCAAGGTCAAACTTTTTCTCTCTGAATAGAAGGCTTCTTGTGGAGACAGCACTAACTCGGGCTGAATATATTCTCCAGCTATTAAGTCCTTCCCATCTCGTGAATAGAGTCTCTTGATATCAGCCAAAGCACCGACTAAGCGCTCGATGTCTTGGATGCGGTCACCAATCGAAATATAGGCCAAGATATTGCCAATATCACCAAACTCGATCTGAATGTCGTATTCATCTCGTAGGAGGTCATAAACCTCGATACCTGTTAAGCCAATACCCTGAGTGTAAACTGACAACTTAGTTACGTCAAAATCGCAAACCGAAACACCATCTATTAACTCTTTTGAGTAGGCATAGTAACCACCAATGGCATTGATTTCACGACGAGCGTACTCGGATAGCTCAATGACCTTCTCAAACGACTCTTTACCACGAAGGGCCAAGTTGCGACGTGAAATATCTAAACTAGCCATCAACAAGTAAGAGGCGGATGTTGACTGGGTCAGGTTGATGATCTGACGAACGTACTCAGGATTCATCTGCTCCCCGATTGAAAGAAGCGAACTTTGTGTCAAACTTCCACCAGACTTATGCATGGAGACTGCTGCCATATCAGCACCTGCATCCATAGCAGAAATTGGAAGTTTATCAGTAAAATGTAAGTGTGCTCCGTGGGCCTCATCTACTAAAACCATCATGCCAGCTTCATGAGCCATTTCTGTCAACCCCTTTAGGTCTGAACAAATGCCGTAATAAGTAGGATTGTTAATCAATATTGCCTTGGCATCTGGATGGTCCTTTATGGCCTGTGCTACTCGGTCATTTTCAAGACCTAAAGCGATACCAATCTTAGGATCCACACTCATCTCGATATAGATGGGAATAGCACCACATAGAACCAGCGCATTGATGGCAGATTTATGGACATTACGTGGCAGAATAATCTTATCTCCAGCCTTGCAGGTGGAAAGAATCATAGTCTGCACCGATGAAGTTGTTCCACCAATCATGAGAAAAGCATGGCTAGCTCCAAAAGTATCTGCCGCCAGCTCCTCTGCATCCCGAATAATCGAAATGGGGTGACCAAGATTATCCAAGGGTTTCATCGAATTGACATCAATGCCAACACATTTTTCTCCTAGCAGTTCGACAAGTTCTGGATTTCCTCGTCCACGCTTGTGACCTGGTACATCAAAGGGAACAATCCGTTTCTTGCGTAGCTTGACCAAGGCCTCATAAATTGGGGCTTGGTTTTGATCTAACTCTTTCAAGACATACTCCTTTCCATATTTTTAGAACCTCACTATAAATAAGGAACTAAAGGATACTTATGAAAAAAGAGCAGGTTTTCACCTGCTCTGCAATCTTCTGACGTTTTTATGTTTGTTTCTTTTGAGTATGTCTGTTCCTGATGTTTCCTAACTCTCTAGTAGCAAATATTACGTACTTTATTGATCGTTTCACAAGATGACGTGTGCTTTCACCACACTAAAAATTTATGAATTAGGACAAGTGTCCTAACATCAACTTATAAAAGTAGGCTTTTAACCCTATCAATAATGTGGCTTTTCAACCACGCTTCGGCATTCAACCCTGCCTGTCCGTAGGCATTTTTTACTCGGGTTTATATTTGCTAGAAAACATCATCTCATTTTCTAAGCTTTAATAATATAACATACTTTCAACACTCTGTAAAGTACTTTTTTGAAAAAATATCTATTTTTGTTCGGAAAAATAATATTTTATATAGATTTGTATAAGTTGTATAATGTGAAAGCGGATATAAAAAGAACTAGTCCACTAGTTCTTTTAAATGTATCTTAACGAATCTTATGCTTATTCATTTTTTGTTCAAAGATAGTCGTGATAATTTGACGCAATTCTTCGCGTTCTTTTTCTGGAATCTCACCACTTGTTTGAGCTGCTGCGTAGAGTTCAGGGTGTTCAACAGAAATTCGTTTGATCGTACGTGTTGTTGCATGTTTTCTGACGAAAAATGGAATTTTTTTCACTAATTCTTGAGGGACTAGAGCTAGAATTTTAGCAGCAGTTTCCTTGTCACTAATCTTAGACGTCGTAAGTCCCTTCTTAATCATTTCCTGTTCTTTTTCTGTAAAATCTTTTAATTCCATTCGATAAATCCTCCTATTTTCTCTATGTTAAATTATATACCAATTGTAGCAAGACGACAAATAGTCTGTTTGTAAAATGCTCTCGATACTACAATTTTCCTGACGCTCATGATTGCTCTTTAATGAAAAATCACAAATCCTTTTGGAGAGATGACAAGCTGATTCTCCAATTCTTGGCAATTGCTTACTAGTGCTACTGCTTCTTTCTCTAAAAGATAGTCTTCTTTGGACTGGTTAAAAATCGCTTTGAGGACCTGTCCATCGTAATTCCATTGCAAGGTTAGTACATCAGATTTGATTTCTTGGAGGCTATACTTGCCATTCTGAATTGTTGCTGAGGCATGTTTGCGAATCTTGATTAGATTCTTGATAAAGTTCAGCATATCATTGTCACTTGATACACGTTCCCAAGGCGTACAACGACGACAATCTGGATCTGGTCCTCCTGTCAAGGATAACTCTGTTCCGTAATAGATACACGGTGTTCCCTTTTGTAAAAAGAGAAAGGCTAAGGCTGATTTAACCAGTTGAACGTCTTCTTTGGCCGTCCACAAGATTCTCTCTGTATCATGAGAATCCAAGAGATTAAACATCACTTCTGAAATCTGCTGCTTGTAGTACATAGACTGACCATTGATTTCATCGATGAACTGGTCCATCTTCTTAATACCACGTAAGAAATAGTCCTTGATGCTATCAGATAAAGGATAATTCATGACCGCGTGGAATTCATCGCCATTTAACCAAGGCTGAGACGTATGCCAGACTTCTCCAAGGATATAAAAATCAGGTTTTTTAGCTAGAACTGCCTTGCGAAAATCCTTCCAAAACTGATGATCAATCTCATTAGCCACATCCAAACGCCAAGCATCAATATCGAACTCTTCAATCCAATAAGTCGCAACCTTTAAAAGATACTCCTTGACCTCTGGATTAGCTGTATTTAGCTTAGGCATATAGTCCTCAAAACCAAAAGCATGATAGGGTAAGTCTCTCTTATTAGCAAGTTTTTCAGTCGTCACTGGGAATTGTTGAATATGGAACCAATCCTTATAAGCAGACTGTTCACCATTTTGGACAACATCTTGCCATTGAGGCGATTGAGAACCAATATGGTTAAATACAGCATCCAGCATAATTTTCATGCCACGTCGATGAGCTTGCTCTACCAGTTCCCGAAAGGTCTCCTTGTCCCCAAAATGACGATCAATTTCAAAGTAATACGTCGTATTATACTTGTGATTGCTCGTAGATTCAAAGATGGGACAGAGATAAAGACCAGTAATGCCCAAGTCTTGCAAGTAATCCAGATGGTCAATAATCCCCTGTAAATCACCACCAAAGAAATCATCACTTTTAGGTGTGATAGAGGAATCCCAGTCTAATGTCCCTTCTGGGTTTAATCGAGCATTTCCTTTGGCAAACCTCTCAGGAAATATCTGATACCATACCGTGTCTGAAACCCAGTCGGGAACCTGACAGGCATCGATCTCATGAATATAAGGCAACTTAAAGCCATTACCAATAGCATGAAGATTTTCTAGAGAATTTTCAACGCAGCCTTTATCGCCGTACAAAATGCTTTGGCCTTCTGTATCCGTGACTTCAAAGAGATACTGGATACGTGCAAAGTCAACGGACACTTCAACCTGCCAATAGTCAAATAAAGCGTCAGAAGTCATCTTGGCCATTTCTTTTGTATCTTGATAAAACTCCTCTATAAAAATAAAAGGATCCCCATAATGCAAGCTGATACTTTCAATATCCCCTTTCTTAGTACGAATCCGAATATGAAGTTTTTTATACTTGTAAAGATAGGCAAACTCCGATTCTGCCCTATGGTAAATAGCACTTAATTCCATCAATTTGTCTCCTAAATTTTTAATCTATTTTTACGCAAACGTTTTCAAAGTTAATAAATCCAGTATACTATTTTTGTAGACTATTTGCAAGAATGGTCCATTTTTAAAAGAACTATCTTTTTAAGTATACAAAAAAGCCTCAAAAAGGCTTTGAATTACTACTATTGATTAGAAGGATATAAAGTTTTCAAGTATGGTACAATCTATTCAAATTTAATTAGTAATTTTGAATTCCAATTTCATATAGACTCAAGATAGAAAAGAAGACATTTAATTAATCTTTGTTATCTCCTAAGAAAATCATAATTGCTTGTCCATCAACTCCAGAATTATACATAGTCCAGTATATAGATTTTGTTTCAAATGCAAGTTTAGCCTCTGCATACAATGGTTTTGCAATTTTCATTATATTACTAATATGTTTATTTTCAAATTTTAAGTTTTTAATGCCAAGATATTTATCTATATCTAGTAGACCAAGTTGAAATTCATCGTATTGGCTTGCTATATGACTGTATAAAAATTTATTCTTTTCTTCTTTAGAAGATTGATAGATATTACTATAAAAAGTACTATCTCTATTTCTTACACCATCTTTAATACTCTCAACTAATTGATTATAATCATAAGACATAAATTCAATTAATGATTCAATTTCAGCCTTTACTTTATTTTTACTTTGTCCAACTTGTAAACACCGCCATTCACCCGTTTTTTCTTTACCAAATAATGCCCAAACTTCATGACCAACTATGGGGAATTTAATGAGCTTTTGGTTTATTATACTCCTATTGTTTAATTCCTTCCTGGAAAAACACATAGTTTCTTTAAAATGATTCTTTAAAAGTTCTTCATCGTATAACTTTGGAATAAATTTATTATAACTTTCTTTGTCTTTCATTTTTTCTTATAACTTCTCCTGATTTTTATATAAATCCATTATCCAATTATTTTAAACGACATGTTAATTTTACAAAATTTAGCAAATCTTACAAGTAACTACTTTCGTTGATATAGAACTTAATTTCGTTGTGAATAATAAACTAATTTTTACCTTCTAATCTTTCGGTTTTGAAAATACTTCTACTCGCTGAGCTAGGACTTTGATTGCTACAGGTAGGTTATCTGACTTATCACCGTCAACATCTGACTCTAATTCACTATCTGAAGAGATCTTAATATTACGCGCTCTGATATACTCAATATTATCATTGCCGACAACATCTCCTTTTAGTAAATCAGGAATAACGGATAATTTAGAGAATATAGAAGCATCTTTAAGAATCAAAATATTGGCATAGCCGTCCTTGTTTTCTTCAAAGATTTTTTTGTCAGCGAAGTAATTTGTCAAGAGAACCAAAACATGGCTAGCTTCACCAACATAATTTCCATTCTCTGTCTCCACCTTAATGTTAAAGACCTGATCCGTCATGACAGACTTCATGGTATTTACAGCATAGGCTAAAATACCGAATTTTGTCTTGTCCTCGATTTCAACATTGTGAATCGCCTCTGGAAGAGAACCGATACTAAAGATATAACCAAAATAATTGTCATTTGCTTTACCGATATCAATCTTATTGGTTAAGTTGAAATCCAGTTCATCAATAGCGCCATCGATGTCTTGATTGATTTCCAAAAGTTTTGTAATGAGGTTACCCGTCCCACCAGGGATAATACCTAACTTAGGAATGTAGTCTCTCTCAGCAATTCCCGAAATGACTTCGTTTACAGTCCCATCCCCACCAAAACACACCACTGCATCGTACTGCTCACGAGACGCTTCTTCAGCAAAATGTGTTGCATCCAGCGCTTTTTCAGTAATTTTGGTTTCAACATATTCAAAGTATTCTTTGGCTTTATTTTCCAGCTTTTCTTTATAATCCAGAGCCTTCTCCCCACCAGAGGTAGGGTTGATAATTAACATTGCTTTTTTCATTGATTTTCTCCTTAATATTCATAAAAAATGTTTATATTTCATCGTACGCAAGTAAATGTACTACCATTATACAATGAAAATGCAGAAAAGAGAAATATGACGTACTGGAGATTGCTTTTATTTTATATCAACCTTATTATCCCATCGGCTGAGTACATCCTTTAAGGGGTCATCCAAGTAAGAGTATGCTTTTTCCTTTATCCAATCAGGAATACCATAAGCTGCCTCTGCTATGCTGCCAGTGATTGCAGCAAGTGTATCACTGTCGCCACCAAGTGAGATAGCGTTTCTTATCGCATCTTCAAAGTCTGTACTTTCAAGAAAGGCAATAATGGCTTGAGGGACAGTTTCCTGACACGTTTCGTTGAAACGGTATGTAGGGCGAATTTCATCTAAAGTTTGAGATAGATTGTAGCCGTATTCCTTCTCAATATAATCCTTAATCCGTTTTTTACATTCGGTAGGATTGTCGTTAATTGGTTGCTCATAATCTCCGCAATAACCTCCAAAGTAATAACGACACAGAAAGATAGCATCAGTTGTCGCCATGGCTCCTTTGATACCTTCTGGATGATTATGGGTGACTTCTGCTGAAAGTCGTGCAAGCTTTCTAGTTGATGGTGTCATACCAGTTCTTGCACAAAAGCCACAGTCCATAAGCCAAGCACAGGGAGAAACACGCATAGCAGATCCATTTCCAAAGCTATTATAAGGATCACGGTTATCGCTGTTTAGCCATGCATTAAACCGAGCACCATAATCAGCATCAGGATACATTCTACCATATTTCTTCATCGTGTCAATGAAGTCGTCTTTTTGTCCCCCATTCATAATCGCCTCTGCAACAGCACAGGTCATAACCGTGTCATCTGTAAAAAAGCAATCCTTCCGAAATAAAGGAAAGTCCTTTGTTTTAATATTGTTCCATTCGTAAACAGAACCGACAATATCTCCAATAATTGCTCCTAGCATAAAATTCCTCCTTGTGAACTCTTGGTTTAGACTGATATATACTCGTTTATTTTATCAGCATATTCAGTCAAAAGATTCTTTGAATAAATTTTTTCAGCTTTTGAATTTCTAACTTCTTTCCAAAGAATAGAAGCTACTTTTAACTTGTTTGAGTAATTACGACTATTTTCGTCTGCACAGAAATCCTTTAAAAATTGATTCCATTGACAAACTGAATGGTCATACTTGGCATAATCTGAATTTCCATAATAAACTTTTAGCATATCTTGGATTGTAAAACTCAAATCATTTTCTCTTTTTACTTTTCTCCAAGCTGTAGCCATATCAGCAGTAAATTTAAAGGGCGAAACATCTGTTAAAGTTGAGAAATATTCTCTAAAGTCTGCATTAAAGGAGAATCCACATTCAAGTAAGGGCGTATCTAAGGCAACGACTTCTACTTGTTTCTTTTTCCTTTTTATTGATGATTTTTTAATCAACTTCCCCTTAAAGTACTGCTCAATAATATGATTGAGTTCTTGTTTAGTACCCCTATATTCAAGCCCTAATGACTTGCATATCTGTGAAAGTTCATCACGGTACCAATAGTATTTTTTGAACTCATCAAAGGATGCGATTTTATCAAACTCAGGTCTGCTTTCTATCAATATAACACCTCCTTAAAACCAATTTAGGTTGTCATATCAAAATAATGGAGTTTTAGTTTCTTTATTTTGAGGATTAGCTACGTTTCACTAACAAGCTTACACATTCAACGGTTCGGACTTACCGTATCATCCGTGAAAAAACAATCCTCAAGAAATAAAGGAAAATCCTTCGTTTTGATATTGTTCCTTTCGTAAACAGAGCCGACAATATCTCCAATAATTGCTCCTAGCATAAGATACCTCTTTATGGCATATCGGATTCGTTACACATTTCTAATGAATCACTCTTTAAAAATGGCACCACCAAATCAATCCACTCATAAGGCAGGTAAGCTGATAAATAACCGTGATTATAACCCTTTGCTTCATGCAAAATTGTATTTGAATGTAGCTGATGAAATAATTTCGCTGATTCTTTCACACAGTTCAATTCTTTTTCACCATAGATATACAGAACCTGAGCCTTGCTAGCAGAAATCATATCTTTCAGCTTGTAATGCCCCATATAGGTTTTGTAAATGGTCACCAATGTTTTAATAGGCGTCCTTGGCAGATCCTCCAAATAATAAGCTTTTATTTCCTCTGGATAAGCCAGTTTAGGATAGAGTTTGTTCATCATGCTTAACTGAAGTTTGCAAGAGAATTTATTGAACATCAATTTACCAAATAGAGACACTAGAAAGATGCTGATTTTAGCTAACCTTGGTTGAGGAATACAGAGGCTTCCGTCTATGATGGCCTTCTCAGCAATTTCACTATCTAAAGATAAAAGCTCCATGGCAATTTGACCACCAAGTGAAACACCACCGATTGCAAACAATTTCCCACCACAGTTTGCTTTGATATAGTCTAGAATCTCCAAAGCAGAATCTTCAGTAGAAACATAATCAAGTTGATATTCCTCTCCGTGGCCATTCAAAGTGGGTAGAATAATACGGTATTCTTCTGACAGGATTCGTGCTTGACGAAGATAATTCCACCAAGAACTGCCACCACCATGTATCAGTAAAATAGGAGGCAAATTCTTATTACCAAATTCATGGAATTTCATGTTTAAACTCCTTACTGTAGGACTTTCACTAGCTAATTTTCCTTGTTCAATCAGCTCTTAAAAGCAGTACCACACACTCGACATAAAACGAGTGAACACTATGTATGCCAAGTGAACATGTATGTGGGAACATGTCTATAAACCTTTTGACGATAGCATAAGGTTATCGTTAAAAGGTATTACCCCGACAAACTGTGATTTACTCATTTCATTAAATCAGCTATTTCTTTCTTCCCATACGCCTTTACATTCTGAATTACATTCTGTTTCCTCTTGATTGATTCAAACAATGATATATCTAGTACATTTGCGAATTCTTCAAACTGAACCTGCCCGATTCTTCTTATTTCTTTAAGTTTCTCAGCATCTCTTACCTTTCTCTCTGCCTCACTTTTGGGGTATCCTTGTCCAAATGGCTCCGAGAAAAGAGCTTCTATTGTTCTTTCAAGATTTTCAGTACCTGACCATGTATAATTTTCACCTAATGGTAATGATATCGCATTTCCATTATTAATCTGAGCAAATAAATAGGCATCATTCGGTGTAGGTGCATATCCGCAAATGACATCAGGCATACTATTACAAGCAAGCATCATTCCTTGTCCGGAAGAACAGCCCGTAACAACGAAATCAACTGTCCTACTTGCCAACAAGATACCTATAAGAATAGAAATTTCTATATACGAGTATTTTTCATTTTCTTCCATCGTACAGCCAAAATTTATAACCTCAGATTTCTTTGGAGCATACTTTAATACAGCATCATAGATTATTTGATTTTTGGTCGCTTGCGAACTTGCTTGAATAACTCCGATTCTCATTCTTCCCCCCTTCAACTTCTAATTTAATTATTTCTTTTTCTTTGGTTTGGGTGCCGGTAATTCATTATATATTGAATTGAACAAGCCTTTATTTTCTACACTTCATTTATTCACTGGTTGCAACTTTTGACATCAAAACTACCGCCTCCACATGTCTTGACGGTTACTACCTATACTGTGAAACGAAATCAAAGCTGCTGAATATCCGTATTAAACTATTAAACGTAACTAATGCGAGTATTTACGGCTTCGTTAATATACAGTATTGTTACATCTATGCCAAGTTTCCGATAGTTAGTTCTTCTTTCTTTATTTAAATCTTTACAAATCCAACTAGCGAGAAGGGTTGTTTATCTCAAAACTCATTGAACCTTTGGTTCCTCGATTAGTATAATAATTTCCTTCTAGTTGATTTGGATTATCAATATCAAGAATTACCGTCCCATAATGTATAGGACTTTGCAATTCAGCCCTTGGGCTATTTAAATATGTATAAATTAATTTTTGTGTTCCATTATCATTGATAATTGATGCTGTAATGCTATGGCTCGAACTTTCACCCGTTTTAAACTTAACTTTAATAGTCGTAAATGACTGTTCAATAGTAAGTTCACAATTTCTTTCATTCTGATCATAGTCCGTCTTGAAACTACCTACATAATTCGCAAATAAAATTGGAACATTATGAATCTTAGATAGTAATGGCCACCGCCATGCTGTTTTTTCAAAAATAGCCATAATAATTGCTGTAACTGATATAGCTTCACCAATATACCCAATGGCTGAATATACCAATGCCAAAATATCAGATTTAAGATTCACTGCAATCTCTTGGCCACTTATTAACAATCTTAATAACAAGCAAATTGCAAAAACCCATATTGTAATATTCAAAAATTTTTTCTGCTGTTCATTCATAAGTTTTATTTATAATCCAAAAATTCAATCATTCTAACTAAAAAAGTTTTTGTATCCTGTAAATTCCATTTCTGCTCTGAACGAAAAAGGTAATACATTCCACTTACTTCAACCCAATTTAAATTCACTTGAGACACTATGTAATATAACGCTTGCTGTAACAACCCTGTGTAGCTATTACTATTGAAAAACATCTGTTCAGGTATATTCCAGACCAAACATTCTATCAAATATGAAGAAATGCGTTCGTTTGTCAATCCTAGCTCCTGCATCTCGTTCTTAATATGCTTCATAATCCTAACTAAATATTTATATTTATAGTGAGTAGATTTATTCTTAGAGATACCATTTTGTATATGAACTTTAGGATAATTAATTACTTCATAATTTCCGTTTGAGGTAAAAAATTTGATGCCTTCAACAAATTTTTCAGATGACCTGCTACCAATATATCTATAATTTCGATATTGAAAACATGGGACTACATCTGCATTTACGTGATATGAGTTAGAATTAATATTGATACACTTATTGCCAATAGAAACTGATTCTGCACCAAATTTTGAAATTAACGCTTTAATCACTTCGTTTTTAAATACATTAGCATTGGTGCTGCTACTAGAGTAATTATAGTCTAGGTCCGATAACCCATCTACATACTCACAATAAAATAAAGATTTCACCATGATACAGATATCAATGTCGCTATTTTTCTTTACATTCGTATTATTTGCATAAGAACCTTGGGCAAAAATTTCATATTCATACTTTGAAGAGAGCCCACTCCTTTCTATTGCATCTTTAATCATTCCAATAGTATTTTCAACCCGTGTTTCTTCAGTGGCAGATAACGGCTTAATCCATGATTGTAATGCTTCTTCAGAATATCTCATTATAAAACAACTCCATTTTAGTTTTTTGGTTAATTCATAAAAAGTAACCGATATTAAAAAAATCCTACATATAATTATACCACTAAACAAGAAAAAAGGCTGCAAACATAGTGAACTATACTATGCCTACAGCCTTATAAATCAACTTCTGTTCCTTCCAAAAATCTAACGGTTATCTGTCCATCCTCCGAAATCAAAATACTATCTAGTACCTGACACATCTCAAAGGAATCATATTCCCAACACTCCTTATTTATCAATTCAGCCAGTAACACACTGTAATGCTTTTCTAATAACTGGTTTTCTTCCAAGATCTTATTCCACTTTCCATGCAACAAATCCATATTCTCACTCAGTAGTTTAACTGCCATCATTACAGCTTTCTCTAGTGTTCCCTCATCGATATGGTTATTCTGACAACCAATCTGTCCCTTTACCTTATAACTGCCAAACTTTACGTTTGCCACGACTGGTCGTCCAGTTCTTACGTCCAAAAGCTGAACCGCATTCTGCACAGAACACCTTGGTAGTAAAAGGGTTGTCCTCATTTTGCATGATGTAGAAGAAATTGAAAAAGAAAATAGACTTCAGACAGCTATTGATGTTGTCAGAGAACAGTTTGGCTTTTTAGCCATACAAAAAGGAACCGTCCTAACTGAAGGTTCCTAAAATATTGAACGCAGTAAACTTATTGGCGGTCATTCCGCTGGTGGATTGGAGGGATTAAAATGATTGACCGTTCATCCTTACCATTTCAGTCAGCAAGAGAGTACCAGGATACAAAGATGCAAAAATGGATGGGCTTTTTCCTATCTGAGCATACATCAGCACTCTCTGATGATACAAACAAAGTAACGTACATGTCAGATTTGTCAATGGAGAAGAAATTATTACTCCTCAGTCAAGTATACGCTGGGCAGCTACACACACGCATTCAAGTGATTGAAAAAAACAAGCGTGTTTCCCACACTGGAACAATACCAAGTCTGAATAAGGATTTCATTTTGATAAAAACTACAACAGGTCACATCAATTTGAAATTAAAAGACATTATTAGTATTGAACTTGTCGAGGAGGTGCTCTATGAATCAGCTTGAGTTTCAGCGTAATCACCTACAAATGGACTATTATAGCGAGAGCTACCAAGATTTTGAACGTGACTTCTACCGCTACTCTAACATGAATATTCCATTGACCTTCCTAACTGATGATATCCTAAAAACAATGGCGACTTCACGTAAGAATTACTTTGTCCTCAATAAGGAAAAGTCCAGAGATAACCGCGATCACTTCTTCATATTTGAAGTAAGTACCGTAGATGAGAATCCGCTAATCTATCATTATACATATAAGAAAACTACAATATATTTAGCAGAAAAATAGGAGCAGTTCAATTGACTGTTCCTATTTTTAATATTCATAAAATCTAAAGTCTTTATACTCTTTAACAATGGAGTCGCCAACCAGAACAGACTATACTGACCAGCGACTACCTTAAATTTAATGTTTCAGATTTATTTTCTTATCTCTAATTTCATAAACTACATCTGCTACATTTTCGAGTAATCGTTTATCGTGGGTGATAAACACGATAGTTCCGGTGTACTCCTTCATTAGTATTTCCAAAGCCTCTAAACTTGGTATGTCAAGGAAGTTACTGGGTTCATCCATTATTAGGATGTTATATCTACCCATGAGCATTTTAGCAAGCAACAATTTTATAATTTCTCCACCGCTTAAAACAGATAAACTTTTTCCAATATCGTTCTGTTTGAACCCCATAGATGCTAGCACTGAACGAATTTCTGATATATTGTAGTCACAATCCTTCTGCATAAACTCCATAACATTCTGATTACTGTTGTACTTGTAACCATTCTGTGCAAAGTAACCTATTTTTGCCTTAGGCGAAATAGAAATTCCTTCTTCATGGTTTAAGATCATTTGGATTAAAGTTGTTTTTCCGATTCCATTACCACCAGTTAACGCCACTTTTGCTCCTAACGGAATTTGAAAAGATGCATTTTCAAACAGAGCCTTATCCCCAAATACTTTATTAATTTCTGCACCGACTATAGGGTATGGATTATGGAGCTCCAATGCTTTACTTTGCCTGAAACGAATTCTGCGAATGCCTTCCGGAGCTTCTACTTTTCCTAAGGCCGCAATCCTGTGCTCTAGGGTTTTAGCAGCATTATACATCTTTTTTTCCTTACTTCCTATTGATTTTTGATGAGCTAAACGCCCTCCGTCTTCAGTACTTTTTTTCTTTGAAGAACCTTTTGCCTTCTGTTCTATTTTACGAGCCTGTTTTCGCTTTTCCTCCGCAGCCCTTTCCAATCGGGCACGTTCCGCAATAAATTGTTCGTATTCTGCAGCTTGGCTCTTACGTTCTTCCTCTTTCTGACGAAGATAATCAGAATAGTTTCCCCAATACTCAGTGATTTTGCCATCTTTCAGTTCCCATATTTTATCTACTATTTCATCAAGAAAATAGCGGTCATGGCTAATAACTAACAGTGCACCTGTAAAATATTTTAGCTGTCCTATTAGAAAATCAATTCCTTCACGGTCTAAATGGCTCGTAGGTTCATCCGCTAAAATACCATGAACCTGTGCCGATAAGGCCTGTGCTATTTTAAGCCTTGTTTCTTCACCACCGCTCATAGTCTGTATATTTAATTGCTCAACACCTAGCTTGCCTACAAGTGCAAAATCTTTTTCCTCCTGCAGAGTTACTTCGTCCAACTGGGGAATATAGGCAAGTTCACCCAGACGATTCATTTTACATCCTGGGGGAGTTAATTCTCCTAAAAGTACCCTGAGTAAAGTGCTTTTTCCAGCACCATTTGCTCCTACTAAACCAATACGGTCATAATCATATACTTCTAATTCATTTATATCTAAAACATCGCGTCCTTTGAATTCCACACGAATGTCTTTTGCTTTTAATATTAATTCCATAACATTTCCTCCTGTCTATAATCGCATGCTTTCATTTGCTTGTATGCAGGGAAAACCCTGCGATTTTAGCAGGAAGAGTTACATGAAAATAAGATACATAAATATTCCTCCAATATTGTTTATTTTAAATCTAATTTTCTAACCTCAGTTATCATTTGGCAAACTATAGCAATGCCAATAATTAAAATACCTGATAGTAAAAACCAATGATTTACACCGATTTTATCAGCAAAGAATCCAGAAAGAATTAACCCAATTGGCATAGCAAGTGACATGATACTTCCGATCAAAGAAAATACACGTCCTAAATATTCAGGCTTAATTTTCTCCTGAAAAAGAGCTGTTTGCACACCGCTATAAAATGGCACCGAAAGCCCCATTATTGCACAGCAAACTACGAATATTACAAATCCATTTGGAGGAAGTATTCCCGAAACGGCTAAACTGGTCCCCATTATAAAAAATGAACTTGTTATTAGTAATACATGCTTTTCGAAGCCCCCTAATCTTCCTAATAATAAGCCTCCTGCTAGCATCCCAAATGCAAAGGAAATTTCCGTAATAGAAATATGCACAGGTGTTCCATTAAAGTGTTCCATGCTTATTAAAGGAAATAGTGCATTGATTGGCATATAAACAAAAGTATATAGTGTTCCTAAGAGTAATAAGGCAAACAATCCTTTGTTTTGTCTCAGAACCACAACTCCTTCTTTCATCTCCCTTATGAAATTTGGTTCTAAACTTTGCACTTGATTACCCAGCTTAGGTATACGTACAATTGCTACCGTAATAGATGCAATCACAGCACCCAATACGTCGATGGCAATAATAGCATTTAAATCCCAAACGGAGTATAAGAGTGCTGCAACTGCCGGACTAACAATATAGCTTATAGACTGCAAAGACTGACTATAGCCTGCGCATTTCGTTAGCTGTTCTTCTGGTACTAAAAGTGGTGTAACCGCATTGAGTGCTGGGGTATGAAAAGCTGTTCCAATGCTACGGATAAACAATACTATCATAATCATCCAGACAGGTAGCTCCATACAGAATGCAACAATAGCAAGCACTGCACCAGCTGCTGCGATAATTAAATCGGCACCAATCATTATCTTCTTCCTATCATGACGATCCACTAGCACACCAATGGCAGGTCCCAAAATCGCATAGGGTAAAAAACCTACTAATGAAGCCATAGACAAGACCATCGCAGATCCTGTTTTTTCTGTAAGGTAAAAAATAATCGCCATTTGCAGGATGGCACTAGTGATTAATGATACTGCTTGCCCTGCCCATATTGCATAAAATTTTCGTTTCCAATTGTTGTATTTTTCCATTTATATTATCTCCTGCATATTATTTTGCTTGAATTTCTATTTTGAATAGCATTCTAGGCAATAAAAAATGCAGGCCAAACCCCACAATGTGGCTTTTGGTCTGCATACATACAATTTGGAAACATTCATATTAAAGACATAGTTAAATAAAGGTATAGTTAAATAACCAATATCCTCACCGTAACTAATGAATGCTCAATATCGTATAAATAAGCACAACAAAAAAGCCTATCATCGGGTATAGATTCTGCTTTTTTTATTGCCAGCTTATCTTAAACGCATTGAGGCTGTCATAGTTTCGGTTCCTCCTACATCTTTGTTTATATCAATTTATAGTATAACACAACAAGATGATATGTTCAATATAAAAGTTATGGAATGAGACTCATACTTCCAATTCGATGCCAGATTTAAAGGATATGACGAAGTTTTCTTCATAGACTGTAACGCTCTGGATTATCTTCCTTAGTAGCAAGCGATTAGCTTTCACAAAATCTTCTGTTTGTAGTTTTAAAAATTCATCAGGATTTTCTAACTCAACCTCAAAATATTTCATTTTACATTCCCTCATTTCATTTATTGATAAATTGAGTTTGCAAAAAAGAGTGGACAATTTTTGTCTACTCTTAACCTTTAAAATAGTTTTTTTTAATCGATTTGAAGTTGCCTAAATTATTACTTATTCGGTAAAATGAAGTATTGCTTTCAACAGATTTCCTTCAACTACACTTCACTTGATTCAAACAAGGTGGGTACATTTCTATTCCCACAAACTCCTTGTCAATGGAAACAAACACGTACCCACAGGGTAAATGGAAATAGAAACTGATAATTTCTAGCTATCACTTCTACTCATTCCAAAAATTTTCTCACTCTGATACTTACCCACCATAAAGCAAAAAGCCTTGCAATCAAGGCTTTTCGTTATCCCTTTCATTCAAAGGTTTCTATGTTTTTACGAGCAGAGCAACACACTCCACATGGTGCGTTTGAGGAAAAAGATCAACCGGCTGTACTTTATTCAACTCGTATCCCAATTCTCGGTAAAGTTTGATATCACGCGCCATAGTAGCGACATTGCATGAGATATAGGCGATGCGGTCTGCTCCTGTTTGGGCGCTTGCTTTGATAAAGCTTTCGTTTAAGCCCTTGCGTGGAGGATCAACCAAGATAACGGTTGGTTGAATTCCTTCCTTGAGCCAATTCTTCATTGCGTTTTCAGCTG
Organism: Streptococcus mitis; assembly: GCF_002096815.1. Classification (GTDB taxonomy): domain Bacteria; phylum Bacillota; class Bacilli; order Lactobacillales; family Streptococcaceae; genus Streptococcus; species Streptococcus mitis_AD. The sequence goes on from NZ_NCVJ01000021.1 coordinate 631,745, forward strand.
TGTCACAGACATAGTGGGCGTTTGAAATATTGTTCATCTGAGCATTCTTTTTGCTATTCTCAACCGCCTCTGGAATTACCTCAACACCATAAACTTCTTTGACATGTTTCGCAACAGAAAGACCAATCGTCCCGATACCAGAATAGGCATCAATGACCACATCATCTTCTTTTAATTCAGCAAAGTCAATGGCTGTTTGATAAAGCTTCTCTGCCATTTCAGTATTGACTTGATAAAAAGCGGGTCCAGCGATTTGATAGTCATTTCCCAACATCTGGTCAGTGATAAAGTCTTGTCCATAAAGTGTGCGCCATTCCTTACCAAAAATCGCATTGGTGTTCTGGTCGTTGATATTTTGCATGACAGACACAATCTCTGGGAACTGCTTGATTAATTGTTCAATTAATTGGTCAACACGAAAAACTTTGGGACGAGTTGTAACCAAAATAACCATGATTTGTCCTGAATAGTGCCCACGACGCACCACAAGGTTTCGAATCAAGCCAGCTTGTTCCTTTTCATCATAAGGTTTCAAATCATAACGACGGAGCAAGTCGCGTAGGGCTACAACTACCTCATCAATCACAGGATCTTGGATAAAGAAATCTTCTAGAGGCATGAGGTCATGGGAATTCTTACGGAAAAAGCCAGTTTCCAAGACACCATTCACTCGACGAACAGGCACCTGCGCCTTATTGCGGTACTTGACTGGATTTTTCATACCCAAAGTTTCAGCAACCTCTATATCATCAATTCCAGCAATCTTGTAGAGACTGTCTTTGACTTGCTTGGTTTTAAATTTGAGTTGTTCTGGATAGGCAAGATGACCTAAATCCGCGATTCCTGAACGCAGGTAAGCCAAATCTAGATCTTGATTACGATGTGGTGACTGGACAAGGTATTCTTCCACTTTCCCAAAACCAATCTTTTTATTAACCTTGAGAACTCGCATGAGAATTTTTTCACTCGGTAATGCATTCTCAACAAAAAATACCAAGCCATCTACCTTGGCAACTCCTGCCCCTTCATGGGTCAAGTCAACAATTTCAACTTCTACAATATCATTTTTCTTTAACATTCTCTTCTCTTTCTATTGGCCGACAAAAAAGACGGCAACGTTACGGTTACCATCTATTATACCATGAAATTTCTCAAGAACCAAAACTCTTGAAGAAGTTGACAATGGCTTGCCAGAGGGAGCTTAAGAAGTTACCACCGTCCTCTAGCGCCTTATCAGCATCAAAGTTAAGGTTGATATTTTTAAAACTGTCGCCAGCTTGTGAAACAATACTTTGTTTCAGGTCATTCAAGGTTTTAGTGAAGTCTGTATTGCTGAGGATATCACTCTTTGAAAGATTCAAAGCAAAATTGATGATGATATTAATCTGGTTTCCTGTTATAACCTGATCAAGTTTGTAATTTTTCAAGGTATCTTCAACGATTTTGCGGACATCTTCCTCTGTCAGATTTCCCTTAGATTCTTTTGCTTTGGCGAGTCCTGACTTGATATCAGCTAGGGCAACATTTAATTTATTAGCATCATAGCCTGACTTGTCCTTGTTTTCAGCATTGATATCGGACAGAGCCTTCAGCTCTTCTTGAGCCAAGTCTTTATTAGCTTGTGGTACCTTGGCTCCATTAGCCTCTAGCGAATAGTAAATCCCTGCTAAGGCACTCTCACCTGTAACTGGAATGGGTGCTGCTACAGTGATTTTGGCGTGTTCCACACCCAAAGTTACGGCTGCATTTCGGTACATATCCTGAGTCACCTTAGTGATGTTTTCTGGTGTTTCAATCTTGACCTCAAGTGGCGACTTGTCACCTAGTTTTTGAATCTTGGCTGATGAATACAACTGTAAACTAGAGTCATTGGCAACATTCATAAGCTTAGAATAGACATCAGGTGTCATGGTTTTGAGTTCTTTGGTGTCTGTTGAGGCATTGTAGCCTAGTTTTTTAAGGGTTTGATTTTTTTGGTCTTCAGACAATGAAGAACCTAGGACATATTCAGGTTGGACATAGGTTTCATCGATGACTTTTTGAACATCTGTTGCTGCGTGGACGCTATTCATAGCTGTTACTGCCCACAAGACCGCAGCACTGGTCAGAAAGAGTTTCTTTCTCATAGGGAATTTCCTCCTTTACCTTTCTAGAGTAATATATCTATCTTAAAGAAAACTTATAACAAAAACACCTGGACTAGCCAGATGTCGAAAAGAGAGTGAAACATTTGATGATATAAAGGTTGAGTTGAACCTGTCTAGAATAATAATAGTTTCCTCCATTTACATAGAGTTCGGCTCCATGAAAAATGGAAATGGGGTGAATATAACTATAAGTCTTTCCAGTGGTATTACCAAGTAAGGGAGCAACAGTCTCACGAGAGTACTGTTTGGCCAGAGCCAAGGTGTTTTCCTTGCCATTTTGGGCGATAAAATCGATATAGGCAGGTCCAAAATTATAGGCTTGAACAGCCGTCCAGACATCAACACCCTGCTTCTGGGCTAGATAGAGATTATCTGTCAGAGTTTGAACGCCTTGCCGAATGCTAGAGGCGTTATCATTGATGGTATTGGTTGAACCACTAGCAGACTCACTAGACTGCATAACATCGCCTTCTTTTCCTTTGGTTTCGGTATAAATCATAGCGAGCACAAGCTCTTCGTTTGCTGGGGTGTCTTTTTCACTCAAGATTTCTCGCACCATGGGTTGATAGGTCATGACTTGCTTGACATCTTGGTGAACGCGGTAAGCTTTATAGCCAGCAAAAAGGAAGACTGCTAGTACAAGCACTCTTCGAATTCGTTTAAACATTATTTACTTTGGATATCCTCGATATTTTTGATTAAGATAGAGTAGGTTCCATTGTCGTTTTGGATAAACTCAACAGACTCGGCGTCTTGATAGACGTTATTGGGAACGATGAGCTCAATTCCATTTGACAAGGAAAGTTTTTGGTTTTCAAATTTTTTAAGCTGACGACTGGCATCAATTTCATCAAACTGAACAGGCTCTGGTACGGCTTCTTTGACTTGATCAATAAAGCTCAAACGAGCCGTCAGATTGTTGTCAAAAAGGTCGTTGGCCAATTTTTCAGGCGACAATTCATTGCTTTCTTCTAGGTTGTTGAAAATCGCTGATTTGACCTTAGATTGAAATTGAAAATCATCTGTGTTAAAAGATTCAGCAATTCTCTGGGCTGTTTTTTCCAGTTCTTTGATAGATTTCTTGGGAGAAATCTTAGGGGAAACGGCAAGAAGATTGTCTGAAAAATAGTTCAAGAAAGTCCCATTGTACTTGATGCGTTTTTCAATCAGATGGTATTTGCGGCTCTGAAGATTGACCACCAAGGCCTCGTCAGCACCCGTTCCAAATCCAGGCAGGTTATTCTGAGTCAACTTGATTGGATTATCAACTTCTCCACCGAGGTGGGTCAAGGTCTCCCGCAGAGCAATTCGCAAGAAAGCGAAATGTTCTACACCTTCTTTAGAAAATTGCACAAAAATCAAGTCATTGGTCTTAAGATTTTCTGAAATGCTGAACTCCTCTTTCCAGAGATTAGCCAGTGTTACTGATGTCTCCAACAAATCGTCTGTGATATGATTGAAGAAGGGATTTTCTTCCTCGAAAATCCCAGTCTTGGCTTCATCTGAATACACACGTTCAATTTTTCTACGCAGGTATTCTTCGATTTTTGGAGTAATATTGAGAAGCTTATCCGCTAGGAACAGCTCGGTATCATCCGGACTGAACTGGTGAATAATGGCTTTCTTAATATAAATGTCCATAAAAGTTTTAGTCCTCGTATAATGGGAAGGCATCCGTCAATTCTTTGACTGCACTTCTCACTTCTTCTAATACAGCCTCATTTTCTGCATTCTTAAGGGTTTTAATGATGAGTTCAGCCACTTTGCGACTTTCTTCTTCACCAAAACCACGTGCAGTTGTTGCTGCTGCTCCGATACGAATACCACTTGTCTTAAATGGTGACAAAGTTTCGTAAGGGATTGAGTTTTTATTTAGGGTAATATTGACTTCATCCAGCAAGTTTTGAGCAACTTTTCCGTTTTCTACAACTTTTGTTACATCCACTAGGAAGAGGTGGTTTTCAGTCCCACCAGAAATGATACGGAAATCAGGATCTTGCAAGAAGACTTCTACCATAGCCTTGCTGTTTTTGATAACATTGGCAGCATATTCCTTGAAGGCTGGATCCAAAACTTCTTTGAAGGAAACTGCCTTAGCAGCAACAACATGCTCCAAAGGACCGCCCTGAATACCTGGGAAAATAGCTGAATTGATTTTCTTAGCAAGTTCTTCGTCATTGGTCAAAATCAAACCACCACGAGGTCCACGAAGGGTTTTGTGAGTCGTTGTTGTAGTGATATGAGCGTATGGTACTGGGCTTGGATGTAGACCAGCAGCAACCAAACCAGCGATATGGGCCATATCCACCATAAGCTTAGCCCCAACAGCATCTGCGATTTCACGGAATTTTGAGAAGTCGATAATTTGAGAATAGGCTGACGCACCAGCTACAATCAGTTTTGGTTTTACTTCTTGGGCTTGTTTTAAGATAGCATCAAAGTCCAAGAGTTCCGTTTCAGGATCCACACTATAAGAAACAAAATTGTAGGTTTGACCAGAGAAGCTGACAGGAGCCCCATGGGTCAAGTGACCACCTGCTGCCAAATCCATCCCCATAACGGTATCACCTGGCTCAATCAAGGCCATGTAAGCCGCACAGTTAGCTTGACTTCCTGAGTGAGGTTGGACATTAGCGAATTTAGCACCGAAAATTTCTTTTGCGCGTTCAATGGCTAGAGATTCTACTACGTCTACCACATCAGTTCCACCATAATAACGGCGGCCTGGGTAGCCTTCAGCGTATTTATTCGTCAAGATAGACCCTTGAGCTGCCATAACAGCCTTGGAAACTACGTTTTCCGAAGCAATCAACTCAATGTTGTTTTGTTGGCGTTCTTCTTCTTTGGCAATAGCATTCCAGAGATCAGCATCATATGCTTTAAAATCGTCTTTATCAAAAATCATAGGTCTTCTCCTTTATAGTGTGACTGGTCCTTTAGTTTGTTTTTACAAGAAAGAAACTAAACTAAAAGATGCGAATAAACCGTTTCTGCACTTTATCACAAGTATAACCAACTTTTTCATAAAATGCATGAGCACCCAGACGATGATCAGCAGAGTTTAAGCGGATAAACCCATAGCCGCGTCTTTTTGCTTCTTGCTCCAACCCTTGCAATAAGCTTTTACCAATACCTTGACCTTGTGCTTGAGGTAAAACTGCTAAGGCTAAGATATTAAATCCTGCTTTGGAATAGAGGGATTCGTAAACCTCAGCGTGGACATAGCCAAGTAAGACATGACTGTCTTCATCCTCATAACCAAGTAGGAAATGATGTTCATCTTGAGATAATCTAGTTAGTTGACTAGCTGTCTCCTCTAGACTAAAAGAATAGCCCAAAGCTTCTTGGTTAATGTTACATATAGCTTTCACATCAGTTTCTCTTAAATTTCTTAGCATCTCATGCCTCCTCAAAAGAAATCTCTGGCAACCGAGCAAGGATATCTTCTCGCTTAATCGCCCCTTGGCGTAAGATTTTCACCTTATCTTCAGACAAATCCAAAATAGTTGAATCCTGTCCAGTTAGAAAAGCATCGTCTTCCAAACCTAGAACATCTTGATTAAATTCCTGCAGTATTTCCTGAAAAGTCACCCCACTTGCCTGACCTGAAATATTGGCAGACGGCCCAATCAAGGGACCTGTCTCTCGAATCAAATCAAGGGTAATGGGATGACTCGGCATCCGAAATCCAACAGTTGCAAGGCCAGAATTGACCCAATAGGGAACTCGGTCATTGGCTTCAAGGATAATGGTCAAGGGACCTGGTAAAAAGGTCTCTACAAGTTTTTGTAGATAAGTTGGCTGATTCTTTGAAAAGTTCAAGATATCCTCTAAAGAGGCGATATTGAGATTAAGCGCCTTGTCTCTTGGACGACGTTTGAGCTGGTATACATGATTAACTGCTTTTTCGTCTAGAGCTTTGGCAAAGAGACCATAAACTGTCTCGGTAGGTAAAACAACCGCCCCACCCTTTTCCAACTCTTGTCTAATCCTGTCCATCATCAACTACGACCATCCTATCTTGACCAAATTGGTCCTTGAGTGTTCGAACTCGCTGTTCAGGAAGATGTTTCCTAAAAAGTTCAGGAACACTTTGACCTTGCTTGTATCCAATTTCAAGGTAAATCTTACCACCATCTTTGAGATAGTCTTTTGCATCTTCCGCAATTCTACGGTAAATAGCTAGGCCATCCTCGTCTGCAAAGAGAGCTAGATGAGGTTCTGAATACAAAACATTCAAGCCGACCTCTGACGCATCTTCACGAGAGATATAGGGTGGATTGGAAACAATTATATCATATTTTTCAGAAATTTCTGTAAAACAGTCAGATTTTTTTAAAAATAATTGAAGATTTTGATTTTTAGAATTTTCACTAGCTACATCTAAAGCATTTTGGGAAATATCTGCTGCTGTCACCGACCAATCTGGTCTATTTTTTGCTAGAGCGAGAGCAATAGCTCCACTACCTGTTCCAATATCCAGAACAGAAAGATTCGTCTCAGGATTTTCAGCCAGAATAAGCTCCACCAACTCCTCTGTTTCTGGACGAGGGATCAATACTCGCTCATCAACTTTTAACTGCATTCCATAAAAATCTGTCTGTCCAATGATGTATTGTGCCGGTTTATGAGCTGCTAACTGTTGGAAAATTCCTTTTACAAATACTTCTTCCTCTTCCGTCACTTCCTGCTGGAGGGCAAAAACAAAGTCCGTAAAAGATAGATTTTTCAGGATACGATAGACAAAAGAGAGGCTTTCAGCTTCCTCTCCTTGTCTTATCAACTCTTCTTCAAAATCTGAAAATAATTGAGCTAATTTCATTATTTGTTTAATTCTTCTAATTTTTGTGTTTGGTCATAGAGCACCAAGGCATCCACAACTTCGTCCAATTTACCAGATAAAATGGTATCTAGTTTTTGGAGGGTTAAACCGATACGGTGATCTGTGACACGGTTTTGTGGGAAATTATAAGTACGGATTCGTTCTGAACGGTCACCAGTACCGATTGTTGACTTGCGCTCAGCGTCTTGTTCATCCCGAGCAATTTGTGCAAAGTGGTCAGCAACACGCGCACGGATGATTTTCATGGCTTTCTCACGGTTCTTCTGCTGGGTACGTTCTTCCTGCATCTCAACCTTAATATTGGTTGGCAAGTGAACGATACGAACGGCAGTCGCAACTTTATTGACGTTCTGTCCACCAGCACCTGATGCGTGGTAGATGTCAACACGAAGGTCTTTTGGATCAATATCGTACTCTACTTCTTCTACTTCAGGCATGACAAGAACTGTGGCAGTTGATGTATGGACACGACCTTGGCTTTCTGTCACAGGGACACGTTGCACACGGTGGGCACCTGATTCGTACTTAAGCTTAGAGTAAACAGACTGACCTGAAACCATGGCAACCACTTCTTTGAAACCGCCGACACCATTCATAGAGGCTTCCATAACTTCAAAGCGCCAGCCTTGGGCTTCAGCATACTTTTGATACATGGTTAGCAAATCCCCAGCGAAAAGTGCTGCCTCATCTCCACCCGCTGCTCCACGGATTTCAAGGATGATATTCTTGTCATCGTTTGGATCCTTTGGAAGAAGCAAGATTTTCAATTTTTCTTCGTATTCTTCTTTTTCAGCCTTGGCATCTTTGAGCTCTTGCTTAGCCATTTCTTCCAAGTCCGCATCTCCACCTGATTCCTTAATCATCTCTTCAGCATCAACGATGTTTTGAAGGACTTGTTTGTACTCACGGTAGGCTGTTACTGTGTCACGAGTTGAAGCCTCTTCTTTTGAAAGCTCCATAAAACGCTTGGTATCCGATACCACATCTGGGTCACTGAGTAGTTCTCCTAGTTCTTCATATCGGTCTTCTACAGCTTGTAGTTGATCATAGATGTTCATTTTTTCTCCTTATTTCTGAATTGTTAAATCATAGATTGCTACTACTTCGTTCTCGGATATTTCCCCAGTTTCTTTAAATCCATAACTGAGGTAACAAGATCTTGCATGTTCGTTTTCTGGTTCATAAGACAACCAAAGTTTATTGCTTAAACCTGCTGGCGCTGTCCGAACATAGTCTAGTACTTTATCCATAATTGGTTTAAAATATCCTTGATTTTGAAAATTCTTATCAATCATAAAACGAAATAGTAAATAATTTCCACTACTAATTCCGATCTTTTTATCATAAGCTATCATCACAAAACCTATAATTGCATCATTATCATAAACTGCCAATGGAGCTACAAAATCTCCATTTTTAGTGTAGACATATGCTTCAGCTAAACTAATTGCGTTGGTTGCAATGAATTGTTTTTGATATTCCTTAACATCCAAATTCAAAACATCAAAATAATTTCCCATTGTAACATCTCTTAGTTCAATTGTCATAGTTTTGCTCCTTGTTAGAGGTTATCATTGGCGCAAAATAATGTTTACGGCAAACCGAGATATAGGTCTCATTCCCACCGATTTGGATCTGTTCACCATCATAAACGGGCAGTCCATCCTGAGTACGTAATACCATGGTCGCCTTTTTCTTGCAATACTGACAAATAGTCTTGATTTCGTCAATCTTATCTGCTAAAAGCAAGAGATACTTGGAACCTTCGAACAGTTCATTACGAAAGTCATTTTTCAAACCAAAAGCCATGACAGGTATGTCTAACTCATCAACAACACGAGCTAGATCGTAAACATGATGACGCTTAAGAAACTGAGCTTCATCGACCAAGACACAGTAAGGCTTTTCCGGTAGGTCTCGGATATAGCCAAAGATATCCGTCGTTTCCTCAATCGCAATGGCAGGGCGTTTCATGCCAATACGGCTCGACACATAGCCAACACCGTCACGCGTATCCAGAGCTGAGGTCATAATGACAACACCTTTTCCTTGCTCCTCATAGTTATAGGCCACTTTGAGAATCTCAATGGTCTTACCAGAGTTCATGGTCCCATAACGATAATACAACTGTGCCATGCTTCTTACTTCACGTCCATTTCTAAATTTTTGCTACATTCTAGTATATCATAATTTTCTTAAGCTTTAAACGGCAAAATGTGGTAAAATAGAAGAAATCAAAAACTAGTGGAGAAAGCTATTATGCCATTTGTACGCATCGATTTATTTGAAGGACGCACGCTCGAGCAAAAGAAAGCTCTTGCTAAGGAAGTAACGGAAGCCGTTGTCCGCAACACAGGAGCCCCTCAATCTGCTGTCCATGTCATCATCAACGACATGCCAGAAGGAACTTATTTCCCACAAGGGGAAATGCGCACCAAATAAGCTAGCTTAAGCAGAAATGCTTAGGCTTTTTCAAACTCCAAGTAGCATCCATTGAAGAAATAGCCTAAATTTGTTACAATTTGAAAAGAGACTTGGAATATTCCAAGAAAAGAGCTATTAATTAAAGGAAATATTATGATCACACGTGAATTTGATACCATCGCTGCTATCTCTACTCCACTAGGTGAAGGGGCCATTGGTATTGTCCGCTTGAGCGGAACAGATAGTTTTGCGATTGCGCAAAAGATTTTCAAAGGAAAAGACTTGAATCAGGTTGCTAGCCACACTCTTAACTACGGTCACATCGTTGACCCTCAAACTGGTAAGGTCATGGACGAGGTTATGGTTGGTGCTATGAAGTCTCCAAAGACCTTTACTCGTGAGGATATTATCGAGATTAACACCCACGGTGGGATTGCGGTGACCAATGAGATTCTCCAGCTGGCTATCCGTGAAGGAGCTCGATTGGCAGAACCTGGTGAATTTACCAAACGTGCCTTTTTAAACGGTCGTGTGGACTTGACTCAGGCTGAAGCGGTAATGGATATCATCCGTGCCAAGACAGACAAGGCTATGAACATTGCAGTTAAGCAATTAGACGGCTCCCTTTCTGACCTCATTAACAATACCCGTCAAGAAATCCTCAATACACTTGCCCAAGTCGAGGTTAATATTGATTATCCTGAGTATGACGATGTTGAGGAAGCTACTACTGCTGTTGTCCGAGAGAAGACTATAGAGTTTGAGCAATTGCTAACCAATCTCCTTAGAACAGCTCGTCGTGGTAAAATCCTCCGTGAAGGAATTTCCACTGCCATCATCGGCCGTCCCAACGTTGGAAAATCTAGCCTCCTCAACAACCTCTTGCGTGAGGACAAGGCTATCGTTACAGACATTGCAGGAACTACTCGAGATGTCATCGAAGAATACGTCAACATCAATGGTGTCCCACTCAAATTGATTGATACAGCCGGTATTCGTGAAACAGATGACATTGTGGAACAAATCGGTGTCGAGCGTTCGAAAAAAGCCCTCAAAGAAGCTGACTTGGTACTACTAGTATTAAATGCCAGTGAACCACTGACCGCCCAAGATCGTCAACTCTTAGAAATCAGCCAAGATACTAATCGCATTATTCTACTTAATAAAACAGACCTACCTGAAGCGATTGAAACTTCGGAACTACCTGAACACGTTATTCGTATTTCAGTCCTTAAAAACCAAAATATTGATAAGATTGAAGAGAGAATCAACAACCTCTTCTTTGAAAATGCTGGTTTGGTTGAGCAAGATGCTACCTACTTGTCTAATACCCGTCACATTTCCTTGATTGAAAAGGCAGTTGAAAGTCTACAGGCTGTTAACGAAGGTCTTGAACTGGGTATGCCAGTTGACTTGCTTCAAGTTGACTTGACTCGTACTTGGGAAATCCTCGGAGAAATCACAGGTGATGCTGCTCCAGATGAACTCATTACCCAACTCTTTAGCCAATTCTGTTTAGGAAAATAAGAAAAATCCATGATCGTTCATTCGGTCATGGATTTTATTGTCTTTATTAGTAATCTGGTCTTAAGACACCTGTTACGGTTTCTTTAGTTGCTTCGTAGTCGCCATCAACGACGACTTTGATAATGCGTTTGGCATCTTCTTCTGGTGCTGGAACTAGAGGTAAGCGTGTTGGACCAGCTTCAAATCCCATATAGTTGAGAACGGCCTTGACAGGAGCAGGACTCGGATATGAGAAGAGGGCATTAACCTTAGGAATGAATTTACGTTGAATAGCTGCGGCTTTCTTCATATCGCTTTCTGCAATGGCAGTAAACATCTCGTGCATCTCATCCCCATTTGTATGTGATGCAACAGAAATAACCCCGTCCGCACCAAGGTTCATGGCATGGAAAGCATCTCCATCCTCACCTGTATAAATCAAGAACTCCTCTGGCTTGTGCTCAATCAAGTAAGCCATATTAGCCAAACTAGTACATTCTTTGACACCAATGATATTTGGATGATCTGCCAAGCGAAGCATGGTTTCTGGAGTCAATTCGACAACTACACGCCCTGGAATGTTATAGATAATAATAGGTAGATCAGAAGCATCTGCGATGGCCTTAAAGTGCTGATACATTCCTTCTTGAGAAGGTTTATTGTAGTAAGGAACAATAGCAAGTCCAGCTGCAAAGCCGCCAAAGTCTGCTACTTCTTTGACAAACTCTATAGAGTCACGCGTATCATTAGTACCTACACCCGCAATCAAAGGAACGCGTCCATTGACAATCTTTTGTACAGCTGCAAACAACTCCAACTCCTCATCGTGAGTTAATGTCGGACTCTCAGCAGTGGTCCCTGCGAGAAGAATTCCATCCGTATGATGAGCCAATAAATGTTCAATCAAGGCTGGAATAGCATCAAAGTTGATGGAACCATCCTCGTGGAAGGGGGTAATAAAGGCTGTGATGATTTTACACTCTTTTAAATCTTGATAAGACATGAGAAACACCTCTCTATTTCAAAGAAGGAGTTCATCTGAACTCCTAAACGATATAACTATTTTAATTCAAATTTCAATTCAGCTGTTGGACGAACCAAGTCACGTTCATGAAGGGTTTCAGCAATCTGAACTGAGTTCCAAGCAGCACCTTTGAGCAGGTTATCAGAAACAACCCACATGTGGATTCCTTTTTCTGCATCCAAGTCTTTACGGATACGACCAACAAAGGTATCACGAGAACCCACTGCATTAATGGCTTGAGGATAAATTTGATGAGCCACATCATCTTCAAGAACAGCACCTGGGAAGGCTGCGATAGCTGCTTTTACTTCTTCAATTGGAGCCACTTCTTTTGTTTCGATGTAAACAGACTCAGAGTGAGCTGACAAGACTGGAATACGCACACATGTTGCAGATACTGCAATGCTATCATCTTCCATGATTTTCTTAGTTTCCTTAGTCATCTTCATCTCTTCGTAAGTGTAATCATTGTCAGTGAAGACATCGATTTGTGGAAGAGCATTGAAGGCGATAGGATAGTGTTTCTTGTCCCCACCTGAAGGCAAGATTTCGGCATGTAAATCACGTGGGGTTACACCATCATTCAAGACTTCACGAAGTTCACGTTGTGTCTCAAGAATTGCTCCCATACCAGCACCTGAAACTGCTTGGTAAGTTGAAACAATGATACGGTCCAATCCCCATTTTTGGCGAACTGGCTCAAGAGCCACCATCATTTGGATTGTTGAACAGTTAGGGCAGGCAATGATACCGTTGTGAGCATCAAGTGCATGAGCATTGACCTCTGGAACAACCAAAGGAACATCTGGATTTTGACGGAAGTAAGATGTATTATCTACTACTACCGCTCCAGATTTAACTGCGTATGGTGCATATTTAGCTGATGTAGAACCACCTGCTGAAAAGAGAGCAATATCAACTCCTTCAAAGGCTGTTTCAGTCGTTTCTTCAATCGTAATATCTTGATCTTTAAATTTCAAAGTCTTGCCTGCTGAACGTGCAGAAGCAAGTAAACGAATTTTATCGATTGGAAGTGTTGATTCTTCCAACATTTTTATCATCTGAGCTCCGACAGCACCTGTCGCGCCGACTACAGCAACTGTATATCCCATAAATAACCTCTTTCGGAATTTTCTAAAAATTTCTATAATAGATGTATTATACTACTTTTTCCATGAATTGCAAAGCTTTTTCATCATTTTTTGGAAAATAAAAATCCCCAGTCGCTAGACTAGGGACTAAGAGGCATCTTCATGTGATGAGCAAGTTCACACAACTCATCAAGGTCCGCTCCTGCGTTATGACCTCCTTATGCTCAATAGTAGTCCGAAGACTACCTATCGACTCATCGCGTCTATTATATTACTAGAAATAAGTGGTTTTGTCAATAAGAAATTTTTGCAGGATGACTTTTATTATACAAAAGTCAGAATTTTTTCTCGCGAGCATAAGAAAAAAACTCTTGTATTCAAGAGTTTCCCTGAAAATATTATGCTAATTGCCGGGATTGAACCGGCGACCTCATCCTTACCATGGATGCGCTCTGCCAACTGAGCTAAATCAGCTTACTTGAAAAGTATACTATAATCAGAAAATCTTGTCAAGTTTCCTTAGATATTTTCCATAAGAAAAAGCCAGGCAAGAGCTACCTAGCTTGTCTTCTTCTATTTGCTTAAATCGATTCGACGACCAATTTTACCGATAATAATCGCTCCAATAATTAATGAAGCAAATTCACCAATTCCTGTTGTAAACCAAGTAAGGAAAAATGGTAATTGCGCTACCATATTCAACTCGGCAGCGATAGTAAACATAGAAATCGAAAAGAGGATTGAAAAGAAAAAATGATCTTTTCGAATTAATCCGTTAAAGAGGTAATCTTTGCTGTATTTTGCAAAGAGCCAAACACCTAGACTGAGGAATACTAAGGTTGATCCACCACCAACAAAGACATCTAGCAGTCCGAAGCTAAAGAAATTAGCAATCATACAACCGATGGTAACTCCTATGATGTACTTAGGATTGTAAAAAGCCATAAAGTTCATCATTTCTGAGATACGGAACTGATAAGCACCATAGCTAATGGCATTTAGGGGTGGTGTGACAGTTAAAACGACATAGATAGCAGCAACGATTGCAATATCTGCAACATCACGAATAGTTAATTTTTTCATGTTTTCTCCTTTGGCGGTTTCCCGCGTGTAATATGCTTGGTGAAAGAAGCTAAGCACCAAGGGTTGATTCAATCAACCTTACTAGTATAGCACAATAGCCTGCTTTATGCTATACTAAAAACATGAAAATTTGTATTCAAAAATTTCTTAGCAATGAAATCTTAGCCTATCTCTTTTTTGGCCTTGCAACAACCCTAGTTTCGATTCTCTCACGATTAGTCATTTATCAACTAACACACAAAGAACTTCTCGCTACTGGACTAGCAAATATTATCGGTATCCTCTTTGCCTTTATCACAAATGATACAATCGTGTTTAAGCAAGCTAGACAGAATTGGTCAATCCGTTTAGTAAAATTTACTATAGCACGTCTTTCTACTTTTCTGTTAGACTTGTTTTTAACTTTTCTCTTTGTAAGCCAATTTCCTAATATTATCGGACAATTTGTAAATGATAATATTGACAAAGTTAATAGTATTGAAACAGTTATTTCACAATTCTTAATAATTATCCTCAATTACATTTTTAGTAAGGTATTTATTTTTAAAAAATAAGAAAAAATTTAAGCATATACCTTGCAAGAGCTTCTTAATTAATATATAATTAAGAGTAAAAATTTTTTGAAAGGGAAAATGAAAATGTTAAAAGATCTTAAAGCATTTTTGCTTCGTGGTAATGTTGTTGACCTTGCTGTCGGTGTGATCATTGCCTCTGCTTTTGGTGCAATCGTTACATCACTTGTTAACGATATCATCACTCCACTTATTTTGAATCCAGCCTTGGAAGCTGCGAAAGTACAAAACATCGCTGATCTTGCTTGGAATGGTGTTACATATGGTAAATTCTTGAGTGCTGTTATCAACTTCCTAGTTATCGGTACTGTTCTCTTCTTCGTTATTAAAGGTATTGAAAAAGCTCAAAGCCTTACTAAGAAAGAAGAAGCTGCTGAGGAAGCTCCAGCTGGTCCAACTGAGTTGGAAGTACTTCAAGAAATCAAAGCTCTTCTTGAGAAAAAATAATCTATTAAAGGATCTAGCGCAAAGCTAAATCCTTTTTTCTTTACTCTTTTGGTAATTTACCTGCTTTCTCAAGCATTTTCTTGATAAGATAAGGCATCTTAACATTCTCACGACCTTTTTTCTCAATCAGTTTTTTCACAAATTCAGGCATTTGTAAATCTTGAGATTCGGCCAAAATGTTTTTCGTCTCATCTGAAGGAACTAACTCATCAAAGGTTTCTTCTTCTGGGAGAAATTCCTTAAACTCTTGATCTTCATTGGCTCTGACTGTATTGACCAAGGCATCAATCAAGCGAGAATCCGTATTTGGCATTGGTGGACGATGGTAGTTGACACCCAATTCCTGACATATCTCATAACATTCCACATCGTTATCAAACAAGACTTCAATGTGCTC
Organism: Streptococcus mitis; assembly: GCF_002096815.1. Classification (GTDB taxonomy): domain Bacteria; phylum Bacillota; class Bacilli; order Lactobacillales; family Streptococcaceae; genus Streptococcus; species Streptococcus mitis_AD. Next base: position 647,279 of record NZ_NCVJ01000021.1, read on the forward strand.
ACTGATAAAGCTGATTGGTACAAAAATATAATGGTCTGGATGTTCTGTCTGTTCTCTGAGGTACTCTAATACATCTGGCTTAATCCAAGGAATACCGATATCACTCTCACTTTGCCAAGTATTTGTATATTGCTCGGAACTCAAACCTAATTTTTCAGCAACTAACTTGCTATTTTCAAAGATTTGATCGATATAAGGATCACCAAAATCCAAGGCAAAAATAGGAACACTATGGGCTGAAAAGATGACTTTAAAGCTATCCTGCTTTACTTCTTCTTTTAAAATCTTAGCAATTTCATCAGCCCAATAGTTTAAGAGCGCTTCTTCTTGATACCAATCCTTAATAACCAAAAATTGAATTTGTTTGCTTTCTAAAAATTTCTCGTATCCCATGACAGAATAAAAAGAATAATGGGGCTCCAAAATCAAGCAAATACACTGCTCGATTCCATCTTCTTCCATCTGACCAATCACATCTGGAATAAAAGGTTTGGAAAATTTATTGGCAAAATAGACACTATACTCATTCCCCAGTCTAGCTTCTACTAAGGCAACTTCTTCACGGGTAATTCTTTGCAGAGGCGTACCTCCAATACGTACATAATTATCATAGAGTGTTTGAATCTCGTGGTCTTGAGGTCTCACTCCACGACGAATATTTGTGAAAAAATCAGCCACACCTTCAAAGGTAATCTCTTCTGGCGAACCGAAAGTCATCATTAAAATTGCTTTTTTCATAATTGCTTCCTTGTGATGTTTTTATCAAGTTTATTTTATCATTAATTCGTTGATAAGTAAACGCTAACACAAAGAATTTCCCTAACTTCTGTCTTTTGTTTTTCTTTTCTTTATATGATACAATGGAAAAAATGAATTCAAAAGGAGTTTTTTATGACTTACCCCAATCTCTTGGACCGCTTCTTAACCTACGTTAAGGTCAACACGCGCTCTGATGAACACTCTACTACTACTCCAAGTACGCAGAGTCAGGTTGACTTCGCGACAAATGTCCTAATTCCTGAAATGAAACGTGTTGGATTACAAAATGTTTATTATCTACCAAATGGTTTTGCAATTGGAACCTTGCCAGCCAACGATCCATCGTTAACACGTAAGATTGGCTTCATCTCCCACATGGATACTGCTGATTTTAATGCCGAAGGAGTCAATCCACAGGTAATTGAAAACTACGATGGTGGTGTGATTGAACTAGGGAATTCTGGTTTCAAATTAGATCCGGCTGACTTCAAGAGTCTTGAAAAATATCCAGGACAAACACTCATCACAACCGATGGAACAACCTTGCTAGGTGCTGATGACAAGTCAGGAATTGCTGAGATTATGACAGCCATTGAATATCTAACTGCCCATCCTGAAATCAAGCACTGTGAAATTCGTGTTGGTTTTGGACCAGATGAGGAAATCGGTGTTGGTGCTAATAAATTTGATGCAGAAGATTTTGATGTTGATTTTGCCTACACAGTTGATGGTGGCCCACTAGGCGAACTTCAGTACGAGACATTCTCAGCAGCTGGAGCTGAATTGCATTTCCAAGGGCGCAATGTTCACCCTGGTACTGCCAAAGGTCAGATGGTCAACGCTCTTCAGCTAGCAATTGATTTTCATAATCAACTTCCAGAGAATGACCGACCTGAGTTAACGGATGGTTACCAAGGATTCTATCATCTTATGGATGTGACTGGTAGTGTCGAGGAGGCGCGTGCAAGCTACATCATTCGCGATTTTGAAAAAGATGCCTTTGAAGCGCGTAAAGCAGCTATGCAGTCTATTGTTGATAAGATGAATCAAGAACTTGGTAGTGACCGTGTCACCCTAAACTTGACAGACCAGTATTACAATATGAAAGAAGTCATTGAGAAGGATATGACGCCAATTACCATTGCTAAAGCCGTTATGGAAGATCTGGGTATCACACCTATTATCGAACCAATCCGTGGTGGAACAGACGGCTCTAAAATTTCCTTTATGGGAATCCCAACTCCAAATATCTTTGCGGGTGGTGAAAACATGCACGGACGTTTTGAATACGTTAGCCTTCAGACTATGGAACGTGCAGTTGATACCATCATTGGTATCGTAGCTTATAAAGACTAAAAAAGACGAGGTAGCTCAGCTACTTCGCCTTTCTTTTTATTGAGCTGGTTTTTCTTGATTTCCAGTACTTGTTGTAGATTCTGTTGTTTCCTTTTCTGAAGTTGATTCAGCAGGTTTAGAATCTGTTGCGTTGTTTGGTTTGTTTTCGTCGTTTGCAGTATCACTGTTAGATTCTACAGCTACGTTTGGTTGGTTCTCAGCACTTGTCTTATCACCATTTGATTCAGCATTTGTTGATGGAGTTGCTTCTTCACTTGCACTTGATTTTGACTTGATTTCTTGATTCAAGACCAGAATAGCTTTTGTCAATTCAAGTAAAGCAGCTTTATCTTTACTCTTAGCAGAAAGTTGATCTAGTAGAGCATCAACCTTATCAAAGTCCGCATCAGAACCCTTATTGTTTTCTAAATAAGCATGAAGCGACATAAGAATATCGTAGAGTTTTTGATAGAGAACAAGCGTCTGAGGATCTTGCTCAGCATTTTCCTTCTCTTGTTGAAGGGCGCTAGCGATACGAGTTAAGACATCTTTCACCTGACTGTTTACTTCATCCAAGTCTGCATCAGCCTTGTTTGTGGCAGCTTTGAGATTTTCTACTTCTTCTGCCAAGGATTGTCTGATGCCTTCTTCTTGGATTTGTTCCAAGAGTTGATTTGCCTTGCTCAAGAGACTTTCTACTTGTTCCTTGCTAACATGATTGACATGCTCTTCCGGCATAAAGTCTCCGTACAATTCTTTCAAGAAACCATAAATAGCTGTCTTGGCACTTTGATTATCAACTTTTTCAGTATCTAGAACTGTCTGACTTGATTTCGCAGTAGTTGGTTGAGCTTTCAAAGCTTCTTCCACTTCTTGTTTTGCCTGATAGATACTTGGGAATAATTTGTTCAATTCTGCTGCCTTCAGGAAGGATTGAGATTGATACAAGGTCCAAGTCAACTGAGCTACTTTGTTTCGAAGTTCATCACTCAAACGACCGTCATTTACGTGTTCGTAGAAATACTTGATGTATTCTACAGTTGTAACACCTGTTCGGTCATTAAAGTCTTGAAGAGCCTGAAGTTGTGATTCAACCGCTGATAAACCAGCCTCATCTTTAGCTAACTTAGCTTCTTGAAGTCGAACGAGAAGGTCTTTCTTAGGAAGTCCATAAGAATCTGTATCCAGTGTGTTGATTTTATCAATCAAGGCTTGATATTTCTTATCTAGAGCGCTCGTTTCAACAGGTTTGACACTTTCATCAATATGGATATATTGCTTATCAAAGAGTTCAAGTGTTGCAAGATAACCCGCTGTAGAGTTAGTTGCCAGTTTCTTCATGTTTTCAGTAAACTGACCTAAGGCTAACTCAATCTGTCTTTGTGCAATAGGCTTGTCTTTATAGATGCTTCTGCTATCAGATAGAAGTTGGTCTACTTTTGCCAAGACCGCCTTCTCATCAAAAGCACCAGGTTGGTAGTTGGATTGTAGGGCTGGAATCTTGTTTTTTAACGCTACTTCATAGCCCTTCGTTTGAACCTTGATGTAGTGATTGTGGTCGCCATGAGGAATCACAAAACTACCATTTTCTACCTGTAAACTATACGGAGACACACCATCTCGCAAAGCAGTGGTATAGAGTTCATTTAGGAAATCAAGTTCTGGATTTCCAGTTTGGAGCGGAATTCGAACGTGTTCCTTACGAACAGCATATGGGTGGATATGAGTTGGATCGTAGGCTTGGTCTGGATTCCCAAAGACAAAGAAGCCGTTTGAAATTCTAATAGCTTCAAGTGGTACACCATAGGTCTTTGAAATGTAAGCTATTTTTTCATCATCACTAGCATCTCTTGAGAAAGACTCTACCGTTTTAGCAAGAGGTTTTACAGGCTCTGCATCATGATGTGTTTTCAAATGATCCTGCGCGGCCTTAATTTGGTCAGCTGTCAAATCCTTCTTGAAGAAGTAATGATTGTGATCACCGTGTGACATCACAAAGCCTTGCTCATCCTCACTAATGACACGATTGGCATCAAAACCGTGATCGTGTTCCTCACCATGATGGTGTCCATGATGATCTTCGTCGTGATCGTCATCATGAGCTGGGCTTGGTGTTGTTGTATTCGCCCCTTTCAAGTGGTCTTGCGCCGCCTTAATTTGGTCTGCTGTCAAATCTTTCTTAAAGAAATAATGATTGTGATCACCGTGACTCATAACAAAGCCTTGCTCATCCTCACTTATGACACGATTAGCATCAAAACCGTGATCATGGTCTTCATCATGATGGTGGCCATGATCATTGCCATATTGATTTTCATGAGCTGGACTTGGTGTTACTAGCGTCTTACCTCTCAAATGATTCTGCGCCGCCTTGATTTGTTCTGGTGTTAGATCCTTCTTAAAGAAATAATGATTGTGGTCACCATGGGTCATGATAAAGCCTGCTGCATCTTCACTGATAATTCGATTGACATCAAAATCATGACCATGTTCGTCATGGTGATGACCGTGTGTATCTTCATCGTGATCATCATGAGCTGGACTTGGTACTGATGGCGTTTTACTTTTCAGATGATTCTGTGCGGCCTTAATTTGTTCTGGTGTTAGATCCTTCTTGAAGAAGTAATGATTGTGGTCACCATGAGTCATGACAAAGCCTGCCGCATCCTCACTGATGACACGATTGGCATCAAAACCATGACCATGTTCGTCATGGTGATGACCGTGTGTATCTTCATCGTGATCATCATGGGCTGGACTTGGTACTGATGGCGTTTTACTTTTCAGATGATTCTGTGCGGCCTTAATTTGTTCTGGTGTTAGATCCTTCTTAAAGAAGTAATGATTGTGGTCACCATGAGTCATGACAAAGCCTTGATCATCCTCACTAATGACACGATCGGCATCAAAACCGTGATCATGGTCTTCATCATGATGGTGGTCATGTCCATCTCCATCATGTCCATGCTCTTCATGCTTAGGGGCCTGACTTCCATGGTCACCGTCTTTCTCATGATGATGGTTTTGCTGAGTAGGTTTTTCTGCTGGTTTGCTTGGATTCTCCAATGGTGTTGGTTTCACACTGTCACTAGTTAGAGGAATCATTCTCGCAATCTTTTCTTCTAATGCAGAAAGCTTTGTATAGGGAATGAAATGATAGTGATTTCCATGAGGAATCGCTACACCACTCGGTGTCCTGCTTAAAATCTTAGCAGGATCAAAAGTCAAACCATCCGATTCAGCATATCGTTGAGTACTTGGAAGAGCATAGAGCTGCTGTAATAGACTTTGAAGACTCTCGGCTTTATTACTTGGTATTTCAGCCTGTTGAATAGGCTTGGTAGTTTGACCAGTCCCATTTGTACTTGGACGATAGTCAGTCACACTAGGCTGATTTCTAGTTCCAGAGAGGTAAGCTTGTGCTGCAGCCAATTCACTAGCAGACAAGGAACTCTTTGGAATGTAGTGGTAATGTCCTCCGTGAGGGACGATATAAGCATCACCAGTATCCTCTATAATATCAGATGCATTAAAGATGTAGCCATCATCAGTAGTATAGCGACCTTGAGATTGAGCAAGCGCCACTGCACTATGAGATGTTGGTGCATCGTGAGTATGACCTTGTTTTTGGCGTTCAATTTCGTCCTTCGAACGAACGTTATCCGCATGTGCCACATCCTTAAGGTAAACATAATACTTACCATCCACCTTGATAATGTAACCACCTTTGACTTCGTTAACAATATCAGCGTCTTTAAGTTGATAATTGGCATCTTTCATCAAAAGTTCTTCACTGAAAATCGCATCAAAAGGAACTTTCCCATTATAATAATGGAAATGATCACCGTGTGAAGTCACATAACCTTGATCAGTAATTTTCACAACAATCTGTTCAGCCTGGATATCTTCTTTTTTGCTGACTTGATCTGGTGTTTGTGTCTCTGTTTTTTGAGTGTCTTGTTTCCCATCGACATAAGATACACGATTCGTATCTTTGTTCTCTCCTGTCTGATGTTGATTCAATGCATAAATACAAAGACTTAAAGAAAGGACGACAGCTGCACCAGCAGCAAGTTTCTTCTTATTTATTTTCATAATCTCCTCATTTCAATTCTTCTGCTAAAATACTCATATTTTCTTCAAGATTTTCTAGATAAGTCTTGTCATTTTTTGGGTCCGCCTCTAAAGGATTCAGAGTTTTAAGACCCACACCTGTTGATTTGACAAGAGTTTCAGCTACTTTCGAAGAAGCATTACTTTCTGTAAAAATCGTTTTAACCTTATAGGTTTTAACAAATTCCTGAATTTCTGTTAGTTGTCTTGGACTTGGTTCTTGTTCTGGAGAGATACCTGCGATTCCAAGTTGATTGAGTCCAAATCGCTTAGCTAGATAAGAAAAGGCTGTATGTTGGGTTACAAATGTTTTCTGACTCGCTTTTTCAAATTTAGGCTGGAATCTATTAGTTAATTCTTGAGCTTTTTTGATAAAGGCTTGCGCATTTTTCTGATAAGTTTCTTTGTGCTCACTATCAACCTCTGAAAGTTTATCAGCGATAATCTGGGCTTCTTCGCCAGCTTTTTCAGGATCTAGCCATGTGTGAGGGTCATAGAGTGTCTTTTCATCAACTCCATCCCCTGCTTCCACATCTTCTAGCCCTGGGACACGATCCAATGTCATTCCTTCAGAAGCCTCTAAAACCTTAACTTTGGATTTTTTTAGATTGGGATCCAGACTTCCTGCCCAAGATTCAAGCGTATGAGAATGGTAAACAAAGACATCTGCATCATAGATGGCTGCAATGTCATTTGCCGAAGGTTCAAAGGAGTGAATACCGCTACTTGACTGAATCATCCGAACATCATTCAAGTCACCAGATACTTCCTTAACCATGGCATAGATAGGGTAAAAACTGGTCACGATTTTCATCCCTTTACCTGACTGGCTTTCCTTTTGGCCACAAGCAGCTAATACCAGAGCCAATACACTGCTCATCAATACTAAAATCGTCCTCTTTTTCACCATAACTCCTTAACTAGTGTTTAACCATTTAATTAACTAGTAAATAGTTTATCTTTTTTTATTTAATAAGTCAAGATTTTTAATCGTCAAAAATAAAATCACTGCTTAGGACTCTTTGATTCATTTTTTTAAGACAGTAAACCCCAGCTTTTTTAACAAAGAAAAGGACATTATTCTATCAAAAATAGAACAATATCCTTTCGAATAGATTATAACTAATAAAAATCTTTTAAGGTTTTATTTGTTTTAGTGTCTTAATGTCATACATCACTAATTCACCGTTTTTATTGTAAAATTGAACCCCTTCTGGTTGAAAGATTAGAAACTTAGGATCAATTTGAGCAATTTTCGCTAACTTTTCTATATGTTCATTTAAAGTTACTTTATCTAACCCATAGTTTGGTAAATCATCGTCATTTTCTTCTTTGGAATTTTCTTTATTTTCTGAAGGAATTCCGTTTGTTGTACCAGTCTCATTCACCCCTATATTTTTCTTCGGTTGCTCTTCATTTTTATCTACAGCAGTCTTATTCTTATCACTATTTTCAGTATTGTTTGAATCAGGTTTTAATTCTTCATTAGGATGTGTAGTCGTTTCAGTTTTGGAGTCTTTTTCTTTCATTCTTTTGGCAATTAAGTCTTGAGCTTGTTTCCACTCTACTTCTGATAAGTCGGATTTAGTGATACTTCTCAATGAACCACCTCCAGCTCTTGGAATACTAAATGATTTGTCTTCCCATACAAAAGTTTCTTTTGCCAATACATCTTTCGGATCAAAAATATAACCATCTGGAGTTGCAAATCGACCTTCTGCAAGAGCTTTCTGAACTTCTTCAGCAGAATGGATAATTTGCCAATTCTGCATTCCAGTGCGTTTTTCAATAGGAGTCACATTAGCGATAACGGAACCTGAGTCCTCGTGACCCGGCTTAGACCAAACTTCAGGACGAACCTCAGGGTGTTGCATGACATATTTAATAGTCGCAATTTGATCAGGCTCTAACCATGAGTAAGGCACAACGTGAATATGATCAATGTGTGGAATAATGAATGAACTTCCAGTATCATAGGTAGTATTCGCTGCATGCATCGGCAAACTTGAGACATCTACAGCCAATCTTGGTTTGATCCCTGTGTCCACAATATCATAGCGATAATGATCTCGATCCTTAAGCATGAGTTCTTGTTCAGAAAAAGCAATTTGAGTAAGATCAAGTTCATCTCGAGAGTAGAAGTATTCTTTTCCGTTTTCTTTAAGAACATAGCCTACTTTACCATCTTTAGTCACTTTACCAGTCACTTTTTTTGAATCAAATTTTGGTTTTTCTTTGTTATCCATATTCTCTGAAGGAATAACACTCTCATTAGGTTGGCCTTTTTCCTTCATCCACTTGCTAACTTCATCTAGTTCAAATTGTTCTAACTCTCCAAATCCCACATAATGGAAATGATTTCGATGTCTCGCTATAATGCCTGATTTATCAACTGAATAGATAGAATCTTTACTGAATACATATCCATCACTAGTGTCATATGGTTTGCCATCCAAACCCTTACCATAAGCCTTAATTGAATTTCCTAAAAATGTATGCTCAACTGTACTGTTTGTTGGCTTTTGAGTATTTACTGGCCTGTTGTTTCCGTTATTTTGTCCTTTTACTGAAATCATTCTCGCAATCTTCTGCTCTAAATCAGACATTTGAGAATAAGGGATAAAATGATAATGGTCTCCGTGAGGCACTGCAACACCATTTGCAGTTTTTCTTGTAATCTGCGCCGGATCAAAGACAAGCCCATCTGATTCCACATGTCGTTGACTGAGTGGCAAGGCATAAAGTTGTTTCAAGAGACTAGATACATCTTCACTCGGACTTTCTTGATAGCTATTATCCACTTGTGGGCTAACACTTGGAGCCCATCTTCTGGTATTTGTCTCAACATTGCTTTGATTTGTTTGTCCATATGAACTACTATTCGATGCCTCTGATGAGCTACTGTTAGAAGAATTTGTAGACGGACGATAGCCAACTGAGCTTGTTTGACTACCTTTTCCAGCTAGGAAGGCTCGAGCAGCGGCTAATTCACTGGCAGACAAGTCACTCTTAGGAATATAATGGAAGTGATTACCATGAGGAACGATATAGGCATCGCCCGTATCTTCTATAATATCAGATGCATTAAAGATATAACCATCATCTGTTGTATAACGACCCTGAGCTCTGGCAGCGACTACCTCTTTATCGCTAGAACCACCTCCGTGATTACTACCGTGTTCCTGCTTCTGACGAGTAATTTCTTCTTTTGAGCGAACATTATCAGCATGGGCCGCATCTTTAAGGTAAACATAGTATTTCCCGTCTACCTTAATCACATAGCCACCCTTGATCTCATTGACAATGTCTGAATCCTTCAACTGATAATTCGGATCTTTCATCAGCAGTTCTTCACTAATGATAGCATCATAAGGAACCTTGCCATTATAGTAATGATAATGGTCTCCATGAGAAGTCACATAACCTTGATCCGTAATTTTGATAACAATTTGCTCGGCATTGATACCTTCTTTTTTACTGACTTCATCAGGTGTCAAAGTCTCTGCCTTTTGGCTTGGTTGGTTGCCATCGATGTAAGAAACACGGTTATTTTCTTTTACAGTTTGGGCTTGATGCAAACCTAGTTCATAAGCACAGACACTTAAAAAAAGTGCAGCTGCTGACCCAGCTAGATATTTTTTATTGATTTTCATTCTTTCCTCTTTTCTTAACTCTATTTGATTCACCATAAATGATAAACTGGTTAATTAACTAGTTAATAGTTTACTCTTTTTAGTACTGCTTGTCAAGAATTTTTCGTATATACATAATTAAAAATGAAAGCCTCTTATCGAGACTCCCATTTTTAATTAGTTTGTTTTTTCCTTATTTACAGGTGAAGGATTACTCCCTTTTAACAACGCAAGTAATTTTTCTGCTTCTGCCATGATACCATTATTATCCATGGTTTGCAGACTCAAGTTATTTCGTAAACCAGCCAGGGTTTCTGTCGCATTAGCTTTTAGACTAGCATCCGTTACTTTGGCAAGTAAAGCTTCTGCTTCTTTGAGTTTAGCTTCTACTTTTTTAGTCTCTACTTGAGGGACTTCATCTTCGTCTGTTTTATCTTTAGACTCCTCCGCTGTCTCTTCTTCATCAGTACTCGGTTTATAAAGATTATCTACTGAAGGATTTAAAGCAGCGTGATTCTCTTTTTCATCAGATTCAGGACGAGTTGACTCGTCTGATTCATGACGATCTTCCTTATCTTCATCAGATTTACTGTCTTGGTCTGCCTTATTTTTACGAACATGGTCGCTGGCATTTCCCCAACCATTATCTGAGTGAGGACGTTCTTCAGGATGTTCAACGTAATATTTTACAGTCGCAAAGAGATCCTCCAGGCTATAACCCTTAGGTGCTTCATAGAGTCCTTCATCAAACCAACCAAATTTAATGTTATGGTAATGGTCGTAATGAGGTATAATTAAGCTACCATTTTTTACTTCAACAGTATGTTGTAGATTGTAAGGAATATGATCAAGTGGGACCTTCTTAGCTGCTTTCACTTTATTATAGATTGCTTCTACTCCTTTAACCTCAGTATCTCCTGAACCCTGATTCTCTGTTGAAGGAGGTGTCAAACCTTTCTCTTTAGCATAAGCCTGGGCTGCTACTCTTTCAGCTTCAGACAAGCTCTCTTTCTTAATCCAATGACTATGGGTCATATGCGGAGTTACATAAGCATCTCCCTCATCACTGGTAATATCACGAATGTCAAAGATATACCCATCTTCTGTTGTATACTTACCTGCTAATTTCGCTAATTTAATTTCAACATCTGTATAAGCAATTTGAGAATTTGGTTTTCCAAGACGTTCAGGATGGGTAATTGGTGCTAGAAAAGCAAGGATATCATCAACTAACTTGACTTTATCACTTGACTCATCATTGAGACGTTCCAATAGTCTATCCAAAGCGTCAAAATCAGCTTGGCGCCCTTTATTGGAAATCAAATCTTGATGAACTGTTGCTAGTAAATCATAAATTTTGTTGTAAAATTTTTGATCCGCAGATGCAAGATTGGTTTTCTTAGCTCCTAACTCATGAGACAAACTTTCTTGTTTGGCAAGTTTATCATCAATGGCTGCAACAGTTTCTGCTGAAAGTTCCTTGTCAGAGATATAACGCGAAGTTCCATTCTCTTCAAAGACATAACCATCAACCACCTTTCGAATCGCCTGTTTTACCAATTTTCCATCAATTGGATTGCTTGGAGCTGGTTGAGGATTTGGTACAGGTTGTGGACTTGGTATTGGGGTAAGCTCTGGAGCAGGAATTGGTTTTGGAAGGCTTGGAGTCGGAATCGGTTTTAATTCTTTACCACCTGCAGTTGTATGATTTCCTTGATAATTTTCAGAAATCATTCTTGCAATCTTCTGCTCTAAATCAGACATTTGAGAATAAGGGATAAAGTGATAATGGTCTCCGTGGGGGACTGCAACACCATTCGCAGTTTTTCTTGTAATCTGCGCCGGATCAAAGACAAGCCCATCTGATTCCACATGTCGTTGACTGAGTGGCAAGGCATAAAGTTGTTTCAAGAGACTAGATACATCTTCACTCGGACTTTCTTGATAGCTATTATCCACTTGTGGGCTAACACTTGGAGCCCATCTTCTGGTATTTGTCTCAACATTGCTTTGATTTGTTTGTCCATATGAACTACTATTCGATGCCTCTGATGAGCTACTGTTAGAAGAATTTGTAGACGGACGATAGCCAACTGAGCTTGTTTGACTACCTTTTCCAGCTAGGAAGGCTCGAGCAGCGGCTAATTCACTGGCAGACAAGTCACTCTTAGGAATATAATGGAAGTGATTACCATGAGGAACGATATAGGCATCGCCCGTATCTTCTATAATATCAGATGCATTAAAGATATAACCATCATCTGTTGTATAACGACCCTGAGCTCTGGCAGCGACTACCTCTTTATCGCTAGAACCACCTCCGTGATTACTACCGTGTTCCTGCTTCTGACGAGTAATTTCTTCTTTTGAGCGAACATTATCAGCATGGGCCGCATCTTTAAGGTAAACATAGTATTTCCCGTCTACCTTAATCACATAGCCACCCTTGATCTCATTGACAATGTCTGAATCCTTCAACTGATAATTCGGATCTTTCATCAGCAGTTCTTCACTAATGATAGCATCATAAGGAACCTTGCCATTATAGTAATGATAATGGTCTCCATGAGAAGTCACATAACCTTGATCCGTAATTTTGATAACAATTTGCTCGGCATTGATACCTTCTTTTTTACTGACTTCATCAGGTGTCAAAGTCTCTGCCTTTTGGCTTGGTTGGTTGCCATCGATGTAAGAAACACGGTTATTTTCTTTTACAGTTTGGGCTTGATGCAAACCTAGTTCATAAGCACAGACACTTAAAAAAAGTGCAGCTGCTGACCCAGCTAGATATTTTTTATTGATTTTCATAATCTCCTCATTTCAATTCTTCTGCTAAAATGCTCATATTTTCTTCAAGGTTTTCTAGATAAGTCTTGTCATTTTGTGGGTCTGCCTCTAAAGGATTCAGAGTTTTTAGACCCACACCTGTTGATTTGACAAGAGTTTCAGCTACTTTCGAAGAAGCATTACTTTCTGTAAAAATCGTTTTAACCTTATAGGTTTTAAC